>JAAWHL010000066.1 GCA_022795855.1 Lawsonibacter sp.
AAACCATCTCCTATTGTATCGTTGGAGGTTTATCATTTCTACTCATAGGCATAGCCTTTTTTATTCCACAGGCATAGCCTGTGGTTGTCTTTTTTACAAGCCGAGCACCGTCCGCCCCGGGGGGCGGACGGTGCTCCTATCTATAAACCGGAAGGAAAATCTGCCGGATTGCCTTTGGTCTGGCAGCCCTCTGCGCCGGGAACGCACGGCCGGCGGAGGGAGCCAGTGAAAAATGGTGTTGTCAGGAACGGGTTCACACCCCAACCAGGGAGAGAAAGTCCGGGCGTGTAGGGAGGCACGTGCGCCGCCTCCGTTGAGAGGGAAAGGCGGATCCTTGATCCACGAACAGGATACCATAATTTTCTGGCGGAATTCATCACAAAAACGGGAACAAAGCGTGAAGTTTTTGTAAAGAGGTTCCTCAGTTCCCACTGCGCCGCAGCGGAGGGGCAGAAAAGTTTCGGGCCGCCCTTTTCAAAGGGCGGCGGGGCCTGGGGCAGAGCCCCAGCGGGGTCCGGGGCAGAGCCCCGGCGGCCTTGGACGCGCACTCCCCATAAAAAAACCGCATCCCTTTGGCGGAAGGGATGCGGCAAAATCCGCGGGGCGGGCCCCCACGCTCCGCCGTCTGGAGAGAAAAGGGCGGCGGAGCAGTCCCGCGCGCGGAGACGAGGACCGGCGGAAGGAAAGTGAGGAAGAAACCGGCCGGTCAGGAGAGAGCTTTTGCGGCGGCCTCCGGGTCGGGCACGTGGAAGAAGAGCAGGCCCGGGACGCAGGGGTTGGCGGTTCCCTCGACGCGCACCCCCATGACAGCGGTGTAAAGCAGCCTGCGGGGCGGGATCCCCGCCGCCGCGCCGAGGTACAGGGTGCCGCGCCCACCGGGCTCAGCTTCCACGGCGGTTTCGGGCTTTGGACTCAGGGGGATGTATATGGCGTCGTCCTGAATCAGGGCGACGGCCCGGAGGTTTGTGACCGCGTAGAGGGTGCTCTTCAGCAGATTGCGCCGGTCCAGGATGGGCCGCAGGGAGACCAGCAGCGGCAGGAAGGCCAGCAGCACTACCAGCACGGCGGTGTCCGCGAAGGAGCGCTGGGTCCGGATGTAAAAGGGGATCAGAAGGCCCAGGGAAATCACCAGAGCGCCGCCGGAAATCATCCAGGAGGCCAGGATTATCCTGCGGGACGGCAGGTCCATCAGCTTAAAAGGGGCGGGCCGCCCGGTCCAGAGAACTTTTTCGTCTTTCAGCAGCATTTCGTTCAATTTTTCTTCCATAGGGGCGCTCCTTTCCGTATTGGGGTACTGAAACCATTATAGCGGAACGGAGATAAAATGGGTGCAAATGAAGGCGGCTGTTTCGTTAAAAAGGCGTTAAACACAGAAAAAGAGGGAAATCCGGCTCGGCCCCACAAAGAAAACGCGCAGGAAACTCCCGGCGGGAATTTCCTGCGCACCTGCTGCTTTGTGAAAACTGCGGATTACAGGACAATCAGCTCCTTGGGGGACCGGGTGATGTCCTGGCAGCCCTCCTCGTCCAGAATCAGCACGTCCTCAATGCGCACGCCGAAGCGCCCGGGCAGATAAATCCCCGGTTCGGCGGAGATTACGGCCCCTGCGGGCAGAGGGTCCGGGTTGGAGGAGGAGGCGTTGGGGGACTCATGAATCTCCAGCCCCAGGGAGTGGCCGAAGCTGTGGGTAAAGAATTCCCCGTAGCCGGCCTGCTCAATCACCCCTCGGGCGGCGGCGTCCACATCCCGCCCGGGGACTCCGGCCCGGGCGGCGGCGATGCCCGCCCGCTGGGCCTCCAGAACCACGTCATAAACCCGGCGCATCTCGCCGGTGGGCTCTCCCACGGCCACCGTGCGGGTCATGTCGGAGCAGTACCCACCCCAGACGCAGCCAAAGTCCATGGTGACGAACATGCCCGGCCGGATGACGGTATCCCCGGGCACGGCGTGGGGCTTGGAGCCGTTGGGCCCGGCGGCCACAATGGGGTCAAAGGACACCCGCTCGCCCCCCCGGCACAGCAGCCGGTACACCAGATGGGCGGCGGCCTCCCGCTCGGTCACGCCGGGCCGGAGGAAATCCAGCATATCCTGAAAGACCTGGTCGGTGATGGACTGGGCCGTCAGCATACAGGCCAGCTCTTCGCCGTCCTTGGAGGCCCGCAGGCCGTCCAGCAGCTTCTGGGCGGGGACCAGGGCGCAGGGCAGCTTTTCCTCATAGCGGCGCAGGCTGTCCACCGTCAGGTATCCGCTCTCAAAGCCCACCCGGCTCAGGCCGCGGGCGCGGATGAACTCCTCCGCCAGCGCCAGATGCCCCCGGGCGGAGGTGGCCAGAACCACGTCCGCCCCCTGTACCTGGGCCCGGGCGGCCTCGATATACCGCCCGTCGGTGGAGTAGTGCGCGCCCTCCCGGGTGACCAGGACCAGCCCCTCACCGTGGAAGCCCAGGGCGTAGCGCTCCCCCGGGGCGCTGGTAATCAGCATGGCGTCCAGGCCGTATTCGGGCAGTCTGGACGCAATCTGAGAGAGGTGCTCCATCCGGACCGCTCCTTACAGCAGGGCGATCAGGCCGCTGGCGCCAATCCGGTCGGCGCCGGCGTCAATCAGGGCCTGGGCCTGCTCAAAGGTACGGATCCCGCCGGCGGCCTTGATGCGGATGCCGGGGGCGGCGTTCTCCCGGAAGAGCGCCACGTCCTCCACGCTGGCCCCCCCGGAGGAGAAGCCGGTGGAGGTCTTGATAAACTCCGCCCCGGACATGGAGACCACCCGGCAGGCGGCAATTTTCTCCTCCCGGGTCAGCTGGCAGGCCTCCACGATGACCTTGAGGATGCGGCCCCGGCAGGAGTCGTTCACCGCCTTGATTTCGGCCAGCACGCCCTCCCAGTCGCCGGATTTGGCCAGCCCCAGATTGATGACCATGTCCAGCTCGTCCGCGCCGTTTCGGACGGCGTCCTCGGCCTCGAACACCTTCACCTCCGGGGTGGCGTAGCCGTTGGGAAAGCCGATGACGGTGGAAATCTTCAGCCGGGTGCCCAGATAGGCGTTGGCCCGGCTGACATAGCGGGGCGGGATGCACACGCTGGCTGTCTCATATTGAAGTCCCTGGTCACAGACCGCCTGCACCTGCTCCCAGGTGGCGGCGGGGGTGAGAATGGTGTGATCCAGGCGGTGTAAAATATCCTGATGACTCATGTCTGCTTCCTCCCAATGAAACAAGTGGCAGTATTTTGCGATTTCCCACATTTTACTCCAGGTCGGCGCTGTTGTCCAGCCTCAAAATACAACAAAATTTGGGGAGGCGGAACAGGTTCCGCCTCCCCAAAGGAAGAAAAGGCTTACAGATTTGCCTTCAGGGCCTCCGCCCGGCCGGTATCCTCCCAGGGCAGGTCCAGGTCGGCGCGGCCGAAGTGGCCGTAGGCGGCCAGCTGGCGGTAGATGGGGCGGCGCAGGTCCAGGTCCCGGATGATGGCGGCGGGGCGCAGGTCGAAGGTCTTCTCCACGGCGGCCTCCAGGGCGGCGTCGGACACGGATCCGGTGCCGAAGGTATCCACCCGGACGGAGACGGGGCGGGCCACGCCGATGGCGTAGGCCAGCTGCACCTGGCAGCGCCGGGCCAGCCCGGCGGCCACCACGGTTTTGGCGGCCCAGCGGGCGGCATAGGCCGCGGAGCGGTCCACCTTGGTGGGGTCCTTGCCGGAGAAGGCCCCGCCGCCGTGGGGGGCGCTGCCGCCGTAAGTATCCACAATGATTTTCCGCCCGGTCAGGCCGGAGTCCCCCTGGGGCCCGCCTACCACGAAGCGGCCGGTGGGATTGACATAAATCTTGGTGTCCGCGTCCAGCAGATGGGCGGGGATGATGGGCTGAATCACCAGCTCGATCATGTCCCTGCGAATCTGCTCCAGGCTGACCTCGGGGCCGTGCTGGGTGGAGACCACCACCGCGTCCACCCGCTTGGGGGTGTTGTCCTCATTGTACTCCACGGTGACCTGGCTTTTGCCGTCGGGCCGCAGATAGTCCACCAGCCCCTCCCGGCGCACCTGGGTCAGGCGCATGGCCAGCTTCTGGGCCAGGGAGATGGGCAGGGGCATCAGCTCGGGGGTCTCGTCGCAGGCGTAGCCGAACATCATGCCCTGGTCGCCGGCGCCGTTGTCCAGGCCGTCGTCCAGGGTGCCCTCCTTGGCCTCCAGGGACTTGTCCACCCCCAGGGCGATATCGGGGGACTGCTCGTCGATGGAGGTGATAACGGCGCAGGTGTTGCCGTCAAAGCCGAATTTGGCCCGGTCATAGCCGATTTCGTTGACCACCTGCCGGGCAATCCTGGGAATGTCCACATAGCAGGAGGTGGTAATCTCCCCCATCACGTGAATCAGGCCGGTGGTGGCGGTGGTCTCGCAGGCCACCCGGGCCATGGGGTCCCGGGCGATGATGGCGTCCAGCACCGCGTCGGAAATCTGGTCGCAGATTTTGTCGGGATGCCCCTCGGTGACGGACTCGGAGGTAAACAGTCGCTTTGCCATAGTACATCTTCCTTTCTCTTTGCTTGAGGGGGCGAAAAAACGCTCCGCCGACGGCGGAGCGTTTTACATTGACGTGCCCTCATCTTTCGATACACTGCCGCCGGATTTAGCACCTTGCACATGCAGGTTGCCGGGCTTCATCGGGCCGTTCCCTCCGCCGCTCTTGATAAGGTTATTTAGTTTTACGGTTCTCAGTATAGCAGGTTCCGCCCCGGTTGTCAATTTGTTTTCCCGCCAAAAACGGTTTGCTCCCCATGATTTTTTCCGGGCGGAGGCCGGTACGCCGGCCCCGCAGCCTGCCAGAATCAGGAACAGCGCCGCAGCGCGCCCGGGGGCGGCCCGCCCGGGCGCACGTTTGAGGTTGTAAATACAGGCTCCGGTCTCGGTTCTTTCCCAAGCCTGCACCGTGCCAGGAGGCCAGATACGGGTGAACGGGGGCCACCCCTTGCGCCGGTTCCGCGAACAATACGTTTCTCATCCCGCTATTTTGCCCTGCGGTAGATTTCCTCCATGTCCTCCCGGTCCAGGATCTTAATGGAACCAATGGTGCGCTTCCCCTCAAAGGAGCACTTCCAGGCCAGCTGCCGGATATTCTCCTCATCCAGCTCCACGCCCAGCTCCCGGATATTGACGGGCATCCCGATGGAACGCAGGAAATTCTCCAGGGCGGCAATTCCGGCCAGCGCCTCCTCCCGGCTGTCCCCGCCGGGGGCAGTCCCCATCACGTTCCGGGCAAACCGGGCGAAGCGCTCCGGCGCGGCGTCCATGACATACCGGGCCCAGGACCCCCACAGGGCGGCCAGCCCCGCCCCGTGGGCCACGTCGAACATGCCGCTCAGCTCGTGCTCCAGCTGGTGGCTGGCCCAGTCCCCGATTCGCCCGTTCCCGCCCCGGCCGCAGCCGGTCAGGCCGTTGTGGGACAGGCTCCCCGCCCACATGATGCAGGCCCGGGCCTCATAGTCGCGGGGGTCCTCCAGGGCCCTGGGGGCGGCCCGGAGCACCGCGCGCATCAGCCCCTCGGCCATGGAGTCGGTGGGCTCGCTCTCCTCCGGGCCGGAGAAGTAGCGCTCCATGGTGTGGTAGAGGATATCCGTACAGCCGCAGGCGGTCTGATAGGGGGGCAGGGTATAGGTCAGCTCCGGGTTGAGGGCGGCGAAGCGCAGCCGGCACAGGTCGCTGTTGACGCCCCGCTTCTTCCAGCCCTCCTCGTTGGTGATGACGCAGGAGTCGCTCATCTCGCTGCCCGCGGCGGCCAGGGTCAGCACGCAGCCGATGGGGAGGCAGGCGGCGGGCCGGGCCGTCCCCTCGAACAGCTCCCACACGTCCCCCTCCCGGGGAACGCCGTAGCCGATGGCCTTGCAGGAGTCAATGACGCTGCCGCCCCCCACCGCCAGCAGGAAGTCCACGCCCTCCTCCCGGCACAGCCTTATCCCCTCCCGCACCTTGGACAGCCGGGGGTTGGGCACCGCGCCGCCCAGCTCCGCGTGGGGCAGCCCCGCCCCGTCCAGGCAGCGGAGCACCCGGTCCAGAAGGCCGCTGTCCCTGGCGCTCCGGCCGCCGTAGTGGACCAGGACCCTGGTGCCGCCAAAGCTGCGTATCAGCTGCCCGGCCTGCTCCTCGGCGCCCCGGCCGAACACAATCTGCGTGGGGGTGTAAAGACGAAAATCGTTCATGTGTTTCTCCTTTTTGAATCAGGTGCCCTGTGTGCATCCCTGAACATGACGCCTGAACGGGGAACTCCGCCGCCGGACAGGGCGCGTTTTTGGTGCATACGGCTTTTACGCCTCCCAGCCGGCCAGGTAGTCCTTCTGCTCCTGGGTCAGGCTGTCGATGGCCAGACCCATGGCGGCCAGCTTCACCCGGCCGATCTGGTCGTCGATTTCCTCGGGGACATTGTAGACCTTCTTCTCCAGCCCCTCCCTGTGTTTCGCCAGCCACTCCAGGGACAGGGCCTGAACGGCGAAGGACATGTCCATAATCTCGGCGGGGTGGCCGTTGCCGGCGGCCAGATTGACCAGGCGGCCCTCGGCCAGCACGTTGAGGGTGCGGCCGTCGGGCAGGCGGAAGCCCTCAATCCCCTGACGGCGGGGGAAGGTCCCCGAGGCCAGGCGGCGCAGGGCGGCCACGTCCACCTCGCAGTCAAAGTGGCCGGAGTTGCACAGCAGCACGTTGTTTTTCATTTGGCGGAAGTGGCGCTCCACAATCACGTCCTTGCAGCCGGTGGCGGTGACGAAGATGTCGCCGTACCGGGCGGCCTCGTCCATGGGCATGACGCGGAAATTCTCCATGGTGGCCTCCAGGGCCTTGAAGGGGTCCACCTCGCAGACGATGACGCTGGCCCCCATGCCCTTGGCCCGCATGGCGATGCCCTTGCCGCACCAGCCGTAGCCGGCTACTACCACCGTTTTCCCCGCCACCATCAGGTTGGTGGTGTGCATGATGGCGTCCCAGGTGGACTGGCCGGTGCCGTACTTGTTGTCATAGTAGTGCTTGGCCTTGGCGTCGTTCACCGCCATCATGGGGCAGGGGAGAATCCCCGCCCGCTGCCTGGCATACAGGCGGTGGATGCCGGTGGTGGTCTCCTCGCAGCCGCCGATGAGCCGGTCCCCGTACTCCGCGCACCGGCCGCTCAGCAGGTTAATCAGGTCGCCCCCGTCGTCCACAATCAGGTGGGGACGGCACTTCAGGGTCTCGGCCAGCAGGTCCTCGTACTCCTGCATCCCCACGCCGTGGACCCCGAAGGTCTCCACCCCCAGCTCGGCCATGGCGGCGGCCACGTCGTCCTGGGTGGACAGGGGGTTGCAGCCGGTCAGGTGCACCTCGGCCCCGCCCTCCCGCAGCACCAGGCCCAGGTTGGCGGTTTTGGCCTCCAGATGGACCGAGACGGCCACGGTCAGCCCCGCGAAGGGCTTTTCCCGGCGAAAGCGCTCCTCAATGCCGGACAGGGCGGGCATGAAGTCCCGCACCCACTGAATTTTCTGACGGCCCGACGGGGCCAGTGATTTGTCTTTTACAATGCTCATAAGCCTGCACGCCTCCATGCTTCAGTTTCCCTTATTTTATCACACGTTCCGGAGAAAGAAAAGGGAGCGCGCGAAAATTCCCGTTCGGGCGGGCGCCCTCCCGGTGCTTCCCCGGTCCGGGTTGACCAAAGGGAGGCCGTCTGATAAAATGACAGGCGAAGCACAGCCATAAGTAAGGAGGCGTCCGCGCATGATTGGGGTATACTTCAGCGGGACAGGCGGTACAAAATACTGCGTTGAAACATTCATCCGGGCGTACAGCCCTGCGGGGGAGGCCGTCTCGATTGAGGAGGCGGACGCGGCAGAGCGGATCAGCGGGCACGCCGGGCTTGTCGTCGGCTATCCGGTGCAGTTCAGCAGCGTCCCTAAAATTGTAAGGGACTTCGTCGCGGATCATCCGGAGCTGTGGCGCGGGAGGCATATTTTCGTAATCGCCTCCATGGGGCTGTTCAGCGGAGACGGAGCCGGGGTGCTCGCCCGCCTGCTGGCCGGATACGGCGCCGAAATCATCGGGGGCCTCCACGTGAAAATGCCGGACAGCATCTGCGACGAGAGGGTGCTGAAGAGAACGCCGGCTCAAAACCGGGCGCTGGTGGCCAGGGCCGCGGAAAAAATTGAGCGGGCGGCGCAGGACCTCAAGGAGCGCCGTCCCCCGCAGGAGGGGCTGAGTCCCTGGAACCGTCTGGCCGGACTGCTGGGGCAGCGGCTCTATTTCGGCGGCAGGACGAAGAAATATTCCAGCCGGCTGAAGATAGACGGGAGCCGGTGCGTCCGGTGCGGGACATGCGTCCGCGTCTGCCCCATGAAAAACATTTCCATGGGGGAGGACCGGGCGGTACCGGGCGGCAGGTGCACCATGTGCTACCGCTGCGTCAGCCTCTGTCCGGCGCAGGCCGTCACCCTGCTGGGCCGGAGGGTTTACCGGCAGTGCCGGATTGAGACGCTGCAGCCGTAGGGAGAAAAAATGTTCATACTTTTTCGGTAGACATTTCCTTCCGAATTGGGTACAATGAACGGGAAAGATTTTGACGCCGGCGTCTCCTCCGGGCGGACGCTGAGGGAAGGAGCCGTTGTTCCATGAAAATGCTGTCCCGCTGGCTGTCCCGTTTCTGCTACGACCACCCCAGGTTCGGAATCCCCGAGCTGATGAAGTACATCGTCTTTGGAAACGTGGCGGTATTCGTGCTGGACCTGTTCAGCCAGGGTACCTTTTCCGCCATTATCGCCTTTTACCCCTCGCTGATTTTCCGGGGGCAGATCTGGCGGCTGGCCACCTTTGTGTTCGTGCCCATGAACCTGGGCAGCGTCTGGTTCATCTTCTCCACCATGCTCTACTTTTTCCTGGGCACCACCCTGGAGCGGCAGTGGGGCACGGCCCGGTTCTCCCTGTTCTACCTGCTGGGGACGGTGCTCAACGTCCTGGCGGGCTTTGCGCTCTACTTTGCCCTAGGACAGCCCGCCGGCCTTCAGACGGCCAACATGTACTATGTGAACATGTCCATGTTTTTCGCCTTCGCCACCCTGTACCCCGACACGGAGTTCCGGGTGTACTTCATCCTTCCGGTGAAGGTGAAATGGCTGGCCTGGCTGGACGCGGCCTTCTTTGCCTTTGACATCGGGTATTACCTCTTCAGCGGCCTCCCCCTGCTGGCGGCCCTGCCAGTTGTGGGCCTGCTGAACTATTTCATCTTCTTCTGGGACGACCTGGCGGACATGGTCCGCCGGGGCGGGCAGCGGGCAGCCCGGCGGGTGAACCCCCAGACCATCAACTTCAAGCGGGCCCAGCGGGAGGTGCAGCACCGCAGGGGCTATCTCCACAAATGCGCCGTGTGCGGCCTGACCGACGCGGACAACCCCAGCATGGAGTTCCGCTACTGCTCCAAGTGCAGCGGGTATTACTGCTACTGCATGGATCATATCAACAACCATGTCCACGTCCAGTAGCGCGGCGCGGATATAGACATTTTTGGGGAAACGTGGTAGAATAGCCCCGAAGCGGCCGGGAACGGCCCGGCCGCGCCTGTTCCGCCGCTGCGGCGCCCATGGAGGATACAGCATTGAAACGAGAGATTTTGGGGGTCCTGTTTGACGACCTGACCCTGGACGAGGCCGCCTGCCGCGGCGCCGCCCTGCTGCGCGAGGGCGGATTTCACTACGTTGTCACGCCCAACCCCGAGTTTATCCTGACCGCGGAAAGGGATTCGGAATTCCGCGGCATTCTGAACCGGGCCGATTTGTCCCTGCCCGACGGCATCGGCGTAGTCTATTCCGCCAGAATCCTGGGCGTCCCCCTGAAGGAGCGGGTCCCGGGCGTCGAGTTTGCCCAGCGGATGCTCCAGGCGCTCAACGAGACGGGAGGCCGGCTGTTCCTGCTGGGGGCCAAGCCCGGCGTGGCGGAGCGGGCCGGCGCCCGCCTGGCGGAGCAGTATCCCAACATCACCCTGTGCGGCGTGCAGGACGGCTATTACACCGACGAGGCCGCTGTGGTGCGCAGGGCTGCCGACGCCCGTCCGGACCTGCTGTTCGTCTGCCTGGGGGCCCCCCGGCAGGAGAAGTGGATGGCCCGGTGGGGGGGGCACACCGGGGCAAAGCTGGCCATCGGACTGGGGGGCGCGCTGGACGTGTTCTCCGGAGACGTGGAGCGGGCCCCGGAGCGGTGGCGCGCCTGGAACCTGGAGTGGGCCTACCGGCTGAAGCAGGAGCCCAGGCGCATCGGCCGCATGGCCCGTCTGCCCCTGGTGCTGACCCGGGCGGCCCGGGAGCGCCTGCTGGGGAAATGAGGAGGACCCCCGCCGCGGCGGGGAAACGAGGAGAAAGAGGAGCTGTCCCTATGATTTACATTCTGCTGGCCGAGGGCTTTGAGGAGATGGAGGCGCTGGTCCCCGACGACATTCTGCGCCGGGCGGGGCTGGAGGTCCGTCTGGTGGGCCTGAATTCCCGGACGGTCACCGGCGGCCACGGCATCGCCGTCGCCGCCGACCTGCTGCTGGAGCAGGCCGACCCGGAGGAGATGGAAATGCTGGTCCTGCCGGGCGGGACCGCCGGGGTGGAGTCCATGCAGATGGACCTGTTCGCCCTGGCCTTTATCCAGAAGGCCTGCACCCTGGGCCGCTGGCTGGCCGCCATCTGCGCCGCCCCCACGCTGCTGGCCCACCTGGGCCTGCTGGACCGCAGGCAGGCGGTGTGCTACCCCGGCCTGGAGCACGAGATGGGCTCGGCCTGCGTGCACCCCGAGCGGGAGGTGGTGGTGGACGGGCGGATTGTCACCGGCCGGGCCGCCGGGAGCTCCTATGAATTCGCCTTTACCCTGGTCCGGCTGCTGGCCGGCGAAGAAAAAGCCCAGGAGGTGCGCCATGGCATCCGCTGCTGCCGCTGAAAAGACCGCCCTGCGGGTCCGTCTGCGCCGGATCCTGAACGAGATGCCCACCGCCCGGATGCAGAGCAGCGATCAGGCTCTGTTCCGGCAGCTGATGGGCCTGTCCCAAATCCAAACAGCCCGGGTCATCTCCCTGTTCTGGGGCATTACGGGGCTGGAGCCTGACACCCGCGCCCTGGTGGAGCAGCTGCTGGCGCTGGACAAGACCGTCTGCCTGCCCCGCATTGTAGCCGACCACGGCATGGAGCTGCGGCAGTACACCCCCGGCTGTCCCATGGACATGAACTCCTTCGGCATCTGGGAGCCCACCCTGGACTGTCCCCTGATTGCTCGGGAGGAAATCGACCTTGTGATTGTCCCCGCCCTGTGCTATGACCGCAGGGGGTTCCGGCTGGGCTACGGCGGCGGGTATTTTGACCGCTGGCTGTCCGGCTATCAGGGCGTCACCGTGGGCATGTGCCGCCAGGCGGTGCTTCAGGACGCCGTCCCGGTGGAGGGGCACGACAAGCCCGTGCAGGCGGTGGTCACGGAGGAGCAGGTCCTGCTCTTCCCGGAGGAATAGCAGACAGGCGGGGCTTCCGCCCCGCCCGCCGGTGCCAAGCGGCGTATGGACCGCCCGCCCTTCTCAGCAGCAGCTGTCGCCGCAGCCGCAGCCGTCGCCGCAGCCGCAGCCGCAGTTGTTCCCGCAGCCGCAGTTATTCCCGCAGCCGCAGTTATTCCCGCAGCCGCAGCTGTTACCGCAGCAGCAGCATCCGCAGCCGCAGCCGCCCGAATTGCCGCCCCAGCTGCCTCCGCAGCTGCACAGCAGAAGGATCAGGATGATAATCCACAGATATCCGCCGCCAAAACCGTTGTTGCCCCACATGTTTTACACCTCATTTCAAATAGGCGCGCCGCGCTTGCGGTTTTGCGCCTTCTGAACCATTCTATGGACGCCGCCTGTCCCCGGTTCCATAGAAAATTCCGCCCAAATGTTTTTTTACGTAGGAGGACGCCATGCCACAGGAAAGAAGAAGCTATGAAAGCCGCGAGCCGGAGCGGGAGAGCGCGCCCCGTCCCCGCCCGCGCCGCCGCCGGCGCAAGCGCGGCATCGGCGCCTCGCTCAGCTTTGCGCTGCTGTACGTCATCTTTGTCATCGGGGTCTCCGCCCTGCTGGCCTGCGTGGGCTGGATCGCCGCCAACGACGTGCTGGCCCTGAACAAGGAGGCCAAGACCGTCACCCTGACCATCAAGAAGGAGGACACCTTCGACGACGTGGTGGACATGCTGGCGGACAACGGCCTGATTGAGTACAAGCCCCTGTTCAAGCTCTTCGCCTCCTTCACCCACGGCAAGGACAAGATTGCGGAGTTCGGCACCTTCACCCTGGACACCGACATGGACTACCGCGCCCTGATTTCGGGCATGAGCGCCAACTCCGCCTTCCGTGCGGAGGTGACCGTAACCATCCCGGAGGGCTATACCTGCGCCCAGATTTTCCGCCTGCTGGAAGAGCAGGGGGTGTCCACCGTGGAGCGTCTGGAGGACGCGGCGGCCAATCACGACTACAACTTCTCCTTCCTGAAGGAGATTCCCCTGGGCGACCCCAACCGGCTGGAGGGCTACCTGTTCCCCTCCACTTATCAGTTCTATGTCAACCACGACCCGGTGACCGCCCTGAACAAGCTGCTGGTGGCCTTCGACGCCCGGTTTACCGACGAGAAGCGGGCGGAGGTGGCCGGGGCCGGCTACACCATCCGGGAGATTCTCACCATCGCCTCCATGATTGAGAAGGAGACCGACGGCACCGACCGCACCCGCATCGCCTCGGTCATCTACAACCGGCTGAACAACCCGGGCTATGAGACTGCGGGCTATCTGGGCATTGACGCCACCATCCTCTACGTCACCGGCGGCACCGAGGTGGACGTGAACGCCGACACCCCCTACAACACCCGCACCCACCAGGGCCTCCCCCCCGGCCCCATCGCCAACCCCGGCATGGAGTCCATCAACGCCGCCATGCACCCCGCCAACGAGAAGTATTACTACTACGCCCTGGGGGACGACAACCTGCACCACTACTACCAGACCTACGACGGCCTGAGCAAGTTCATCAGCACACAGGAGCGCTACAAATAACCAAAACCAGCCCCCGGGAAGCTCCCGGGGGCTCTTTGGAGGCTGGACCTATGACAGGAAAAAAGATGGAGCTGCTGGCCCCCGCAGGGGACATGGAGCGCCTGGAGATGGCGGCGGCCTACGGGGCGGACGCGGTCTATCTGGCCGGCAGCGCCTTTGGAATGCGCTCCTTTGCGGGCAACTTCACCCCGGAGGAGCTGAAACAGGCGGTGGCGCTGTGCCGTTCCCGGGGCGTCCGGGTCCACGTGACCTGCAACACCATGCCCCGCAACGACGAAATCCGGCGCCTGCCCCAGTGGCTGGAGTACCTGGAGGAGCTCCGGGTGGACGCGGTGATCCTGGCCGACGCGGGGGTGTTCTCCCTGGCCGGGCGGTACGCCCCCCACGTGGAGCGCCACATCTCCACCCAGGCCAGCGTGGTCAATTTCCAGGCCGCCCGGGCCTGGCACGAGCTGGGGGCCCGGCGGGTGATTCTGGCCCGGGAGCTGAGCCTGGACGAAATCCGGGAGATTCGGTCCATGACGCCCCCCAGCCTGGAGCTGGAGGTCTTCGCCCACGGCGCCATGTGCGTCAGCTACTCGGGGCGGTGCCTTCTGTCCAACTACATGACCGGCCGGGACTCCAACCGGGGGGCCTGCGCCCAGCCCTGCCGCTATCAGTACGCCCTGGTGGAGCAGAAGCGGCCCGGGGAGTACTTCCCTGTCTACGAGGAGAACGGCGAGACCTACATCATGAACTCCCGGGACATGTGCATGATTGACCACATCCCCGAGCTGATGGAGGCCGGGATTGACTCCATCAAGCTGGAGGGCCGGGCCAAGTCCGCCTATTACACCGCCGTCGTCACCGGGGCCTACCGCCACGCCGTCGATGCGGCGGCGGCCGGCCGCCCCCTGGAGCCCCAGTGGCGGGACGAGGTGGAGCACATCAGCCACCGGCACTACTCCACCGGCTTTTTCTACGGGCCGCCGGGTCAGTTCACCGAGGACTCCCGCTACATCCGGGACTGGCAGATTGCGGCAAAGGTCCTCTCCTGTGACGGAACCGGGCTGGCCCGGCTGTCCCTGAACAACAAATTCCGGGCGGGGGACGTGCTGGAGCTGGTGGGGCCCGGCGTCCCGCCCCAGGCCCTGCGGGCGGAGGCCCTGTGGGACGGGGCCGGGAACCCCCTGGAGGAGGTGCGGACCCCCCAGACGGTCTTTTTCATGCGCCTGCCCCGGCCCGTGCCGCCGCTGTCCCTGCTGCGGATTCAGAAAAAATGACAGGCTCCCCATTGCGCGGAAAGGCCCCGGTACAGGCCGCGCAATGGGGAGCGTTTTAGAACCTGTATTCATAACCGAAAATGACGCCTGGATGAGGAATTTTTCCGCCGGACAAGGCGTATTTTCGCAGGAATCCTTGGTGGATTCCAAGAAAAT
>JAAWHL010000067.1 GCA_022795855.1 Lawsonibacter sp.
GCCCATGCCGTTGGGCACGGTGGTCAGCTCCAGGGCCTTCATGGTGGTGGACAGCTTCAGGCCCAGCGCGTCGGCTGCCAGTTGGTCAGAGGCAGGCGCGCTGCCGGCAGGCGGGACAGATGCGGCCGGCGTCGATGCGGCCGGCGTTTGTCCCGGCGTCCCGCCCAGACAGCCGGCGCACAGGGTAATCAGCATTGCGGCGGACATCAGCAAAGCGATCGTTTTTTTCATTTTCTTATGCTCCTTTCAAAATGCGGCAGTGACTTTACTCAGCCACGGCATAGGCATCCGCCTGCTTAAAAGCCTGGGGGCTGATCTCGTTGCCCAGGCCGGGGGCATTGGGGACCCGGAAGAATCCACCCTCCGGCTGTGCCTCCGCCGTGGTCAGGCCCATGTTATAGGCAACGCGGTTGACAATATGATGCTCATGGATTACAAAGTTGGGCAGGACGGCCTCCAGGTGGAGGGCGGCGGTGGTGGACAGCGGGCTGGCGCAGATGTGAGGCTGAACCGCCACGTCATAGGCGTGGGCCATGTCGCAGATTTTCTTTACCTCGGTAAATCCGCCGCAGTTGCCCAGATCCGGCTGGATGATCTGAAGGGAGCGGTCCTCAAAATAGGGGACGAACTGCCACCTGCCGTACACCCGCTCGCCGCTGGCCAGGGGGATGTTCACCTTGTCCGCGATATACTTGGTCATGTAGGGCGTGGGGGTATCCGGCTCCTCGAAAAACATGGCGGAGTACTTCTCCAGAATTTTGGCGTATCGGATGGCGCCGGGGGCATCCATGCGGGAGTGCGCCTCCGCGATAATATCTACCTGCGGCCCCACCGCCTGGCGTACTGCGGCAACGCGTTCCTCCAGCACCGCCAGCTCCCTGGGATTCACAAAGCAGCTGCGGTCCTCCGCGCCGTAATCCCTCCGGTCCGGCGACTTTTCAAAGAAATCAAATTTTACCGCGTCATACCCCTCGGCTACGGCCCTTTGGGCGGCGGCGGCAAAGTCTTCCGGCGCGTATTGGAAGACGTAACCGTCTTTCCCCATCTCCCAGCCGTTTTGCAGCTGACTGGCATAGGTGCGAAGCCTTTCCCGCCGGGCGCCCCCCAAAAGCTGGTGGATGGGGGCGCGGAAATATTTCCCCTTCAGGTCCCACAAGGCCATGTCGATGGCGCCTATAGCGGCAAAAACAACGGGGCCGCCGTTTTGCCCCCAAAAGGTAGTTTTGTACAGCTTTTCCCAGATGACCTCATTCTTCAAGGGATCCATCTGGAGGATCAAGCCGGAAAACTCCTTCAAGGCGGCATAGCCGGCATCCGCCGCCCTGCCGTAGGCCAGCGCAGCCTCTCCGTCGCCGTAAATCCCCTCGTCCGTGTGGATCCGGCAGAAAACAGGACGCCAGGTGGGGCGGACTGTTTTGACCTTCAGCACCTCGATTTTTGTAATTTTCATTCTGATGCCTCCTTGTGTGTTTTGCTCAGGTTCAAGGGTTCCTCGCTGTGCGGCAGCCGGCTGCTTTGCATGGGGCCAAAAAGCTTTTTGCAGCATAATTATATCGGCCGTTCCGGAAAAATTCTATGGTTTATCCTGAGTAGTTGGATGAATTATCTTGATAGCCGGAATGGAAAAAAGAGCGGATTTTCGGGCATTCTGACCGTTGACGTCCTATTAAAGCAAAATTATCTTGTCATTTTCACAAAAATATATTATAATTGCCCTACAGTCGGCAAAAGGCCGCCCCTGAACGCGGCCGGCCGCAGCGCGAGGTGATCAAGATGCTGTTTCAGGAATATTTTCAAAACGGACTGCCCTCCGTTGTGCGAATCCACCTGGATTTCAACCTTACGGACCAGGCGTATACCTTTCATCTGCACAGGGAGGTGACCGAACTGGTTTATGTCGCCTCCGGCAGCGGAATTTATATGATAAACCGTCAGCCTTTCTCCGTAGAAGCGGGGGATTTTCTGGTGATCGAAAGCGGGATTCTCCACGCAGGGGCGTCCAGCCCTCACAATCCCATGAAAACCCTGGCAGCTGTCATCTCAAACGTTCACTGGCGGAACCCAACGCTCCCCAATTACATTATCGACCCCAGAGCCTGCCCCGTTATGAAGGCCAGCCCCCGCACCCAGTATTTTGGCAGCGCCCTGATGGAGCTGTGGCGGATCTACCAGCAGCCGGAGCCGGACACGGAGATCGGACAGGTTATTCTGGCCCCGCTGCTGATTATGCTCCGAAAATACGCCGCCGCTGAGCAGCCCTTCTATGCAGTCCAGGATAACCCGGCGGCCAGCAAAATACTGGAATACCTGTATCAACACTACAACGAAAATATTACGCTGGAAAGCCTATCCTCCCATTTCTATATCAGCAGCGGGCATATCAACCATTTGTTTCAAAAGGAATATCAAATCTCACCGATCAACTATTTGATTGATGTGCGGTTCAGCAAGGCAAAAGCGTTCCTCATCAACACGGACCTGTCGATTTCTGAAATCGCAGGACACGTCGGCTACAGCAACCCGGCACACTTTACAAAGCTGTTTATGAAACGGATCGGTTATTCTCCCAACGACTATAGAATGCTGCATAAAAACTCAAGCCAATCGCCGGAGCAGACCAGATTTTTCCAGACAGAGCGGCCTCCTTCAGATGGCTTTCCCTGTTGACCAAACAGAGGAATAATAATCCTGCCCCCGCTGTTTTTCAGCGCTTTCTAAGAGCCTGTTTAATACCTCGAAGTATGCCGAATGGCAGGGGATTTTGCCGCCCGCCGTTGCAAAACAGCCGCAAAAGGATTACAATAGAGCCAGCTCAAGGCAACACGCTCCGCCGGCCGCTTTTGACGCGCCGGGCAGCGCAAAACCGCCCGCCGGGAGACGGCGCGGCGGAGGGAGGTCAGGATTATGGTGTGTCAGGTTCGCTCGCTGGGACTGCAGGGGGTGACGGGGTACGAGGTCAGCGCCGAATGCGACCTCGCCGGCGGTCTTCCCGCCTTCACGGTGGTGGGCCTGCCCGACGCGGCGGTCAGCGAGGCCCGGGAGCGGGTGCGGGCCGCCGTCCGGAACTGCGGCTTTGACTTCCCCGTCAGCCGCATCACCGTCAATCTGGCACCCGCCCACGTGAAAAAGTCGGGCACCCTGTACGACCTGCCCATGCTGGTCGGCATTCTGTGCGCCGGAGGACAGCTGAAGCTGCGGGACCCGGACTGCGCCTTTCTGGGCGAGCTGTCCCTGTCCGGGCAGCTGCGCCCCTGCGCCGGAATGCTGCCCATGGCCCTGTGCGCCAAGCGCTCGGGCATCCGCTCCCTGTTTGTGCCGGAGGAGAACGCCGCCGAGGCCACCCTGGCCGGCGGCCCCGACGTCTACCCGGTGCGGGATGTGGAGCAGCTGACCGCCCATCTCACCGGCCGCGCGCTCATCCCCCCGGCCCCGCCCTGGACTCCCGTGGGGCAGTCCCCCGGCCTGCCCGACTTCGAGCAGGTGAAGGGCCAGGACAGCGTGAAGCGGGCCCTGGAAATCGCCGCCGCCGGCGGACACAACCTGCTGATGTCCGGCCCTCCCGGCTCGGGCAAGTCTATGCTGGCCTGCCGCCTGCCCGGCATTCTCCCCCGCATGACCCGCCAGGAGGCCCTGGAGACCACGGAGATTCACTCCGTCATGGGTCTGACCTCCGCCGGCCGCCCCCTGATTGACCAGCGTCCCTTCCGGGCCCCCCACCACACCATCTCCCCCATGGGCATGGCGGGGGGCGGCTCCTCCCTCCGGCCCGGGGAGATTTCCCTGGCCCACAACGGGGTGCTCTTCCTGGACGAGCTGCCCGAGTTCGGCAAGGAGGTGCTGGAGGTGCTGCGCCAGCCCCTGGAGGACGGGGCGGTCCGCATCTCCCGGGCCTCGGGCAGCGTGACCTACCCCAGCCGCTTCATGCTGGTGTGCGCCATGAACCCCTGCAAGTGCGGCTGGTACGGCCACCCCTCCGGGCGGTGCCGCTGCTCGGAGCACGAAGTAAAAAAATACCTCTCCCGCCTGTCCGGCCCCCTGCTGGACCGCATCGACCTGTTTGTGGAGGCGGCCGCCCTGGAATTTGACGAGCTGGCCCGGCGGCCCCAGGGCGAGTCCTCCGCCCGGATTAAGGAGCGGGTAGACCGGGCCCGGGCGCTTCAGGACCGCCGGGGCGGCGCCAAAACCGGCCCGGAATTCCTGGAGCGGTTCTGTACCCTGGACCGGGACTGCCAGGAGCTGATGAAGGGGGCCTTTGCCCGCATGGGCCTGACCGCCCGCAGCTATGACCGCATCCGCCGGGTGGCACGCACCATCGCCGACCTGGACGGCAGTGAACACATCCAGGTGCCCCACCTGGCCGAGGCCCTGCAGTACCGCCCGCCGGAGTACCTGCGGCGATGAGAACACCCCTGAACCGTCCGCGGTTCAGGGGTGTTCTTTCAGCAGCTCTTCATAGGTCGTACCCAGCACGTCCCGGATGGCTCTCAGCTGGCTGGCCTGGATGTGCTGGGTTCCCCGCTCAATTTTCACCAGTGTCTCCCGGGTCATATTGATTCCCATCAGCTGGAGCTTTACGGCCAGCTCCGTCTGGCCGGTCCGCCTCTCCTTTCTGATCCGGCGGATGTTGGCGCCGATGCAGATGCCGTCCTGTTTGATTTTCTGCTCCCGCACACACGCCGCCCCCATTCTGAACCAATTTTGGTCCTTTTCGCTTTATTTTATATGGGCAGTGTGTTATGATAGAACCAGTTCTGGTTCTATCAAAAAGAAAGGAGGAGAAAATTTTGGAACTTGCAGTGGAATTGCTTGCCAAACTATTGGAAAATCAGGCTGTGCACATCAGCTTTCCGGAGCTGAATATCACCCCCAGAGATTTATTGGAGTCGGCCAGCTGCCAGGCCCTGTGTCAGATTCAGAATATCCTGCGAGACGATTCCCTCTCCGATCCGGAATGCTTCCGCCAGATTGAGGAGGTCGTACGCTGTTTTGAAACATTGGGGTCTGACGGCGGCGGCCGGCACGATTTCGGATAGGCGCATCCTAATCTTCTTTTCCGAAAACTGTTCCTCTTTCTCTGGACATTCCTTCCGCCATTGGATATAATGGGGAGCACAAAAGGGATTTTATCGGAAGGAATGACCGCCGCTATGAATGAAATCATACTGCTGAAGCTGGGGGAGATGGTGCTCAAGGGCCTGAACCGCCGCAGCTTCGAGGACAAGCTCCAGGCCAACATACACCGCCGGCTGAACCGGTTCGGGCAGTTCCGGGTGTACACCCGCCAGTCCGCCACCTACGTGGAGCCCAAGGACGGCAGCTGCGACGTACAGGGGGCCTACGAGGCGCTGAAAAAGGTGTTCGGCATCGCGGGCCTCTCCCTGGCCCGCCCCTGCGAGAAGGACAAGGACGCCATTCTGGCCGCCGCCCGGGAGTTTCTGGATGACCGGCTGCGGGCCGCCCGCACCTTCAAGGTGGAGGCCAAGCGGGCGGACAAGACCTTCCCCATGACCTCCATCCAGCTCAGCCAGTACGTGGGCGGCGAGCTGCACGAGGCCTACGGCAGCCTCTCGGTGGACGTCCACCACCCGGAGCTGACGGTGTACGTGGAGATCCGGGACTTCGCCGCCTATGTCCACGCCAACGCCGAGCCGGGGGCAGGCGGCCTGCCCGTGGGCATCAACGGCCGGGCGGTGTCGCTGCTGTCCGGCGGCATCGACTCCCCGGTGGCCAGCTGGATGATTGCCAAACGGGGCGTGGCCCTGGACATGGTCCATTTCTTCTCCTACCCCTACACCTCCCCGGAGGCCAAAGAGAAGGTGCTGGAGCTTGCCCGCCTGCTCACCCCCTGGTGCGGCGTTCTCACTGTCCACGTGGTCCCCTTCACCGCCGTCCAGGAGCAGCTGCGCCGCTCCTGCCCCGAGGAGCTGTTCACCATTGTCATGCGCCGCTTCATGATGCGCATCTCCCAAGAGGTGGCCGCCCGCTGCGGCGCCAAGGCCCTGGTTACCGGCGAGTGCCTGGGCCAGGTGGCCAGCCAGACCATGGAGGCCATGGCCGTCACCGGGCAGGTGGTCTCCCTGCCCATTCTCCGCCCGGCGGTGGGGATGGACAAGGAGGAGATTGTACAGATTTCCCGCAGAATCGGCACCTACGACACCTCCATCCTGCCCTACGAGGACTGCTGCACCGTCTTCACGCCCCGCCATCCCCGCCTGCGGCCCACCCTGGCCGAGGTGGAGCGGGCCGAGGAGGGGCTGGATATTGAGGGGATGGTCCGCGCCGCCGTGGAGGGCGTCGAGCGGGTCCAGATTCGGCCTTAGCCGCCGAGCATACTGAAAAGGAGTGTTTTCCATGTCCCACACTGTTGAAATTCTGTCCGTCGGCACCGAGCTGCTTCTGGGCAGCATCGCCAACCTGGACGCTCAGATCCTCTCCCAGGGCCTCAGCGAGCTGGGCCTGAACGTCTACTGGCACACCGTGGTAGGGGATAACCCCCAGCGGGCCCGGGACGCGGTGGCCATTGCCAAAAAGCGGGCCGACGTAATCATCACAACCGGCGGCCTGGGGCCCACCTGCGATGATTTGACCAAAAACGTCCTGGCCGAGGCCTTTGGGAAAAAGCTGGTCTACCACGAGGCATCGGCCCAGCGCATCAAAAGCTACTTTGCCCGCACCGGCCGGGTGATGACCGAGAACAACCTCCAGCAGGCCATGCTGCCCGAGGGCTGCACCGTGCTGGAGAACGACTGGGGCACCGCCCCCGGCTGCGCCTTTGAGGCGGAGGGCGTCCACGTGGTCATGCTCCCCGGCCCCCCCAGCGAGTGCCGCCCCATGTTCCGTTACCGGGCTGTGCCCTATCTTCAGTGCCTGTCCGAGGGGGTCATTGCCTCCCATACCCTGAAGCTGTTCGGCATCGGCGAGTCCCAGATGGAGGCCCAGCTGCGGGAGCAGATGAACGCCATGCACAACCCCACCCTGGCCCCCTACGCCAAGGAGGGGGAGTGCGAGCTGCGGGTCACCGCCAAGGCGGCCTCGGACGAGGAGGCCCAGGCCCTGCTCCAGCCCACGGTCGAGCAGGTCAAGGCCCTGTTCGGCCACAAGGTCTACGGGGTGGATGTGTCCTCCCTGGAGGAGGTGGTGCTGGCCGGCCTGAGGGAGAAGGGGCTGACCCTGGGCACCGCTGAGAGCATCACCGGCGGGCTGATGGCCAAACGCCTGACCGACATCCCCGGGGCCTCCCAGGTGTTCCGGGGGGGCATCGTCTCCTATACCAACGAGGTGAAGCAGTCCGTCCTGGGGGTGCCCGGGGACGTGCTGGAGCAGTTCGGCGCAGTGTCCGCCCAGACGGCCGCCGCCATGGCCGAGGGCGCCCGGCGTGTGCTGGGGTGCGGCATCGCCCTGGCCACCACCGGCGTGGCCGGGCCGGACAAGGACGACCGGGGCAATGAGGTGGGCACCGCCTTCGCCGCCATCGCCGTCCAGGGAGAGACCTACGTCCGCCCCCTGAATCTGGGCACCCGGCCCATGCGCCAGCGCCTGCGCACCCAGGCCGCCAGCCACGCCTTCGACCTGGCCCGGAGATACCTGTCGGGGCTGCCCTTCGAGGGGTGAGGTTGTTGATTCTTTTTCCTTTTGAAAAAGAAAACCTCTGCGCAAAACTTTGTTTTGCTTTTGAATCTTTACAGCAGGCGGGTGTCCTCGGATGAAAGTAAAGATTATTTCCGAAACAAGCGAGAAAAAATTGGGGCGGCAGATAAATGACTTTATCGCCCGGACTGACATCCGAATCGCGGATTTGGATTTTGCCGGCGCGGGGTTTGCTCTCTGGCCTATCTTCTCCGTCATGATCACATACGACGAAACCTGACCGCTTCTAAAAATGACAGCCCCCGCCGTAAGGCGGGGGCTGATTGCGTGTTTCAGTCGTCCCACTCCGATTTGTACTCCAGGACGGCCCCGGTAGCGCCGCTGATGGTGTACTCGTACTCCATTCCGCCGGACTTGAACTCCACCTCATATTCCAGCAGTCCGCCGTCCCAGTCCTGCTTGACCTTCATCTGGGTGGTCTGGCTCTCGCTCAGGCCGGCATGGCTCAGGGCCGCGGCCTTGGCGGCCTCTGCGCCGACATCCGTGCCGGCGGATCCGGACCCGCCGCTGTGGTAGTGGGTTTCGTGCTCATGCTTCAGAATACAGCCGTCGGAGCACCGGACGGTATAATCATACTCCGTATCGCCGCACCAGAACTCCAGCTCGTACTCCCACTGGCCGTCGTCAAAGTCCCGCTCCACCTTGGTCCAGGACACCTGGGACTCGGACAGCCCCGCGTGCTCCAGGACTGCGGTTTTGGCGGCGCTCTCCGTCACCTCCGAGGCGGCGGGGGGATTCGTCCCGGCGGGCGGCGCGGCCGGGCTCTGGGGCTGGGCGGCGGGCGTCTGCGTGCCGGGCCGCTGGGCATCCGGCGTCTGCGTATCGGGAACCTGGGGGGCGGGGGTCTGTGTGCCGGACGCGGAGGCCAGGGAGAGGATATCCCGCTGTCCGCTCAGCACTGCCCCGGTCCAGGCGTCGATTTTATAATCGAACTCTCCCCAGGCGGTTTTCAGCTCCACGTCGTAGTGGGCGGGGAACTCATCCAGCTCCGGGTCCGCGTCCGCGGCTGCGGAGTCCAGCTCCAGCGTTCCCGCGTACTCCTCCGCAATCCGGCAGGCGGCGGGCCTGCCGATGGGAATCTGCTGCGCCCCCGTCTCCAGCAGGTCGTTCAGCTCCTCCACCGACAGGAGGGCCAGCTGGTCAAACACGGCCTCGTCTCCTGCGGTTCCGTTCATCTCCATCACCTTGCGCACCAGAGAGGCCTTGCCGCTGGAGACCGAGCTTCCGCCGGTCCGGGCCCCCTGGGCGGCGGACGCGTCCAGCACCTGGCTGAGCACGGCGGCCCCCGGGGCCTGACTGCGGAGCACGCCGTCCACCGAGGCCACCAGCTCCTCCTGAAGGCGGGCTGCGCGGCTCGCGTCGCCGTCCTCCACCGAAATCAGGATGGCGGAGGAGAGGCTATCCAGATAGCCCTCCCGCACCAGGGCCCCCACAATGGCGTTCACCGCTACGTCCAGCTTCGCGCCCTTCAGGTCGTCCCCGCCGTCCATGCTGAACAGCACCACGGCGGCCTCGGCGTTCAGGGGGGTGCAGGAGACCACCCGCTCGTTCCGGTTGGCCTTCAGCTCAATGCTGGGATTTACGTCCAGGGACACCACTGAGGTCACGGCAAAGGTCTGCTGATAATAAACGCCTCCCGCGCCCCCCGCCAGGACCAGGGCCAGGCAGGCGGCAATCAGGCCCCGCAGGCTTTTGGGTTTCGTTTTCTGTTCTGTCATCGGGATCACCCTTTCCTCTTGCTTCTCACAGCGGGCAAGAACCTGCTCCGCGCTGTCCGGAGCGGTCCGCTCCAGCGCCTGAGCGAGCTGCTGTTCCAGTTCCTGATACGTCATAGCGGCTGCTCTCCTTCCATTGCGCGTTTCAGCTTTTTCAGGCCGCGCCGGTATTGCGACAGGACGGTGGCCAGCGGCAGTTCCAGCAGCGCGGCAATCTCCCGGTGCTTCAGCCCCGACACTGCGTGGAGCAGAATAACCTGCCGCTCCCGGTCCCCCAGCCGTCCCAGGGCGGTCTGGAGCAGAGCCCGGTCCTCGGGCGTCACCCCGGGGGCCCGGGCGGGAATGGCGTCCCACTCCTCCTCCGCCAGGGGCTGAAACCGCCCCCGCTCCCGCAGGCGCATCAGGGCCAGATTCCGCACCACCGCCAGCATCCACGCCATGGGCGAGCCCTGGGGGCGGTACTGGGGCGCCTTTTCCCAGATTCGCACAAAGGCGTCCTGCGTCACGTCCTGGGCCTCCTCCCGGCTGCGGAGAAGGGACAGCGCCAGGCCGTATACCGCGCCCCGGGTGCTTTGATAGAGGGCGGCCAGGGCCTCCCGGTCCCCGCCGGCCACCGCCAGCAGCAGCGCCTCCAGCCGGGCGCGGCCCTCCGGGCCTCCATATGCGGTTGTCCACGAGCTGGGGAGAATCAGCATGGTTCTCGACTCCTGTCATTCCAGCAATGCGCCGGGGGGCCGTTTTATTGCATGGGGGGAAAAATTTTTTTGCGCAGCGCGCCAGGGCCCCGGGCGGCAGAGTTTTCCTCCCACATTATAATCAAAACGGGGGCGGGTTTCAAGCCCGCCCCCGTTGGGGGAAAAGGGAAATTTGAGGGAAAAATTCCGTCTCCTACTCCGTCAGGACGCCCGCCGCCTTCAGCCGGTCCCGGAGCAGGGGGCCCGCCGCCGCCGCGATGGCCATTTTAATCAGGTCGCCGGGGATAAAGGGAATCACGCACCACTTCAGCGCGGTCGGCAGGTCGCTGCCCGACTCGACGCAGTACCAGGCGGTGCCCAGGACATACAGCACGGCGGTGGCGGCAATCATGCCCAAAAACTGGAGTACCCGGTTTTTGGGGCAGAACTGAATCACCAGGCCGGTGAGAATCACCATGGGGATGTACCCCGCCAGATAGCCGCCCGTGGGGCCCAGCACCTTGCCCATGCCGCCCTGGAAGCCGGTGAACACCGGCGCGCCCACCGCGCCCAGCAGCAGAAAGACCAGGGTTGCGGCGGCGCCCCGCTTCCAGCCCAGAATATAGGGGACCGTGTACAGAATCAGCGTACACAGGGACAGGGAGATGGGGCCGACGGGGATGGCGAAGGGGGAGATTACGCAGATGACGGCGGCCGCCAGGGCCGTCATGGCCAGGGCATAGGTTTTGCTCTTTCGGACAGGGGCGGTGACAGTTTCGTGTTCCATTTTTCTCTTCCTTTCCTGCGGTGCGCCGGCGGCGCGAATGGTAAACTGGATTACCCGCACAGTTTACCATTATCCCTCCCGATTGTCAACCTTTATTTTTTATGGTTTACGATTGAGGCTGAATTTCCCCCGGCGCACTGCGCCGGGGGAACCCAGGTCTGTATTCAGCTGTTGTCCGGAACCCCCGCGCCCACAGGGGGCTCCTTCTCCTCCGGGGCCGGGGCGCCGGCCGCCATCCGGCCGCCCACCACGCCGGCCAGCAGGGCCTGAAGGTCGATGCCGGTGGACTCCTTCATTCCGTCCATCACCTGGCTGGCGGAGGTCATCACGTCCTTCACCAGCCGGGTGGAGTTGCCGTCGCCGTACATGACAATTTTGTCGGTCTGGGCCAGCGGCGCGGCGGCGCTGCGCACCACGTCGGGCAGGGCGCTCAGGTACATCTCCAGCACCGAGGCCTCGCCCATCTTCCGCTGGGCCTCCGCCTTCTTCTCGATGGCCTCCGCCTCGGCCAGGCCCTTGGCGCGGATGCCCTCGGCCTCCTGTTCCATGGAGAAACGCAGGGCCTCTGCCTCGGCCTTGCGGGCCTCGGCCTCCTTCACTGCCTCGTAGGCCTTTGCGTCCGCCTCCCGCTGGCGGCGGACCAGCACGGCCTCGGCCTGCTTCTCCGCCTCGTACTTCATGGCGTCCGCCTGCTTGCGTATCTCCGCGTCCAGCTGGCGCTCCTTCAGGGCAATCTCCTTCTCGGCCAGCTCCGCCTCCTTCTCCTTCTTGGCGATGTCGGCGTTGGTGCGGGTGACCTCAATGGTCTTGCGCTGCTCCTCCTGCTGGATGGAGTAGGCCGCGTCGGCCTCGGCCTTCTTGGTGTCGGCCTTCACCTTCATGTCCGCCTGCTGCACGGCCAGCTCGGCGTTCTGCTCGGCAATCATCTTCTCGGCCTGGACCTTCACCGCGTTGGCCTCCTGCTGGGCGTTGGAGGTGGCGATGGCAATGTCCCGCTGGGCGTTGGCCTTGGCAATCTGGGCGTTTTTGCGAATCTGCTCCACGTTGTCAATGCCCATGTTCTCAATGGTGCCCGCGTTGTCCTTGAAGTTCTGGATATTGAAGTTGACCACCTCAATGCCCAGCTTCTCCATATCGGGCACCACGTTCTCCGTGATTTTCTTGGCCACGCCCTGCCGGTCCTGGACCATCTCCTTCAGGCCCACAGAGCCCACGATTTCGCGCATGTTGCCCTCCAGCACCTGGGTGACCAGGCTGATCATCTCGTTCTGCCGCATTCCCAGCAGGGACTCGGCCGCCCGCTTGAGCAGCTCCGGGTCGGAGGAAATCTTGATGTTGGCCACGCCGTCCACGGTGACGTTGATGAACTCGTTGGTGGGCACCGCCTCGCTGGTTTTCACGTCCACCTGCATCACCCGCAGGGACAGCCTGTCCACCCGCTCGAAGAAGGGGATGCGCCACCCCGCTCCGCCGATGAGGATGCGCTTTTTCCCCAGACCGGAGATGATGTAGGCGGTGTCCGGCGGGGCCTTCAGATAACCCGTCACGAACAGGACGGCCAGCAGCACAACGGCCGCAATCCCTCCGATGACAGGGCCGCTCAGTAAAGTTCCCAAAAAACCAGGCATGTTTTGTCCTCCTTTTTCCATGTTTGTTTCGGTTATGGCAGTCTATGCGAAAACCGGCCGGCGGTTTTGCCGAAAGGTCTGGTTCCGGATGTAAAATAAGACTTTTACCCTTTTCCGGTAAAAGTCTTGTTAAAACCCCGTATTTGGGATTTCCACGCTGCCCGGGTCCCGGCGCAGGGCCGGGGCCGTACTGACGGTGCGTGCCGCCCCGTTTCCGGTTCGGAACTACTCCCTTTCGACGGTATAAGCATACCACAGTGCGAGCATTTTCGCAATAGGCAGCTTTGATAAATTTTTAACATACTTTTTGTGCACTGTGAAGCGGAGGCAGCCTGAAAGGCCGGACCAGAAATCTGGTCCGGCCTTTCCACAGCGGTTTTGGGTACCCGCCGCTGGCTAGAGGACGGGCGTCGAGCGCCCCCTGTTCCGGGCGGTCCCCGGTCGGGGACAGACCCAGCACCGGCTTAAAAAAGCCCTTTCGGGGCCGCGCCCAGCGCGGCAAGGCCAGGAGGCCTCTTTTTCGCCTTTCGCCATCGGGTCCGGCTTCCGGAAGAGGCTGTCTCACGCGCCGTCCGAGGGTAGTATGTCCCCGGAAAAATCCTTCATACCTGTTTAACAAAGGAATATTTGTCCAAACTAAAAATAAACTGGAAAAAGAGCTTTCCCCTCTTCCCATGACAGAAAGGAGGTCACCATGACTCAGACCGACCGCGCGTTTTCCCTGCGGCGGGGGGCTCCCTCCCCCCTGGAGACCGAGCGCCGGGAGCTTTTGCAGGAGCTGTCCCGCACCCGGGTACTGACCAACCAGGCCTACTCCAGCTTCAACCAGGCCAGCGACCACGACCTGATTGAGTCCTACGTCTACGAAATCAACGCCCTCCAGGCCCGCTACAACTACCTGCTCCGCCGAATCAAGCAGCTGGAGGCCGGGCGGTGACCGCCCAGTCCGCTACGCCCTGGCTGGCCGCCGCCCTGCTGGTGCTGGCCGCCCTGCTGATGCTCCGCCGGCCCCTGGGCCGTCTGCTGCGGCTGGTGTGGCGCTCCTCCGTGGGGCTGGCGGTGCTGGCCCTGTTCCAGCAGCTGGGGGGCTTTCTGGGCATCAGCCTGGGGGTCAATCTGGTCAACGCCCTGGTTTTGGGCGCTCTGGGCGTCCCCGGCTTTGCCCTGCTCCTGATTTTGCAGTGGGCCCTGCGGGGGTAGTGCCCGCTGCAAAACTGTTTTTCCCGTCCCCCGGCCCCATCCCCTTGACTTTACCGGTTAACGGTGCTAAAGTGTCCCTATCCAAACAAAAGAAACGGGGAATCTGGGATGAAAAAAACCATTGCCGTCATCGGCCTGGGCCTGATTGGCGGGTCCATGGCCATGGCGCTGAAGGGCTTTGAGGACTATGAGCTGCTGGGGGCCGACGTCAGCCAGCCCACCCTGCGCTACGCCCTGGAGCACGGAATCATCGACCGGGCCAGCGACGAGCCCGCCGCGGCCGCCGCCCAGGCGGACCTGGTGCTTCTGTGTATGCACCCCCAGGGGATTGTCAGCTTTCTGACCCAGCACCGGGACTGCTTCCGCCCCGGCGCCATGGTCACCGACGTGTGCGGCATAAAGGGGGCGGTGGTCCGGGCAGTAAAGGGTATGTTCAAGGACGCACTGCTGGATTACTTCGACCGCTACTTGAAGGTCCATTCCCGTGTAAAGCCACACGCTGGGCAGGTTGGTGATGGAGCGGTTCCCCCGCTGAGTTCACCGGCCTTCTGTGATCCTTTCGGAATCAACACGATAAACAGCCTTCAGGAATTTAGAATTTGTATTCACAAGCGGATGAAACAGTGGTAAAATATGATATATGGAAGAAAAAGGACGAGTGCCGTATCCCAGCGACTTGACAGATGAGC
>JAAWHL010000068.1 GCA_022795855.1 Lawsonibacter sp.
GCACCGTTATCAACATCAAGGGCGAGTCTTACCGTCTGAAAGAACGCAAGGAATTTATGCGCCAGAAGCAGCAAATCGTGAACACTCTTTTTGAGCAAGACAGCTGCTGATTTTGTTACCCACCACCGCCGAAAAACTACAAAATTTCTTCGGCGTTTTCTTACAATTTCATATCGGCGTTGACAGGAGATTTCACCGGAAAAGATGAGCAAAACCCCTATCCCCAGCGGGTGGCAAATGGGGACTGATTGATGCGAGATGAGAGAGGCGGTCAAAGAAAATATCGAACATGGCGTTTACGCAAGGAGTTTCCCTACAACGATGTGAAGAGCCTTTTGGAGCTGATTGTGGACGTGTTGAACAGCACAGCCTCCACCATACAGATCGGCGGTGAAGTCTTACCTGTGGATACTGTCAGGCGGCGTTTTCGCCAGCTGGACAGCGAATATATCAGCATTGAATGGGCATCAAAACGGTTAAATCTTTTCTTCGGACAGGAGAACTTTATCCGGGAATTGAATTGGATACATCAGGGGGACTCCTTCCGGTCAATGTTCTCTGGATTCACGTCGGGTGGAAAATACCGTCCCGGTTCCCGCAACGTATCCCCATCGGCGGGGCGGACCGGGGTATGCACACCGATGGGCCCGACAGCCGGAACACGCTCAGGGCCGGTATACGGGACGAGGGAAACCGCAAGGAAAAACTCCGCCGGGCACAGATGTGCTCGGCGGAGTTTCAGCATCAATAGAACTTCTTTCTGTTCTTGCGGGCGGCCTCAGACTTTTTGCGGCGCTTGACGCTGGGGCTCTCGTAATGCTCGCGCTTACGGACCTCAGCCAACACACCAGACTTGGCGCAGCTGCGCTTAAAACGCTTCAAGGCGCTCTCCAAAGACTCGTTTTCTCTGACGCGGACTTCTGACATTCAATATTCCCTCCCTCCGGCGTGCCGGAGGGGTCCCCGGTCACGAAAGGGCCATGTTTATGGCTTTAACAGTATCATTATATGTGTTTTTGGCCTATCTGTCAAGAGGAGATTTGTAAACAGGGTGTAAATGATGCCTTCTACCCCTTGGGCTTGAAAATCAGATTGACCAGCCGGCCCTTGACCACAATTGATTTGACCAGGGTCTGCCCCTCGGCCAGTTTGGCGATTTTGGGGTCAGCCAAAGCGGCGTCTACCACGGTCTGGTCATCACATCCGGTGGGCACCACAATGTTGGTCTTCAGCTTGCCGCCCACCTGGACGGCCATCTGAGTGGTGGCAGCCACGGTTTTGGCCTCGTCATAGACCGGCCAGGGCTGGAGGCACACCTGTCCGCCGTATTCGTTCCGCTCCCACAGCTCCTCGCACATGTGGGGAGCAAAGGGGGAGAGCATCAGCAGCAGGGCCCGATAGTCCCCCTTGGAAGCCCCCTTGCTGTAAAAATCATTAACCAGAGCCATCAGGGCGGCGATGGCGGTGTTGAACTTCATCGCCTCAATGTCAGCGGACACCTTCTTGATGCAGCGGTGGATGGCCAGCTCGTTGCCGGCGGAGTATTCCGCCCCCGCCTGCAGCTTCTCGCTCAAATTCCACACCCGGTCCAGGAATTTTTTGCAGCCCTTCACCGACTCGTCCGACCAGGTGGCGGTCTTTTCAAAATCGCCGATGAACATGATATAGAGGCGCATGGTATCCGCGCCATAGTCCCGAATCACGTCGTCCGGGTTGACCACATTGCCCAGGGACTTGGACATCTTCACCGAGGGGCGCAGCGCCTGACTGCCGTACTTGTCAATCAGGGCCTGTTTCTCCTCCTCCGTGTCCACATTGCCCACGTAGTGGGGGTTTTTGCCCAGAATCATGCCGTGGCTGGTGCGCTTGGCGTAGGGCTCGGCGTGGGGGATCACGCCGATGTCGTGGAGGAAGTTGTTCCAGAAGCGGGAGTAGAGCAGATGCAGGGTGGTGTGCTCCATACCGCCGTTGTACCAGTCCACCTGCCCCCAGTAGCCCAGGGCCTGCTTCGAGGCCAGCTCCTGGCTGTTGTGGGGGTCCATATACCGCAGGAAATACCAGCTGGACCCCGCCCACTGGGGCATGGTATCTGTCTCCCGCTTCGCGGGGCCGCCGCAGCAGGGGCAGGTGGTGTTCACCCAGTCGGTCATCTTGGCAATGGGGGACTCGCCGGTGTCGGTAGGCTCGTAGGACTCCACCTCGGGCAGCAGCAGGGGCAGCTGGTCCTCGGGCAGGGGCGTCCAGCCGCACCGCTCGCACCACACCATCGGGATGGGCTCGCCCCAATACCGCTGGCGGGAGAACACCCAGTCCCGGAGCTTGAAATTCACCTGCCGGCGGCCTACGCCCTTCTCCTCCAGCCAGTCCACAATGGCGTCCTTGGCCTGCGCCACCGTCATTCCGTCAAACTGCGCGGAGTTGACAATCCGGTCCGTGTCCGCGGTGGTGTAGACCGCCTCCTGCACATTTCCGCCTGCGGCGGTCTCAATGATAGGCAGGCCGAACTTTTTCGCAAAGGCCCAGTCGCGTCCGTCGTGGGCGGGCACGCCCATGACACAGCCCGTACCGTAGGAGGCCAGCACATAGTCGGAGATGAAGATGGGTACTTCCTTCCCATTGGCCGGGTTGACGGCCCGCACACCCTTCAGCTCCACGCCGGTTTTTTCTTTGTCGGCGGCCAGCTCGGTGCGCTCAAAGTCGGACTTCCGTCCGGCCTCCTCCACGTAGGCGGCCACCTGGCCCCAGTTCTGAAGCTTGTCCCTCCAGTCCTGGACAAAGCGGTGCTCCGGAGAAATCACCATGTAGGTAACGCCGAAGATGGTGTCCGCCCGGGTGGTGAACACCACGATATCGTCTCCGGTGGTGGCCTTGAAGGTGACCTCCGCGCCGGTGGAGCGGCCAATCCAGTTGCGCTGCTGGGTCTTGACCCGCTCGATATAGTCCACGGTATCCAGGCCGTCAATCAGCTTCTGGGCGTAGTCGGTAATTTTCAGCATCCACTGGGATTTCTCCTTGCGGACCACCGGCGCGCCGCAGCGCTCGCAGACTCCCTCCACCACCTCCTCGTTGGCCAGCACGCACTTGCAGGAGGTACACCAGTTCACCGGCATGGTGGTCTTATAGGCCAGGCCGTGCTTGTACAGCTGGAGGAAAATCCACTGGGTCCACTTGTAATATCCCGGGTCGGTGGTATCCACACAGCGGTCCCAGTCGAAGGAGTAGCCCAGCATATGCAGCTGCCGGGTAAAGTTTTCAATATTCTTTTTGGTGATGGCGGCGGGGTGGACGTGGTTCTTGATGGCAAAATTCTCGGTGGGCAGGCCGAAAGCGTCGTAGCCGATGGGGAACAGGACGTTGTATCCCTCCATCCGCTTTTTCCTGGCGATAACGTCCATGGCGGTATAGGGCCTGGGATGGCCCACATGAAGCCCGGCCCCCGAGGGGTAGGGGAACTCCACCAGGCCGTAAAATTTGGGTTTTCCGGTGTCCTGGTTGGAGCAGGCGAAGGTTTTCTCCTCTTTCCACCTGGTCTGCCATTTTTTCTCAATGGCGGCAAAGTCGTATTTCACTTTTTCATCACGCTCACTTATTGGGATTGCCCAAATCGGGGGCAGGCATATTTGATCGTCATGGTATGACAGGCAGCTTTTGTTATTATAATGGAAAGGCCGGGCAAATGCAAGACCCGCGGGCCATTTTACCGCGGCCGCCTCAAAAACGGCCGGGTTTTCCGGCCTTTGCCGTTCCGTCCCGCATGTCCCCGCACATATTTTAGAAAATCTTAATCTTATCTTCAACCGTCTTTAGATTTGTGCTGATACACTTGTTTTCACTGACAAAAGGGGAGGATTTGCCATGGAACACACCATCTACATTCTGCTGACCCGGTCGGGCACCTGTTTTTCCCGGCTGATTCACCTGGCCACCGCGGACCGCTACACCCACGTCTCCATCGGCCTGGACGGCCCGCTGGGGGACTTTTACAGCTTTGCCCGCAAATATGAGCGCTTTGCTCTCCCTGCCGGCCTGGTTCAGGAGGGGGTGCAGCTGGGATTTTTCCGTTCCCACCCCAGTACGCCCTGCTGCCTGTACCGCCTCAAGGTATCGCAGGCGGTTTACGACCGCCTGCGGGCCCGGCTGAGCGGCATGTACGCTCAGCGGCAGCTGTACCATTATAACCTCCTTGGGGTGCTGGCCTGCTTTTTCCGCCTGCCGCTGCCCCGGCGGTATCACTACTTCTGCTCCCAGTTTGTGGCCACCCTGCTTCAGGAGTGCGGCGCTCTGGATCTGCCCAACGGCCCCGACCTGACCCGCCCGTCCGATTTCTGCCGCCTGGAGGCCCTCCAGAGCGTCCATCAGGGCTGTGTGGGCGGCATTCCACTGGCGGCATAGCAATAAAATCCGCGGCCCGGCGCTTCTGCGCCGGGCCCGCTTGCTGTCCTGTATACTCAATCCGGTTTCAGCGCCTGGCTGAGATCCACCTCTTCGGCATCGCCCCAAAGCCGCTCCAGATCGTAAAACTTCCGGCTCTCGTCGGTAAAGACGTGGACCACCACACTGGAGAAGTCCAGCAGCAGCCAGGTGCCTCCCCGGTGGCCCTCAATGTGGTGAACCTTCTCCCCGTGCTTTTCCATCGCCTCCTCGCAGGCGTCGGACATGGCGCGGATTTGGGTGCTGGAGGTGGCGGTGCAGATGACAAAGTAGTCGGCCAGGGTGGTCAGGCCCTCGGTCTTCAGCACCTTGATTCCGCTGCCTTTCTTGCCGTCCAGCGCCTGGGCCAGAACAATCGCGCTCTCATAGGGTGTCATAGATGTTTTTCTCTCCCTTCTGTTTCTGTGCTATGCTGCCGGGGGAATCATCCAATCCGGAATCCCCTCGGGGTAGCCTGTGCCCGTCTCAGTCTGCTCCCGGTCCTCCGGATCCAGGGCCAGTTCCTCTCCGGCCCCTCCCGGACCCAGGGGGTCCTCCGGAGTCTGGAGCGGGTCCGGCACCTCCGGGAGCTGTTCCCCTTCCGGGCCCTCCTGTCCGGGCTCCGCCGCTCCCGGCTCTCCGGTCTGACCGGGTCCCGGCTCCTCCGGCCGGGCCGGCGGGTTCTCCTGGTCCTCCGGCTCTTCCGGATTCTCAGGCTCTTCCGGATTCTCAGGCTCTTCCGGGCCCTCCGGATCTTCGGGCTCCTCCGGCTTGGGGGGCGCGGGCTTGATTCCGGCCCCGGCCGCGGCCAGCCCCGGGTTCTCCAGTGCGCCGCTGGTCACACTGTAGCTGCCGTCCCCGTTGCGGATTATCACCTGAAGGTCGCTGCGCCCCACGTCCCGCTGGTAGGGATTCATGCTCTCGTTCACAATCTCGAGAATCCCCTTGGCGTCCAGGGTAATCAGCGCCAGATTCATGGAACCGTTCCAGTGCATAAAGGCCTTGGCAATGGGCGCGGTCTGGAAGGTCACCGACTCGTCCGGGTCCATTCCGGCGGCCAGCCGGGCAAAGGCCAGAATGTTGCCCACCGTCAAGTCCGTTTTGACATTCTGGGCAAAGATCTCCGCCAGAGCGGGAATTTTCAGGAACGTGGCCGGCTGAAGGCATTTTTTAGCCACCGCCTTCAAAAAATCCTGCTGGATGCTCAGGCGGGCGATGTCGCCCCCCGCGGAGTGAGAGCCGTCGTTGTTCTGACGCCAGCGGATCACCTCCATGGCGTCCTCGCCGCTCAGCAGGCGCAGGCCGGGCTCCTGGTCGATGTGCAGGGGCGGGTTCTGATAGGGGTCGTCATATTTCATGCGGAAGGGGACCTCAAACTCCACCCCGCCGATGGCCTCCACCAGCTCGCCGATGGCGTCCCACTCCACCAGCACATAGTAGTCGGGCATGATGCCGGTCAGCTTGGCCACCTGATTTTTCAGCGCGGTCATCCCCTTTTCCACCTGCGTCTCCTTGTCCCGGCCCATGTTGTAGGTGTACACCGCGTTCAGGCGGGGGTTGATTTTGGAGGAGGTGTTGACCATGGTATCCCGGGGGAGATTCAGCCCGCTGATGGTCTTGTTTACCGTGTCGTAGCTGAGCAGAAGCATGGTGTCGGTGCCTCCCCCCACCACGTCTTTCCCGGCCACAAGGAAGGTATAAATCCCCTCTCTGCGCCCGCTCATGGCGATGTCGGGCGCTTCCACCTCCCAGTCCTCCACCCCGCTTGAGGAGGCGTCCCCGCTCTGAGACGGCGCGGGCGCCGCAGGCGTATCCGGGAGCTTGGGAGGCTGAGTCCAGGCATCCAGAGCCAGCCAAATTACGGCAATCACCACTGCCACCGCCGCCGCCGCAATCAGCACACGGCGGCGGATGGCGGCCTGCCTCTTCTCGTCCGGCTGTCCCTTTTTCTGCTTGCTCATAGTACGCTTCCTCTTCGTTACAGTTTCGTTTTCTCCCGGAACCAGGCCTGGGCCTGAAGGGTGTTGACGTGGATGGGACTTCCCCGGCGCGTCATGTCCTCCACGGTGGCCTCCACCCCCATCAGCATGGCCCGGTCCAGGTCGGTATAGGCCATGGCCCGCAGCTGCTCCACTCCGTCAAAGTTGCGGCAGGGCTCTATGTAATCGGCCATGTAGAGGATTTTTTCCAGCAGGGTCATGTCCCCCTTGCCGGTGGTATGCCAGAAAATGGCGTTGTACACCTCATCAGGTTCCCCAAAAATATGCCTGGCGATACATGCCCCCGTTTTGGAATGAAGCAGCTTCACCGCCCGCTGCTCCAGCTCGTCCAGCTCCACCCCGTATTTGCGGCACAGGGCCAGCTGGTCGGGGAGCTCCAGATATTTGGTGCAGTCGTGGAGGATGCCAGCCCGCTGGGCCAGCCGCTCGTCCGCGCCCCAGCGGCGGGCCAGGCGCATGGCCTCCTCCTCCGTGCCCCGGATGTGGGGAATCCGCTTGGCCCGCACCATGGAGTAGGAGCAGGCCCGCAGCTCCGGGATATCCAGGCGCTTCAGGTCGGCATGGGCGCCGTACAGGCCGTTCATCAGGATATGGCCGTATACCGCCGGGGCCAGATATTCCCGCCCCTCCCCCCGGGCCAGCAGCTCCCGCAGGCGGGTGGAGGAGATGTCCACCGGATTGGGCAGGGTCAGGGTGAAGATTTTCGCCCCGTAGGTCTTCTGCAAAAACTCCCGCTGGGGGGCAAACACCGCCTCGCCGTCCCGCTCTGTACGGCCGAAGGCGCAGATCCCCGCCAGCTTCAGGATAACCTCCGGCTCGTGCCAGTGCTGAACGGTCAGAAACATGTCCGTCCCCATCAGCAGCCACAGCTCGGCCTGGGGGTACTCCTCCCGGAGCTGGCGCAGGGTGTCGGAGGTAAAGCTCTTCCCCTCCCGGCGCAGCTCCAGCTCGGACGTCTCCGCCCCGCCGGGCAGGCCCAGGTTGTCCGCCGCCAGCCGGACCAGCTCCAGCCGCCGCTCCGGCTCCGGCGTTCCGTCCGGCAGCTCCTTGTGGGGCGGCGCCGCCGCCGGCACCAGAATCAGCTTGTCCAGACCCAGCGCCTCCGCAGCCGCCCTCGCCGCCGCCATGTGCCCCAGATGGGGCGGATTGAACGTTCCCCCGTAAACTCCTATTTTCACAACAAGCACCCCCGTTAGGATGGATATGCGCTTTTTCAGGCCTTTATCAACACAATTTTATCCTTTTTGTCCTTCTTGTGGCTGGGCCGGTAGAGCACAAATTTCCTCCCTATCACCTGCACTACCTCGCTCCTGGTCCGGGGGGCCAGTACCTCCGCCGCGTCCCGGGCGGAAATCAGGGCGTTCTCCAGCACCTGCCCCTTAACCAGCTCCCGGGCCTCCAGCGCGTCGCTGGCCTGCCTGACCAGGTTCTCCCCGATGCCGTCCTTGCCCACGGTCAGAATTGTGTCGATGCCGTTGGCCAGCGCCCGAAGCTGGGCGCGCTGCTTGCTTGTCAGCTCCATATCGTCCTCACTCCGTTCCCGCACAGCCCGTCCCCGCAGGCAGGCTCAGCGGTTTTTCAAATACTCCTCCAGCTTGACCTGGAAGGCCTCCAGCGCCCTGCCCCGGTGGGAGCGGGCGTTTTTCTCCTGGGGGGAGAGCTGCGCAAAGGTCTTTTTCAGCTCGGGCACAAAGAACACCGGGTCATAGCCAAAGCCGTTTTCCCCTACGGGGGCGTAGGCCACTGTGCCCTCGCACTCCCCCCGGGCGGAGAGCACGTCTCCGTTGGGGAAGCAGCAGGTAATTACCGACACAAAGCGGCAGGTCCTGGGGGTCTGGCCCCGCATATTCTCCAGCAGCAGGCGGGTGCGGCCCGGGTCGTCCAGCCCCTCGCCGCCGTAGCGGGCCGAGTACACCCCCGGCGCGCCGCCCAGCGCGTCCACGCACAGTCCGGAGTCGTCGGCGATGGCGGGCAGGCCGCTGGCCTCCATCACCGCCCGGGCCTTCAGCAGGGAGTTCTCCTCAAAGGTGGTTCCGGTCTCCTCCACCTCCAGATCCACTCCGGCCTCCGCCTCGGAGCATACCTCCACCCCCAGGCCGGACAAAATTTCGTTCATCTCTGCCAGCTTCTTCTGATTTTTGCTGGCCAGCACCAATTTCATGGAAGTTCCTTCCTCTCTATTGTATCACGGATTTTCTGTCAGTGTATGACGCAGGTGTAAATTCCTGCCCCTTATTTCAAAATTTCTCCGGCCCGCTACAGCAGCGCCTGGGCAAACTCCAGCGCGTCGAAGGGCCTCAGGTCGTCCAGCCCCTCGCCGACGCCGGCGTATTTCACCGGCACCCCCAGCTCCTGGGTGATGGCAATGGCGACGCCCCCCTTGGCGGTGCCGTCCAGCTTGGTCAGCACAATGCCAGTGATGCCGGCCGCCTCCTTGAACTGCCGGGCCTGAATCAGGCCGTTCTGCCCGGTGGTGGCGTCCAGCACCAGCAGGGTCTCCCGGGCGCAGCCGGGCAGCTCCCGGTCCACCACCCGGGAGATTTTGTTCAGCTCGTTCATCAGATTCTGCTTGTTGTGCAGCCGCCCGGCGGTGTCAATCAAAATCACGTCGGTGTTCCGGGCCTTGGCGGCGGTGGCGGCGTCAAAGACCACGGCGGCCGGGTCGGCCCCCTCGTGCTGCTTGACAATCTCCAGCCCGGAGCGGTCGGCCCATACGGTCAGCTGCTCGGCGGCGGCGGCCCGGAACGTGTCGGCGGCGCACAGCAGCACCTTTTTCCGCTGCTGCTTCAGCTGGTGGCCGATTTTTCCGATGGTGGTGGTCTTGCCCACTCCGTTCACCCCGATGAACAGCACCGCCGCCGGCCGGGTGGACAGGTTCAGGGCGGCGTCCCCCGCCTCCATGGTCTGGGCAATCAGGTGGCACATGCACGCCCGGGCCTCCTCCATGGTCTTAATCCCCTCCTCCCGCACCCGGGCGCGCAGACGCTCCACCAGCTTCAGGGCGGCGTCCGTCCCCGCGTCAGCCAGAATCAGAGACTCCTCCAGCTCGTCATAAAACTCGTCGTTCAGCTCGCTGCCAAAGCTGGAAAAAATGCTGATTTTTTTCAGTTTGTCAAAAAAGCCCATGTTTTGCTTCCTTCCTTACCAATTTGGGTTCCGCTCCCCGCAGAAGGGGCACTTGGGGTCGTCCAGATCGTGCTCCCGGCCGCAGCGGGGGCACTTCACCTGGGCAATCCCGCTCTCCTCCAGCTCAGGCTGGAGCTCCCCGGCGGAGAAAAACTCCAGCTTTCCGCAGCCGGGGCAGGACCAGATCACCACATCCAGTCCCCCCGCCAGCAGGTTGCCCAGATCTCCCACAATCCAGCCGGTTTTGCCCAACTGAAGGTATTCCCGCTTTACCGCCGTCATGGCCCCGCCGCAGCGCAGGCAGCTGAGTTTCTCCATCCGCTACTCCACCCGCTTTCCGCAGTAAGGGCAGAACTGCCCCCACAAGAAGCTCTCCGGCAGCCCCTCGCCGCAGTGTACGCAGAAGCTGGGGGCGGGCCGGGCCTCCGGCGCACGGTCGGAGGGCGTGCTCTGGGACGGCTCCGGCGGCTGGAGATCCGCCTGGGGAATGGCCATTCCCAGCCCCCAGAATATCAGCTTGATCCCCAGAAACAGCGCAACAATCAGCGCCGCCATCCCTAAAATTTTCCAGACTTCCCGTCTGCCTGGCTTTTTCTCCTCCATTGGCGTCCTCTCTTTATGAAATCTCCAATTCCTTTTCTGCGTCGTTCAGATTGATGGTCAGCATCCGGCTGACGCCTTGCTCCTGCATGGTCACGCCGTAGAGCACATCGGCCTCCTCCATCGTGCCCCGGCGGTGGGTAATGACAATAAACTGGGTCTTATCCGACATACTGCGCATGTACTGGGCAAAGCGGGCCACATTGTTGTCGTCCAGGGCGGCCTCAATCTCGTCCATCACCACAAAGGGGGTGGGCCGGACCTTCAGAATGGCGAAATACAGGGCAATGGCCACAAAGGCCTTCTCCCCACCGGAGAGAAGCGTGATGATTTTCAGCGCCTTCCCCGGGGGCTGAACCCGGATTTCAATGCCACAGTTCAGGATGTCCTCCGGGTCCTCCAGCTCCAGGGTGGCCTTTCCGCCGCCGAACAGCTCCAGGAAGGTCTGCCCGAAGGCCTCGTTAATCACCTGGAACTCCCGGGCGAAAATGGTCTTCATCTCCCCGGTAATGTCGGAAATGATTCCTTCCAGCTCGGTTTTGGAGCGCTCCACATCGTCCCGCTGGTCGGTCAGATAGGTATAGCGCTCATTGACCCGGTCGAACTCCTCAATGGCCCCCAGGTTGATGCTGCCCAGGCCGGAGATGGACCGCTTCAGCTCGCTGATGCGCCGGGCCGCCTTGGGCGCCGATTCAATCTCCACCCGCTGCTGGCGGGCCGCCTCGTGGGACAGCTCGTAGCTGTCCCACAGCTTGTCCAGTATCTGCTTCTCCTCCATGGAGGCGGCCACCCGCTTCTGGTCCAGGGCGGATACCTCCTGCTGCATGTTCAAAAGCTCGTTGTTCTTGTCCCGGCTCTCTTTATCGGACCGGTTGCGCCGGGCTTCCAGCTCCAGCTTCTCCTCGCTCAGGCTGCGGACCTGCTGATCCTTGGCCTGGTTCTCCCGGCGGACAACCTGGAGCAGCTCTTCCTTCTCCACGATTTCCTGGGTAAAGCGGCGGTTTTTCTCCTCGTAGTCCACCATCAGGGCCTGGCTCTGGTCCCGGTCTCCGGCCAGCTCCCGGCGCAGCTGCTCCAGCTGGCGCAGGTTGCTGTCGTTGACCTCCCGCTCCGCCTCCAGGGCGGACAGGCCGGCGCTGAGCCGGGCCGCCTCCTGGGCAATCTGCTGGGAGCGCTCCTGCAGGTCGCTCTGCCCTCTGGCCTTGCCCTCGGTCTCCGCCTTCAGGGCGGCGGCGGTCCCCTCCAGGGTCCGGATGCGCTCCCGGGCGTTCCGGGTATCCGCCTCGATCTGGCCGGAACGCTGCTGGAGGGCGGACAGCTCTCCGCTCTGCGCCTCCTGCTGGCTCTCCAGCCCGGACACCACGCTGCGGCACCGGGCCTGTTCGCCCTGGGCCTTCAAAATGGCGTCTTCCCACTCTCTCAGCTGGCCCTGGGCGGTTTCCAGCTCATACTGGGCGGCGGCCGCCTCCCGCTGGGCCTCCTCCAGGCCGCGCCCCGACTGGGCCAGCTGCTCCCGCAGGGCCCCAATCTGGCCCTCCAGCCGCTCCAGCTCGTTGGCGCGGCTGAGTATGCCGGCCCCCCGGCCGGCCGATCCTCCGGTCATGGAACCGCCGGGATTGAGCACCTGTCCGTCCAGCGTGACAATGCGGAACTGGTAGCCGAACTTCCGGGCCGCAGCAATGGCGCGGTCCAGGTCCTCCATCACCGCTACCCGGCCCAGCAGGTTGGAAAATACGTTCCGGTATTTGGGGTCAAACCGAATCAGCTGATCCCCCACCCCTACAAATCCCGGCTCCCTCCGTAAAGACTCCTCCTCCCGCAGGCGGCCGGGGCGGATGGAGCTGAGGGGCAGGATGGTGGCCCGCCCCGCATCCCGGCGCTTGAGCAGCTGGATGACAGCCTTGCCGTCCTCCTCCCGCTCCACTACCAGGTTCTGCATGGCACCGCCCAGAGCGGTCTCAATAGCCACGGTGTACCGGTCCGGCACCTTCAAAAGCCCGGCCACCGGCCCGTGGATATTGGAGAGGGTTCCCCGCTGGGCCTCTCCCATCACAACTTTCACCGCCTTGGAGTAGCCCTCGTGCAGTTTTTCCATATCGGACAGCATTTTGATTCGGGAAGCGAGGGAGTTTTCGTCCATTTGCAGCTTCATCTGCCGCTCCCGGGCCTGGTCGGCTTTTTTTCTGCGGCTCTCCATACGCAGGGCGTACCCGGAAATCACGTTTTTCACCGCGTCCCGCTCCTCCACCGCGTCGGACAGAGCCTTGGCGGCCCGCCGCTCCTCCAATTTGGCCTGCTCCAGGCGCTCCCCCAGGGCGGACAGCTCCTGACGCACGGACTCGTCCCGGTCCAGCACCTCCTGGGCGGCGGCGGCCAGGGCGGACAGCAGCGCCTTGGCCTCGGCGGCGGTGGCGCTCTCCACATCCTGGCGTTCCCGCAGCTGCTCCAGCTCCCGGGCCAGGGTCCCGGCGGACCGGGCCGCCTGCTCTGCCTGCCGGCCCTTCTCCTCCAGCTGGGTCTGGAGCGCGCCCCGCTGGACCGCAATCTCCTCCAGCCGCCGGCGGCGCTCCTCAATCTGGGCGGCCAGGCTGTCCTCCCGCCCCTCCTTCTGCTCCAGCTCCCGCTGGATGCGCTGGGCGTTCTCCAGATTGTTTTGGATGCTGCTCTTCAATACCGCAATGGCCGACTCCAGCTCGTTGGCGCGGGCCTCCCGCCCCTGCATCTCAAAGCGCAGGCGGTCTGCCTCGATGTCCTTCTCCCGCATCTGCGCCGAAAAGCCTTCCGCCGCGGCGTAGAGCCGCTCCAGCGCCTCCTGGGCGCTCTCCATCTGCCGGGCGGCCTCGGCATAGTCCGCGTCCAGCTTGATCCGGTTGGCCCGCAGGCGCTCCAGCGTGTCCAGCCACACGGAAATCTCCAGCCCCTTCAGCTCGTCCCGCAGAACCAGGAATTTTTTCGCCTTCCGGCTCTGCTCCCGCAGAGGCTCCACCTGCAGCTCCAGCTCCGCAATCTTGTCGTTGATGCGCACCAGGTTTTCGTCGGTGCGGCGCAGCTTGCCCTCGGCCTCCTCCTTACGGTGGCGGTAGCGGGAAATGCCCGCCGCCTCCTCAAAAATCTCCCGCCGGTCGGCCGACTTCACAGACAGGATCTCGTCAATCTTGCCCTGGCCGATGATGGAGTAACCCTCCCGGCCCAGACCTGTGTCCATAAACAGCTCGTTGACGTCCTTCAGACGCACGGAGCGGCGGTTGATATAGTATTCACTCTCCCCAGAGCGGTAATACCGCCGGGTCACCATGACCTCGCTCTCCTCCAGGTCGAAAATGCGGCTGGTGTTGTCCAGTACCAGAGAGACCTCCGCGTAACCTGTCTGACGGCGCTGCTGCGTACCGCCGAAGATTACATCCTCCATCTTGCCCCCGCGCAACGCACGGGTGGACTGCTCCCCCATCACCCAGCGGATGGCGTCGGAAATGTTGGATTTGCCCGACCCGTTGGGGCCTACAATGGCGGTAATGTCCTCCCCAAAGGTAAGCACCGTTTTATCAGGAAACGACTTGAATCCCTGAATTTCCAGCGCGCGCAGATACACACGACCACCTCTTTCTCTTCCAAAACTCTCGGTCTCCCGCACTGCGCCCTTCCGGCGTCTTTTGCCTGCGGCGCTTTCTATGCAGGCACTGCTGTTCGGCTTTGCAAAAACCGCGCAAAAACGTCCGGCAGAAAAATTCTGACATATTATTTCATTTTACCACATCGAATTTCCTTTTGCAAGTTTTAAACCGCAGTGTCACGGAAATCCAATGTAGGAGTACAATACATGTTGGACAGTAGGGGAAGAAAAGAGTAGAAGGATGAGGCCAAATCGGTTAAAGTTGAGTTACCACACTTAACAAAACCGA
>JAAWHL010000003.1 GCA_022795855.1 Lawsonibacter sp.
GGGCAACCTGGAGCCTGCCATCGGCGTGGAGATCAAGTATGTGGAGGGCCTGGAGGGCAGCAACATCATGCTGCTCAAGCGCAGCGACATCAAGGTCATTGTAGACATTCTGATGGGCATGGAGACGCCGGACGAGGACTTTGAGCTCAACGAGCTGACCATCAGCTGCGTGTGCGAGGTCATGAATCAGATGATGGGCTCGGCCGCCACCGCCATGTCCGATTTCCTGGGGTTCCGGGTGGACATCTCCACCCCGGAATCTTTCGAGCTGAACAGCCTGGATGAGTTCAAGGAGAACCACCTGCCCCAGGGAGCGGACCAGATTGTGGTCGTCCGGTTCTTCCTGAAGGTGGAGGACGCGCTTGAGAGCGAGTTCATGAACGTCATGTCGGTGGCCCTGGCCCGGGAACTGCTGGGCAGCCTGGGGCTGTCCGGCGAGGTGAGCGGCGGAGAGGGAGCCCAGGCGGCCGCGCCTGCCCCCGCGCCCGCGCCCGCGCCGGAACCGGAGCCTGCCCCCAGCAACCGGATGATGAGCCAAGAGGAAATCGAGCGGATGCTGGCAGGCGGAGGGGACGCGCCCGCGCCCGCGCCGGAACCGGAGCCTGCCCCCAGCAACCGGATGATGAGCCAGGAGGAAATCGAGCGGATGCTGGCAGGCGGAGGGGATGCCCCCGCGCCCGCGCCGGAACCGGAGCCTGCCCCCAGCAACCGGAAGATGAGCCAGGAGGAGATTGAGCGGATGCTGGCGGGCGGAACGGACGCCCCCGCTCCCGCCGCCCCGGCCCCCGCTCCCGCCCCTGCCCCGGCCGCTGCGCCGGCGCCGGCCCCCGCTCCCATGCAGCAGCCTGCCGCGCCGGCGGCCCGGGCCCCGGGAATGCCCGCGGGCCAGCCGGGCCAGCCCATGATGCAGATGCCCTATCCCATGCCCGGCCCGGACGGGACGATGCAGGGATATATGGGTTATCCTATGTACTATCCGCCTTACCCCTACCCCTATCCGCCCCAGCAGCCCCAGGAGGCACCCAAGCCCGAGCCCAAGGTCATCAGCACCAGGCCGCTGCCCATGGAGCAGATGGACCCTGCGGAGCGCTTAGGCAAGGAGCAGGCCCAGAACCTGGACCTGATTATGGAGGTCCCCCTGCAGGTGACGGTGGAGATCGGCCGGGCACGGCGGAAGGTCCAGGACATTCTGGAGTTTTCCAAGGGCTCGCTGGTGGTGCTGGATAAGCTGGCCGGCGACCAGGTGGACCTGTTCGTCAACGGCAAGTGCATCGCCCGGGGCGAGGTCGTGGTCATTGAGGACAACTTCGGCGTCCGGATTACGGAAATCGTGCAGAACCCCGGGCTGGAGATGCTGGCCGCAAAGGGTTAAGATAAGCGCATTTCTTCCAGAGAAACACGCGGATACAACATAAACTGAAAAGGATGGATAAATCATGTCGAAGAAGATTTTGTTAGTGGATGACGCCGCCTTCATGCGCATCATGATTAAGGACACCCTGAGCAAGAACGGTTATACCGAGCTCTTTGAGGCGGTGGACGGCGCGGACGCTGTGCAGAAGTACGCCGAAATCAGCCCCGATCTGGTAGTCATGGACATCACCATGCCCAACATGGACGGCCTGCAGGCCCTGAAGGAAATCCGCGCCAAGGACGGAAACGCCAAGGTTATCATGTGCTCCGCCATGGGCCAGGAGGGCATGGTGGTGGACGCGGTGAAGTCGGGCGCCCGGGACTTTATCGTCAAGCCCTTTAAGCCCGACCGCATTGTCCAGGCGGTGAACAAGGTTCTGGGAGCACCCTGATCGGGATGCCCCCGGGATTTGAAAGCCTGCTGTCCCTGCTGTGGGTGCTGCTGTGCGTCGTCGTCATTGTCGCTCTGGCCTACCTCTTTACCCGCTACGCGGCGGGTCGGGGCGGCCTTGGCATGATGGGAATGGCCAGCGGAGGCCAGCAGTTCAAGGTACTGGCCCGCCTGGCCCTGGGCAGGGAGCAGGCGGCGGTGCTGGTCCAGGCGGGAGAGCGCTATCTCCTGCTGGGCGTGGCCCCCTCGGGAATCTCCGCCCTGGCAGAGCTGAGCCGGGAGGAGGCCCAGGCCCTGTGCCAGCGCCCGGAACAGCCGGCGCCCCCCAGCTTTAGGGAGGCGCTGCGCACGGTACTTCAGCAAAGGAAGCAGAGGTGAGCAAGGGATGCCGGAAGGCTTAATCAGCATCAACGGGGAGAGCGTGCAGACGCTGGAGATTTTGTTCCTGACTACCATGATTGCGCTGCTGCCCTCCATGGTGGTGATGATGACCTCATTTACCCGCTATGTGGTCTCCCTCTCCTTTCTGCGCACCGCCATGGGCACCCAGCAGACCCCGCCCAACATGGTGCTGATTGGAATCGCCCTGTTCCTGACCCTGATTACCATGAATCCCACATTGACCCGGATTCAGCAGGAGGCCTGGGAGCCCTATACCGAGCAGGAGATTGACCAGGAGGAGTTTTTGGAGCGGGCGGCCATACCCCTGAAGGACTTCATGATGGACAATCTGGACTGGGGCACCCTGACCATGTACTGCGAGCTGGCCCACGTGGATATTCCCGAGACCCGGGCCCAGGCCATGGAGCTGCCCATGCGGCTGATTGTGCCTGCCTTCATGACCCAGGAGCTTCAGGAGGCCTTTTATATCGGCTTTCTGCTGTACCTGCCCTTCCTGCTGATTGACGTGGTGGTATCCTCCACCCTGATGTCCATGGGTATGATTATGCTGCCGCCGGCCATGATTTCCACCCCCTTTAAGCTGCTTCTGTTTGTATCGGTCAACGGCTGGCAGCTGATCTTCTCCGCTCTGGTGCAGAGCGTAAACTGAAAAAGCTGATTCTGCGAGGAGGTGCGCTATGGATCCCTCATTGGTGATGGACGTCCTGCGGGACGCGGTCACGGTGGCCATCAAGCTGGCCAGCCCGATGCTTCTGCTGAGTATGCTGGTGGGCGTAGTAGTGGCTATTTTCCAGGCCGTCACCCAGATCCATGAGCAGACCATCTCCTTTGTGCTGAAGCTGATTGTAGTCATCAGCGTCCTGCTGCTGGGAGGCGGCTGGATGCTGGACACCCTGGAGGACTACACACGAGAAATTTTTTCGCTGATCGCCGGATAGGGCGAGGGGAGCACCCATGATAGACTGGGCGGAACTGACGCGCTTTCTCTATATCACAGCCCGCGTCAGCGGGTTCATCCTCTTTAACCCCATGCTGGGCCGCCGCAGCTTTCCCGGACTGTTCCGCAGCGGCATGATTCTGATCCTGTCCGTCTTTGTGGCCTCCTTCACCAACCAGGCGGTGGAGGTGCCGCCGGGGCTGATGGAAATGGCCGTCCGGCTCCTGCTGGAGCTGGCGGCGGGCTATCTGCTGGGGATGGCGGTCAATTTCTTCTTCTATATCCCCCAGCTGGCCGGATCCATGATTGACACCCAGATGGGCATGACCATGAACCAGATTTACGACGCCGGCTCTCAGGCCAACATGTCGGTGACGGGGTCTATCCTCAACGCGCTGATGACCCTGCTGTTTTTCGCCGCCAACGGCCATTTGACCCTGCTGCGCATTTTCCTGACCTCAGAGCAGATTGTACCCTATGGGCAGATTTCCTTCGGGCTGCCCGCCTATCAGCTGATGCTTCAGCTGTTTGCGGAGTGCACCGTCCTGGCGGTGAAGCTGTGTATGCCCATCCTGGCCGCAGAGCTGGTAGCCCAGGTGGGCATGGGGGTTTTGATGAAGGTCATCCCCCAAATCAATGTGTTTGCCATCAACATCGAGCTGAAGGTGATTGTAGGCCTGGCCCTGCTGCTGGTGCTGGTCATCCCGTTCAGCGAGTTCCTTTTGGAGGCGGAGAACCTGATGCTGAACAGCCTGCGGGATATTCTCTCCCTGGCCGGCTGAAGGGCTCCGGCCTGAGCACGGATTTGTTTTCTGTCCGGCGGCGCGCCGGGCGCTGGCCCAAGGGGGGATAGACGTTGGCCGAGGGTTCCAAGACCGAAAAAGCGACACCAAAAAAGCGGCGGGACGAACGAAAAAAGGGCAACGTCTTCATGAGCCGGGACGCGGTGGCGGTAGCCAGCCTGCTGGGCACCTTCGGCACCCTGTGGATTCTGACCAGCACCTTTGCCCGGCAGCTGGGCGGCTTTATGGCCCTGTGCCTGACCACGGCGGGGGAGGCCCCAAGGGAGGCCGCCGGCGTGAGCTGGGAAATGGCGGTCCAGGCGCTGGTCCTGATGGCCCAGACGGTGGGGCCTGTGGTAGCGGTGGCCGTGCTGTGCGCCGTGGCGGCCACCTTCGCCCAGACCCGGTTTCTGGTCAGCGGCGAGTCCATCAAGCCAAAATTCAACCGCATCAGCCCGCTTCAGGGCTTTAAGCGGCTGTTTTCCTTAAAAAGTATAATCGAGACCCTGAAGGGCCTGATGAAAATCATCCTTCTGATGGTCATTGTCTATATGAGCATCCGGGATATGTTTCTGGAGAGCTCCCGTTATCTCTACACCGACCTGACAGCCGCCTGCGCCCACATGGTGGAGATGGCGGGCACCATGGTCATCCGAATCTCCATCGCCTTTGTGGCGGTCGCCGCCCTGGATTTCTTCTACCAGTGGTGGGACTACGAGCGCCAGCTGAAAATGAGCAAGCAGGAGATTAAAGAGGAATACAAGCAGATGGAGGGCGATCCCCAGGTCAAGGGGAAAATCAAGGAGCTGCAGCGCCGCCGCGCACAGAGCCGCATGATGCAGCAGGTGCCCGGCGCGGATGTGGTCATCCGAAACCCCACCCACTTCGCGGTCGCCCTGCGCTACAAACCGGATGTGGATAACGCCCCCATCGTGCTGGCCAAGGGGCAGGATTCCCTGGCCCTGCGCATCGTCCAGGTCGCGGAGCAAAACCACATCGCGGTAATGGAGAACGTACCCCTGGCCCGGGCCCTCTACGCGGGGGCGGAGCTGAACCGGGAAATCCCCCCCGAGCTGTACGGCGCGGTGGCCGAGGTGCTGGTTTATATCTTCCGTCTGAATGAGAAGAAGCAAATTGTCAAGTAGTAACAAGACCGAGCGGGCCCCCAGGAGGTGACCACCTTTGCTCAAACGTATTATGGACAATGCCATAGCGCTGTTTGTGGTGATTGTGGTTCTGTTCCTGTTCATCCCGCTGCGGCCGTGGATGCTGGATATTCTGCTGATTATCAACATCGGGCTTTCGATTATGATCCTGATGATTACCATGAACATCACGGACGCGCTGGATTTCTCCATTTTCCCATCGCTGCTGCTGATTACCACGCTGTTCCGGCTGGGGATGAATGTGTCCAGCACCCGGATGATTCTCACCACCGGCGACCCCGGCGAGGTCATCAAAAACTTCGGAAACCTGGTGACCCAGGGCAATGTGGTGGTAGGCTTCGTTATCTTCTTCATCATCGTGCTGGTACAGCTGATTGTCATCACCAAGGGCGCGGAGCGCGTGTCCGAGGTGGCCGCCCGCTTCACCCTGGACGCCATGCCGGGCAAGCAGATGGCCATTGACGCGGACCTGAGCTCCGGCCTGATCGACGAGCAGGCCGCCCGCCTCCGCCGGGAGAAGATTCAGAAGGAGGCCGACTTCTACGGCGCCATGGACGGCGCCACCAAGATTGTCAAGGGCGACTCCACCATGTCCATCGTCATCACCGTCATCAATCTGGTGGGCGGCATCATCATCGGCATGGTGGTCAACGGCGGCAGCTTCGGCGATGTGGTCAGCCGCTACTGCATCCTCACCATCGGCGACGGACTGGTATCCCAGATTCCCTCCCTGATGATTTCCACCGCCACAGGCATGATTGTCACCCGTTCGGTGTCCGAGGGCAGCCTGAACGTGGACGTGGTGAACCAGTTCAAGGCCCAGCCGAGGGCCATTATGACCACCGGCGTCATCCTGCTGATTCTGGGGGCCATTCCCGGCACGCCCACCGTCCCGCTGCTGGTGGGCGGCGTGGCCCTGGTGGCGGGCGGCATCCTCGTCACCCGGCAGCTGGAGGCCCAGCGGGCGGCCGAGGCCGCGGCGGTGCAGAGCGCCGCCGCCGAACCCGCCGAGGCGGCGGCCCCCAGCGAAAGCGACTACTACAAGGACATCAACAACGTCTATTCCCTGCTGTCAGTGGAACCGGTGGAGATGGAATTCGGCTACAGCCTGATTCCCATGGTGGACGAAAACCACGGGGGAAAACTCATCAGCCGCATCGTGATCTTCCGGCGGCAGTACGCCCAGGATATGGGCTTCGTCTTCCCCTCCATCCGCCTGCACGACTCCTCCGCCCTGGGCACCAACCAGTATGTCATCCGCATCAAGGGCGAGGAGGTGGCCCGGGGAGAAATCCTGGTGGACTACTACCTGGCCTTGGAGCCTCCCAGCCCCCTGGGGGAGATTGACGGCATTGAAACCATCGAGCCGGCCTACGGCATCCCCTCCCGGTGGATCCTCCCCGAGAACAAGGAGATGGCGGAAATCTACGGCTACAACGTCATTGACCCCCTGTCCGTCATGCTGACCCATCTGGCCGAGACGGTAAAGAAGCACGCCCACGAGCTGCTCAACCGGGCGGAGACCATCCGGCTGGTGGAAAACCTGAAGCGCACCTCCCCCGAGCTGGTGGAGGAGGCGGTGCCCAGCCTGATTTCCTACGGCAATCTGGAGAAGCTGCTGCGTAGCCTGCTTCAGGAGGGGGTCCCCATCAAGGACCTGAACACGATCCTGGAGACGGCGGTGGACGCCGCAGCCCAGGGCCGGGATATCGACATGATTACCGAGCAGGTGCGCGGCGCTCTGGCCCGGACCATCACCCGCCGCTTCTGCGAGGACGGCCAGCTGCGGGTCATCACCCTGGACGCCGAGGTAGAGAAGAAGATTATCTCCTCCCTCACCCGGAACGAGCAGGGCGTCTATCTGGCCATGGGCCCGGAGCTGATGCAGACCATCATCTCCCAGCTGGCCGAGCACCTGAAGAAGTTCGGTGATTTGGCGCAGACGCCGGTCATCCTGGTCAGCCAGGTGATTCGGGGCTATTTCAGCAAGATGATTACCCAATTCTACCCCAACGTCTATGTGCTGTCCTTCAATGAGATTACCAGCAGCGTGCAGATTCAGGCACTGGGGAATATTACGGCCGACGCCCCCGCCCGGGGTGAGCGAAGGGCGGTGGGGACATGAGCAGCGCGGTGGAGCAGCGCCGCTACACCCAGCGGGAGATCGAGGAGATGAGCACTCCTGACCTGCTCGCCGCCTACAAGCAGACCGGGGACGAGGAGCTGAAGTGGCCCCTGGTCCTGCGGTACGAGGGACTGATTAAAAGCGCGGCCCTCCAGATTCGGGGGGTTTACAGCAGCTTTGCCCAGGTTGACGACATCGTCAGCGAGGGTATATTGACCCTGATTACCTCTATTGACAAGTTCGACCCGGAGAAGGGAATCAAGTTCGAGACCTATGTGGCCAAGCGCATCCGGGGGATGGTCATTGACCTGGCCAGGAAGCAGGACTGGCTTCCGCGGAACATCCGGCAGCGGGCCAAGGAGATTGACCAGGCCGTGTCCGAGCTGGCCAACGACCTGGGCCGCTTCCCCACCGACCAAGAAGTGGCCCGGAAGCTGGGGGTCTCCACCGACAAATACCAGAAGGACGCGGCCAGGGTGGCCCTGAGCAACACCCTGTCCCTGGACGCCCTGATGGACGCCCAGGACCTGGAGGGCCGCCGGTTCGAGGTGTCCGCCGAGGATCCCAGCGTGCAGCCGGAGGCGGTGTACCAGAACCAGGAGCTTCAGGAGACCCTGGCCCAGGGGATCAGCGCACTTCAGGAAAACGAGCAGATTGTGCTGTCCCTCTACTATGAGAAAAATCTCCACATGAAGGAAATTGCCCAGGTGATGGGGGTCAGCGAGCCCCGCATCTCCCAAATCCACGCCCGGGCGATTCAGAAGCTGCGGGAGTATATGGGCACCTACATGAACGGCGCCCCGCCCCAGAAATCCACCAAAAAGCGGAAGAAGGTATGAAGCAAGATGTTCAAAGGGTTTTACAATCTCACCTCCGCCATGCTGACCCATCAGCGCAACCTGAACGTGGTGGGCAACAATCTGGTCAACGTCTCCACCGCCGGATACAAGGAGAGCCGGTACACCGCCACCACCTTTGACGACGTGATGTACAGCCGGGTGGGCAACAAGACCAAAAACTATGTGGACATCGGCCGGCAGAGCTATATCCGGGCCAACAGCGAGATTTATGTGAATCAGGATCAGGGCATCCCGGAGCTGACCAATATCCCCCTGGACTTCGCCATTGCCGGCGAGGGTTTCTTTGCCATTCAGGGGCCGGGCGGCGCAGCCTACACCCGGGCGGGCAGCTTTACCCTGGACGACGAGGGCTACCTCTGCCTCCCGGGCCAAGGGCGGGTGCTGGACCCGGACCGGCAGCCCATCCTCCTGGCCACGGACAAAATCGAGGCGGACGGCCAAGGGAACATCTACAGCCAGGAGGGGACCTATCTGGGCCGCCTGGGCGTGTTCACCTTTGCGGATACCGAGCAGCTGGAGTACAACGACCAGGGGCTGTTCGTGGGGGCCCAGGGCAACGCCATGGAGAGCCCTGAGGTCTATTGGAAATATATCGAGCGCTCCAATGTGGATATGATACGCCAGATGACCGAGATGCTGACCTGCCAGCGCTCTCTCCAGAGCGCCGCCCAGGTGACCAAAATGTACGACGAGGTAATGAGCCACGCCGCTTCCGACGTGGGCCGCCTGTAAGAGAGGGGACCGAGGATGAATCAATCCTTTTATATCGGCGCGGTAGGCGCCCACCAGCAGCTGCGGCGGCTGAACGTCCACGCGGACAATATCGCCAATGTGAACACCTTCGGCTTCAAGGCGGACCGGTCCCGCTTCACCGCCCTGATGTACCAGAATTTTCAGGGTGTGGAGGATGAGCTGCCCATGGGAGTGGGCGCCCGGCTTCTGATGACCACCACCGATTTCAGTCAGGGGGCGGTGTCCACCACGAACCGCCCGCTGGACTATATGATTGAGGGGGACGGGTTCTTCGGGCTGGCCGACCTGACCACGGGGGAGGTCACCCTCACCCGCTGCGGGGCCTTCTACAAGGCGCCCTACCAGCGCCCCTCCCAGGAGCTGGACGAGGAGGGCCAGCCCCTGGTGGACGAGAATGGGGACCCCCTGATGGAGACGGTGTGGTGCCTTTCCGACGGGGACGGCCGCTTTGTCCTCAGCCGGCAGGGCAGCCTGATTGAGGTGGACGACGTTACGGAGGAGCTCCCCATCGGCATTTTTGACTACAGCAATTACGACGGCATGGTGCAGCTGACGGACACCCGCTATCTGCCCGTGGACAAGAACGGCGAGCTGTGGGTGGGCTCGGGCAGCCTGGTCCGGGGCGTGCTGGAGATGTCCAACGCCGACCTGGCGGAGGAGCTGTCCAAGGTGATTGAATCCCAGCGGGCCTACGGGCTTGCACTGAAGATGGTGCAGACCTCGGACGAGATTGAGACCACAATCAACGGCCTGAGGAACTGATAGGGAGGATTGAGAATGGGAATCAAAAATTATGACGAGCTGAACTCCCTGGAGCTGGACACGCTGCGGGAGGTGGGCAGCATCGGCACCGGAAACGCGGCGACCGCGCTGTCCCAGATGCTCAGCCGCGAGGTGCGCATCACCATGCCCGAGGTGCGCATCATGGGCTATAACGAGGCCATCGAGTGGATTGGCGGCCCGGAGGAGATTACCGCCGGCGTGCTGGTCAAGCTCAGCGGGCAGCTGACGGGGATTATGCTCTCCGTGCAGCAGCTGGATTTTGTCAACCTGGTGCTGGACAGCATCATGTCCAAGAAAATCGAGGATTACAGCCAGCTGACCGAGCTGGAGAACTCCGCCCTGGTGGAGGTGGGCAATATCATGATCTCCACCTTTATCAACGCGCTGAGCGGCCTGGCCGACATTGACATCAAGCTGACGGTGCCCGCCTTCACGGTGGACATGCAGGGCGCCATTCTGGCGGTGCCTATGGCTGAATACGGCGGTCAGTCCGACTATATCATGACAATCGGAGGCAACTTTGTCTGCGAGAACAAGCAGGTCCCCTGCCGCCTGCTCATGTCCCCCGACCTCCGGTCTTTGAATGTTTTATTAAGGAAACTAGGCGTGAGTAATGAGTGATAAGCTGATTATTGGGATTGCAGATATGAAGATGGCCGCAGGCAGCGGAATGCTGGTCACCTATGCCCTGGGATCCTGTATTGGCATCTGCCTGTACGACCCGGTGATTAAGCTGGGAGCGATGGTGCATATCATGCTCCCGCTGAACATGGAGGCAGGGCGGAAAAATACTATGAAATACGCGGACACCGGAATTAAGGAAACCCTGCGGCAGATGGAGGCCAAGGGAGCAAAGCGGTCGAGAATCACCGCCAAAATTGCCGGCGGGGCGAAAATGTTCGAGGACAGCGGCGGTTCCCTGGGGAACATCGGCCAGCGCAACATCGACAGCGTCCGCCTGAACCTGAAGAAGGAGGGCATCCGCCTGCTGAAGGAGGACGTGGGCGGCTCGGTGGCCCGGACGCTGCTGTTTGACGTGAGCAGCGGCCTGGGGTGCGTGCGCAGCTACGGCCGCCCGGAGATGATAATTTGACCCGGCGCAAATAGAAGGGAGTGCTAGGAAATGATGGAAGACAGCAAACAGGGGATCCTGCTGGAGTCTGGGACCAATGAGATTGAAATCATGAAATTCACCATCGGCGGAAACCTGTACGGCATTAACGTGGCCAAGGTCCGCGAGATTATGATCTCCGCACCGGTCAAGCCCATGCCCCATGCCCATGCGGCTGTGGAGGGCATCTTCAAGCCCCGTGACACCGTGCTGACGGTGGTGGACCTGCCCAGCTATCTGGGCGTGGCCAGTGAGAAGAACCCCAAGGATATTTTCATCATCACCAACTTCAACAAGATGTTCATCGCCTTCCGGGTACACGCGGTGGACCGCATCAGCCGGATTTCCTGGACCGACATCCAGAAGCCGGACAAGACCGTCTCCGGCGGCACGGAGAGCATTGCCACCGGCATCGCCCAGTGCGACGGGGAGCTGGTCACCATTCTGGACTTTGAGCGCATCGTGGCGGAGATTGCACCGGAGACCAGCATCCAGATTGCCGAGGTGGAGGGCCTGGGCCCCCGGGAGCGCAACGAGCGTCCCATCTGGGTGGCGGAGGATTCCATTCTGCTGAGCAAGATGATTGAGGACTCCCTGCGCAAGGCGAACTATGTCAATCTGCGCATGTTTTCCAACGGCCTGGAGCTGTGGGAGGCGCTGAGCGCCCTGCCCTCCGAGGGGGAACTGTTCAAGGACGTGGCTTTGATTATCACTGATATCGAGATGCCCCAGATGGACGGCCACCGCCTGACCAAGCTGGTGAAGGACCACACCCGGTTCAAGCAGGTTCCCCTGATTATTTTCTCCTCCCTCATCAGCGAGGAGATGCGCCGCAAGGGCCGGGACTTGGGCGCCGACGAGCAGCTGACCAAGCCGGAAATCGGCCATCTGGTGGATGTTATGGACCACCTGCTGCTGCATCAGAATAAGCAGGCCAACGCAGGCTAAGTAAGAAAACGGGAGAGACTCGGTTATGAGCGGTAAATACATCGTGCGGCAGCCCATCAAGGACGTTTCGGGGAATATTATCGGGAATGAAATCCTGTATCACGGCGCGAATCAGGCTTTCAGCAGCGATACCTCGACCTCCAGCGCAGAATTTGCCGCCGCCAATACCATCTACAATTTTCTGACTCAGAACAGCGGAAAGTCGCTGAAGGGCGCCCTGAACTTTATGACCTTCACCACCATGCTGCTGATGAAAAAGACCCCCCGCCTCTTTGACAAGGACGATCTGGTGATCCAGATTGATGACAGCGTGGTGATTCACCCCCTCTCCATGCACTTTGTGCAGCAGTATGCCTCGGAGGGGTACAAAATTGCGGTGAACGAGTTCCAGTTTGCCCCCCGGTATCTGTCGCTGCTGGACAATATCCACTTCATCAAGGTCAGTATGAAGACGGCCAGCGAAATCACCATCCGCAACACCATTGAGATTGCCCACAGCATGAACATCAAGTGCATTGTGACCGGCATCGACTCCGAGGAGCGCTATGACCAGGCGGTGCGGCTGAAGGCCGACGGGCTGGAGGGCCCCTATGTGGCCGAACGCCTGACCACCAAGGCCCACAGCAGCTCCTATATCCAGAGCAACTTTTTCCAGCTGATGGTGGCCGTCACCCGGGACGAGCCGAATGTGGAGGAGATCGAGCGGATGATTGGGTCGGACGCCAGCCTGACCTACGGCCTGCTGAAGCTGGTGAACTCCGCCTACTTTGCCCTGCGCCACCCGGCCACTACCATCCGCCAGGCCGTGATGACCCTGGGGCTGGGGCAGCTGAAGCAGTGGATTTATCTGCTCAGCGCCAGCAACGCGGAGAACGAGACGGAGGCCGGCTCGGAGGAGTTCCTGAAGCGGTCCTTCATGCGGGCCAACTTCTGCAGCGAGCTGATGAACCATGCCAAGGATATGCCCATCTCCCGGTCGGAGGCCTATCTGATGGGGATGTTCTCCACCCTGAATTACCTGATTGACGCGCCCCTGGAGGAGATTCTGAGCGAGGTGCCGGTGGCCGAGGAGGTCAAGGCCGCCCTGCTCCGCCGGGAGGGCCGGTGCGGCCAGCTTTACGAGCTGGTGCTCAGCTACGAGTCGGCCAACTGGGAGCGGATTACCGTTCTGGCGGAGGAGCTGGGGATTCCGGACAATGTAATTACCAGCATTTACTTCATCTGCATGGAGAATGTGAACACTCTGTGGGAGCAGCTGACCAACCCCTATCCGCTGCAGGAGCCCGCTCCTGCGCCGGAGGAGGAGCCGGCCCAGGAGGCGCCCATGGCGTAAAAAGGATAAAATCTCTGGCGGACGCCGCGCGTCTGCCAGAGATTTTCCGTCGCAGATAAGCGCCTGCATTCGCAAGCGGAAAGGCGCCCCCAGGCGGCAAACGTCCGCCCTGGAGCGCCAAAGGGCCAAAGGGATTTTGGGGAGACGCTTTGACGGGATGGGCAGGGCCGCCGGAACCGGCGGCCCTGCGCAAAACCGGCTACCTGCTGTGGTGGGGGGTCTCCATGACAATTTTGCAGGCCTGGAGCAGCTGAGCGGTGATGTCGCTGCTGAACTTCCCCTCGTACACAGTCAGGCGGGGAATCATGTCCCCGTGCTCCAGCACCACATACTTGGAGGGAAGGTGGTTCAAGGTCAGGGCCTTCACGTCCTCCAGACAGCGGTCGCACTGGCACAGGCCGAACATTTTGATGTATTTCGGCGCTTTCTCCTCCACCAGGACCTGCATCACGTTGATATAGCCGGGGCTCTTGGGGACGGCGAACACATGGGGCTCCTCCTGAGCGGGGGCTGCCTGCTGCACGGGGGCTGCCTCCTGAATGGGGGCCGCCGGCTGAGCGGGGGCCGCCTCCTGGGCGGGGGCCTCCGGCTGGACGGGGGGCTCCTCCTGGGCGGGAGCGGCCTGCTGTACGGAGACAGAGACGGCCTGCCCGGGGCCCAGCTCGTCCTCCAGCGCGTCCTCCAGGGCGTTCTTAATCTGGACCGACACCGCGGCGTCGGGGGCCAGGGAGGAGATGATGGGGGGGACCGGGGCCGCAGGAGCGGCAGGGGCGGCGGGAGCGGCCTCGACGGTCTCCTCGGCGGGGAGCTCCTGCTTCTTGCTCAGCAGGTTCATCACCCGCGCAGTCTTGCTGGTCTTGCTGTCTTTGGATGCCATGTTATTCTCTCCTTACTTCAATTGAAAAATTGGGAATAGTATTTGGTCTTCAAGCCCTTGGGCCTTGGGAAGCGCTCGCCGGCCACCGCGTCCACAATGGACTGGAAGTCCTGGGCGGGACGGGAGGAGGGCTGATAGGTGAGCACGCTCTGCCCGTGGGCGGGCGCCATGGCCACCCCCACCCCCCGGTGGATTTTGGCCTGAAACACCCGGCTGTCCAGCTGCTGGGCCACGTTCTCGGCCAGCTCCAGGATGTCCTTGGACAGGGTGAGGCGGGGATTGAACTTGTTGAGCAGGATGCCCAGCACCTTCAGGTCGGGGTTGAAGGAGGCGCGGACGGTTTCGATGGTCTCCTGAAGCTGCGTGATGCCCACCAGGCTGAGCACCTCCGCCTCCATGGGGACAATCAGCCCGGTGGAGGCCACATAGGCGTTGACGGTCAGCAGATTCAGGGCGGGGGGCGTGTCAATGATGACGAAGTCGTAGGAGTCCCGCACCGCCGAGAGCTTCTGGTTCAGCAGGAACTCCCGCCGGGGGGCGGTGAACTCCACCTCGGCGGCGGAGAGCATAATGTCCGATGGGATTACGTCTCCGTAGTCGGTGGCGGCGATGGCCTCCTCGATGGAGCAGGCGCCTTTGAGCATGTCGTACACGGTGCGCCCTGAGCCGATGTCCAGCCCCAGGGTAAAGCCCAGGTTGCCCTGCGGGTCCAGGTCCACGCCCAGGACCCTGGCTCCCCGCTGGTTGAGGCCGCAGACCAGGGCGGAGGCGGTGGTGGTTTTTCCGACGCCGCCCTTCTGGTTGGTGACGGTGATGATTTGCGTCAAGGTATATTCCCTCCCTAAAACAAAAACTTGGAGAAAACTCTTAAGTTTACTATACTACACGTCGATAAAAAAAAACAGAGGTAGAATAAAAAAACCGCCAAAAAATTTTCATTTCTTTTGCGGCACTTCCGCCGCGGGCAGGAATGCTCTGCCCTGAACGAGCAAAGAAAGGGGCGATTCACATGGCATCCATCACCAGTTTGAGCAACAGCAGCTATAACACCAGCAGCATTTACGGCAACCGGAATGTGCTCAGCGGCCTGGCCAGCGGCATGGACACCGAGTCCATGATTGAAAACGCGGTCTCCGGCATCAAGCTGAAGATTCAGAATCTTCAGAAGCGGCGCACTAAAATCGAGTGGCAGCAGGAGGCCTACCGCAGCATTATCGACAAAGCGGTCAACTTCAACAACAAGTACACCTCCTACGCCTCCAAGACCAATCTGCTCAGCAGCAGCTTCTTCAGCAACGCGGTGAACACCACCACCTCCGGAACCTACAAGGACAAGATTACCGCCAGCGGCAAGAGCTCCAGCGACATCCGCATCAACGGGGTCAAGCAGATGGCCACCGCCGCCACCTACACCATGTCCGGCCTGGGGGGCAAGTTCACCGGGGAGATTTCCAGCGTCCAGGCGGGCAAGGACTTCGACATCACCAGGAACCTGGACGTGAATAACTTCTCCGGCACCCTGACCTTCCAGTACGGCGGCACCAACGGCACCAGCTTTGACGTCAGCTTTGGCGAGCTGGAGAACCTGGACGAGGTAGAGGTGCTCAACGACGACGGCACCGTGAAGGCCGACGCTACCAACGCCGAGAAGCTGGCCCAGGCCATCAACAACAAGCTGAGCGAAATCACCTACAGCTACACCAAGAACGGCTTCCAGGAGACCACCACCGCCGACAAGGCCGTCAAGGTCACCGCCAACGCCGACGGCCGGCTCAGCTTTACGGACGGCCTGGGCAACGGGAACACGGTGAAAATCAGCTCCAGCAGCGGCGACCTTGAGAAATACGCCGGGGAGAATGTCATCGTGGCCCCCTCGGAGCTGACCCGGGAGATGCCCGCCTACAATTACCTCAGCGACAAGGAGCTGGGCATCACCTTCAACGGCAGCACCAAGAAAATCAGCCTGGAGTCCGTGATCCGCAATACCGATGTGAAGGGCAGCGACCCCAACCAGTCCTTTGTGGACAGCCTTCAGAAGGAGCTGGACAGCACCTTCGGCGCGGGCAAGCTCCAGGCGTCCTACGGCGCGGACGGCAAGCTCTCCCTGACCCCCACCGGCAAGGGCGACACCGTGAGCGTGGGCGGCAGCGCCGTGGAGGCGCTGGGCTTTGAGAGCGGAGACTCCAACTTCATCAACACCGGCAAAAAGCTGTCCGACCTGATGGGCGAGGACTTCTTTAAGGCGGAGAACAAGCTGAAGGGCGAGGGGGCCATCCGTCAGGGCGCCGGCGGGAACTACTTCGACGAGAAGGGCAACCGGGTGAACAAGGACGGCATCCGCATCGACAGCGACGGCAACGAGCTGTACGACTTCAAAATCAACGGCGCGTCCATCGCCGTCACCGAGGACACCACCCTGGAGAGCCTGATGAACTCCATCAACTCCAGCGCGGAGGCGGGGGTGAAGGTCAGCTACTCCAAGCTGACCAACGAGTTCAAGTTCACCGCCACCGAGACCGGCGCCAACAGCAGAATTGAGTTCGGCGGCATGGCCAAGGACCTGTTCGGCGGGACTCAGGTCAGCGGAACGGACACCGTCAGCGACATTCTGGGGGCCGGCTACAGCAATCCGGACGGCTTCTCCCTGAAGGTCGGCGATGAGGAGATCAAAATCACCACCACCGGAAACACCAGCATGGACACCATCGTGGCCCGGATAAACCGGGAGCTGAACGCCAGCGGCAGCCTGAACGGGGTGCAGGCCTCCTTTGATTCGGTCACCAACTCCCTGAAGCTGACCGACCAGGACGGCAAAGAGGTGGACTTTGAGTACGGCGGCATGGCCAAGGATCTGTTTGGGAAAATTGAGAACAAGTACACCGCCGGCCAGGATGCCATCATGGACGTGGAGATCAACGGCAAGCGCTTTGAGAACCTGACCCGCAGCAGCAACACCTTTGACATCGACGGGCTGAACGTCACCGTCAAGGGCGAGTTCGCCACCGGCGAGGGGGAGGAGGCCGTCACCTTCACCACCACCACCGACTCGGACAAGATTGTGGACGCCATCCGGGATTTCGTCAACGACTACAACGAGATGGCCACCGAAATCAAGAACGCCTACTCCACCCTGCCCGCCGAGAAGTCCAACGGCAGCCGCTACGAGCCCCTCACCGCCGAGCAGGAGGACGGGTACTCCGAGACCGAGCTGAAGGCCTACAACGAGAAGGCCAAGCAGGGCATCCTCTTTGGGGACTCCACCCTGTCCAGCATGTACAGCAAGCTGCTGGGCGCCATCACCCCCGGGGGCGCCGACGGGCAGACCCTGCGGGAGATCGGCATCGGCACCAGCTACAGCGATGGCATGACCACCCTGAGCCTGGACGAGGATAAGCTGCGCGCCGCCCTGGAGAGCGACCCGGACAAGGTGCGCACCGCCTTCACCAAGACCAAGGAGGGCGGCTCCTCCAGCGACGGGCTGATGCAGACCATGCAGACCACCCTGAACACCTACGTCAAGGCCACCGGCGAGCCCAAGGGCATACTGATTCAGCGGGCCGGATCCATCAAGGCGCCCACCTCGCTGAACAGCAACAGCCTGAAGAACCAGATAGACAACATTGACAACCAAATCGAGCGCTGGCAGGACAAGATGTCCGACCAGATTGACCGCTATACCACCCAGTTCAGCCGCCTGGAGCAGCTGATTGCCGAGATGAACTCCCAGGCCTCCGCCATGTCCGGCCTGATGGGCGGCACCAGCGGCTACTAATCATCAAGAAGGAGTCAGAAATGGATATCAAGGGCTTCCAGGGGTATCAGGGCTATAAGGAGCAGGGCATCAACGACCTGTCCCAGGAGGAGCTGCTGCTGCTGCTGTACGACGAGCTGGTCAAGCGCCTGATCAGAGCGGACCTGGCACTGAAAAAGGAGGACTATCCCGTCTTCGAGGCGTCGGTGGACCGGAGTCTGGATATCATCCGCTACCTGGATGACACGCTGGATATGCAGTACCCTATCAGCCGAAACCTGAACCGGCTGTATGACTTTTTCAGCTATGAGCTGCGGCGGGTGAAGGCCGGCCGGAACAAAACGGAGCTGGACCGGGTCAGGACCATGGTCAGCGACCTGCGGGAGACCTTCCGGACCGCCCGGAAGAATGTGGAGGCCGAGGCAGCCGGGGCCGGGGCCGGGGAAGGATGAGCATGGAGCAGAAAACGCTGATGGACGCCCTGGTGCAGATGAAGCGCACCGGGAATCTGCTCAACGAGCTGCTGGACCTGACCCAGCAGCTGGGCCAGGCCATCGACCGCAACGACCAGGTCAGCATCCAGCTGCTGGTCGCCATGAGGGAGGACCCCCTGGAAAAGCTCCAGGCGGCCGACCAGGCGGTCCGCGACCAGATGCAGGAGATTCCTGACCCGGAGGAGTCCGCCCGTCTGGCCCGTCTGCTCAACGGCAGCCCGCCGGAGGGCGACCAGGAGAAAATGCTGAGCGAGCAGGCGGCCGCCAACCGGCGCCGTCTGAAGCAGGTGATGGACCTGGACCGCCTACTGAACCAGCGCATGGCCCGGGAAAAATCGGCCTACGAATAGAGGGCGGAGGAAAAATCCCCGTTCCGGCAGAAGAAAATAGAATATCGGCCCGGTTTTTGAACCGGGCCGATATTCCGCGAAGAAATTGATTTTCAGGAAAAAGCAGGGGGAACGGACAGCGCCCACAGGGGCGCGCCGTTGTCCGAGGCGGAGGACAGCTCGTCCAGAATCAGCTGAGGGTCCCAGACAGTCAGACTGCGGTCCCGGCTGTTGGGGTCGGCCACCAGCACCTCGCCGCGCAGGGTAACCCCCCGCAGGAGAATGAAGTGCCCCCGCTTGGTAAAGTGGCCGGGGCCCATCAGGGCCACCAGCAGCTTGCCGGACAGCAGCTGCTCGCACAGCTCCTCGGGGGTCCCCGGGGAGACCGTCTCCCCCACAAGCCCGAAGTCCTGGGCCGCCCGCAGGACAATGGAGTGGTACGAGCCGCTCCCTCTGGCCCAGCAGCCCCGCTTCACCGCCCACTGCGCCATGGCGGCCGGGTCGGTCTCCGTCTCCGTCATGCTGGCCACGGCCATGGCAAGGGCGGTAGGACCGCAGCCATAGCCGCCGATGTGGTCGCTGCCGTAGGGCAGCCCGGCCCAGGCGTCGTCCCCCTGGCAGAAGTAGAGGATATCATAGAACCCGCCGGTGAGGATCTGGCGGCCCTCCTCCACCAGCAGCTGGGTGACGGCCGGGTCGGTGACCGGGTCCCGGTCCACCAGGACGGGCTCGGAGGCCAGCTGGTCGTCCACCTCCTGGCCGGGGGACGGCTCCGGCGGAGCGGTCAGCTCTGCCCAGCGCAGAGAGGCCGCCTCCGCCAGACGGGAGGCCCCCTCCCCCAGGCGGACGCACAGCTGCCCGGCGCTGTCCAGCCCTCTGCGGCAGGCGGCGGACGCGGCGGCGGCGGCCTGACGGACAGGGGCGGTAATCTGCTCATACAGTTCCGGCTCAAAGTGGCGGCAGGCGGCCAGTTCCGCGGCGCCGACGCACAGGGCGGCCAGCAGAAGGACCAGGATCAGATTCCGCCTTGAATGCTTGCGCTGATTTCCCTTTTTCACCGGCACACCTCCCATCGGAACCTCGGTTTTCTTCCATTATAGCAGAAATAAGATCGTTTTCAATGGAAAGAATGTGTGACCAGGTCAATTTTAACGTACCAGGAGAACACTATGCCCACAATTGAATTGGATCATGTTTCAAAATTTTATAAGCCCAAGCGCAGAAGGCGGGGCCAGCCCCGGCTGGAGGTGGGAGTGGAGGATGTGGACCTGACCATCCGGCAGGGGGAGTTTGTCTTTGTAGTGGGGGAGAGCGGCGCGGGAAAAAGCACGCTGCTCAGCCTGCTGGCGGGGCAGAGCCGGCCCAGCCGCGGAAAGGTCTATCTCGACCAGAAGGATTTGAACTGGATGATGGCCCTGAGCCGCAACCGGGCGGCGGTGCTCTTCGGGCAGATTTGGCAGGACCCGACCCTCATCCGCAAGCGGACCGTCGAGGAGAACCTGGCCCTGGCAGCCCGGATTACCCAGGGCAGGGAGAGCGAACGGATGGTGGACATCCGGGTGAAAAAGGTGCTTGGCCTGGTGGGAATGCGGGGCGCGGAGCGGAAGTATCCGGTGCAGCTGTCCATCGGGGAGTGCCGCCGGGTGGAGCTGGCACGGGCCATGATAGGCAGCCCTCCCATCCTGATTCTGGATGAGTTCACCGCCAATCTGGACGGCGACAGCATTTGGGATATCCTCCATCTGCTCAACGACGTCAACCGCAGAGGCACAACGGTGGTCATGGCCACCCATGACAGTCAGTACGTCAATATTCTGCGGCGGCGGGTGGTTACCCTGACCAACGGCCAGGTGACCGCGGACGAAAAAAAAGGAAGATACGGGGACGTGGTGGAGAGAAAGTCCAGAGAATTCACCGCCTACCGAACCGATTTAATATAGAAAAAATCCAGTAATGTTGAGGAGGAGAGCTGTTATGCTCAAGAACATGAACATCCGGAAGAGCTTGGTTTTGGGGTACGGAGTCACGATTGTCGTTTCTGTCGTCATCATCATCGCGTCGCTGATTATGATGAACATGCAGAAGGGCGCCTATACGGACATCATTGAGCACTATGTGGGCGCCAATGAACTGGTGTCTGAGTGCCGCATTGACTACAACATTGCCGCACGGAGCCTGCGGGACGCGGTGCTTTCCGGCGATATGTCCGGCATTGACACCGCCAACAAGAGAATCAGCGAGCTTGAGGGCCGTCTGAGCGAGCTGGAGTCCGGCTGGCCTCTGGACGACAAGACCCAGCTCAACACCTTTATTACGACGGTGAAAGAGTGGGAGAGCGAGGCGGCCAGAATCGGCACGGTAGCCCGCACGGACCGTGAGGAAGCGGTCGGCCTGATTATCAGCAGCTGCTCGCCCAGGCTGGTGGCCGCCGCCACCGCAGGCGACAATCTGGCCACAACCCTCCGGACTGCCCAGGAGAATATCATCAATCAGCAGAATATAACTTCCAACATCGGCCTGATTGTCATTGTGGCGGTGATGGTCATTGCTACCATCGTCGTACTCCGCATGGCCCTGGTCATCGTCAAGAGCATTGTCATCCCCGTGGGCCAGGTCCATAAGGCCCTGACCGGCTTCAGCGAGGGCAAACTGGACATCCCCGTGAACTACGAGAGCAAGAGCGAGCTGGGCGAGATGTGCGACGCCCTGCGGATCAGCCAGCATGTGCTCAGCGAGTGCATCGGCGATACCTGCCACCTGCTGGAGGAGATGGGCAACGGCAACTTCGACGTGCGCACCAAGGACGAGAAGGTGTACGTAGGCGCCCTGAGCAGCATCCTCCAGTCGGTCCGCAGCATCAACCGCAACCTGAGCGACACCCTCAGCCAGATTGACCAGAGCTCCGAGCAGGTGTCCTCCGGCGCCGAGCAGGTGTCCACCGGCGCCCAGGCCCTGGCCCAGGGCGCTACCGAGCAGGCCAGCGCCGTGGAGGAGCTGTCCGCCACCATTTCCGAGATTGCCAACAACTCCAAGAACAACGCCCGCAGCAGCGAGGAGGCCATGAGCCACTCCCAGGACGCCGGCAGCTGCATCGCTGAGAGCTCCGAGTACATGCAGCAGATGGTGGTAGCCATGGAGAAGATCTCCGACTCCTCCGCCGAAATCGGCAAGATTATCGCCACCATTGAGAACATCGCTTTCCAGACCAATATTCTGGCCCTGAACGCCGCCGTCGAGGCCGCCCGCGCAGGCAGCGCCGGCAAGGGCTTCGCCGTGGTGGCCGACGAGGTGCGCAACCTGTCCGCCAAGTCCGACGAGGCCGCCAAGGCCACCAAGGAGCTGATCGACCGCTCCATCGTCTCCGTCAAGGAGGGCAGCGACATTGTCCAGCGGGTGTCCGAGTCCCTGAACCGCACCGTGGAGAGCTCCACCAAGGTGGCGGAGGCCGTCCAGCGGATTACCAAGGCCGCCGAGGAGGAGTCCGAGGCCATCGCCCAGGTGACCGAGGGGATCGAGCAGATCTCCTCCGTGGTCCAGACCAACTCCGCCACCAGCGAGGAGTCCGCCGCCGCCAGCGAGGAGCTGTCCAGCCAGGCTGCCCTGATGAAGGAGCTGCTCAGCCGCTTCAGGCTGCGCAGCGACAGCGGCTTTGCCCCCCGCCCCGTGGCTGCTCCCTCCTACAGCGCCGCCTCCTCTTATGACGAGCCGGACGAGCCCAGTGCCTCTGCGGCCAGCGTGTTCAGCAAGTATTAAGCAATCAAAGAGGCTGCCAGGGGGCGGCAGACATGCCGCCCCCTGGCACTTTTTATCCGGACTGAGAGCACCGGTATGGACAGCCGGGCGCGTGCCCAGGCTTGTCAATACAGGTTCTGAAATACCTCAATGAGAGAGGAGCGACGGCATGGCAGAGCGGAAGGCCCAGGCAAAGGATCTGGTCTTTGCCCTGGACATTGGAACACGGAGTATTGTGGGGATTGTGGGCAGGCACGTGGGGGACCGGCTGAAGGTACTGGACGTGGAGCTGGCCGAGCACGGCAAGCGGGCCATGATGGACGGCCAGATTGACGACATCCGTCAGGTAGGGGCCCTGGCCAGGACGGTGACAGAGCGCCTGGAGAACCGGCTGGGCGTACACCTGGAGCGGGTGTGCGTGGCCGCCGCAGGGCGGGCGCTGAGGGCCCAGAAGGGGAGCTTCTCCCTGGAGCTGCCGGAGGAGCAGTCCATCGACGCCGAACAAATCAGCCGGCTGGAGGCCGGGGCGGTCTCTGACGCGGAGGCGGCCCTCCAGAGCGACGGGGAGGGCCGCCAGCAGATGTTCCTGGTGGGATACACGGTGGCCCAGTACCGTCTGGACAACTACCCCCTGAGCAATCTGCAGTCCCACAGCGGCAGGAAGGTGGAGGCCGACGTGGTGGCCACCTTCCTGCCCGGCGAGGTGGTGGAGAGCCTGTACGCCGCCATGCGTTCAGCGGGCCTTCAGGTGGCCAGCATGACCCTGGAGCCCATTGCAGCCATGAACGCCGCCATCCCGGCGGAGCTGCGCCTGCTGAATCTGGCCATGGTGGACATCGGGGCGGGCACCACGGATATCGCCCTGTGCAAGGACGGCAGCGTGGTGGGCTATACCATGGCCACCGTGGCCGGGGACGAGGTGACCGAGGCGATTATGAAGGCCTATCTGGTGGACTTCAGAACCGCCGAGCAAATGAAACGGGGCCTGGGAGAGAGCGGGGAAATTCGCTACCGGAATATTCTGGGCCTGGAGGAGCGGGTCTCCGTTCCGGAGATCCAGAAGGTCATTGACGGGCCCATGGAAAACCTGGCCCAGGCCATCGCCCGGCAGGTGGTGGAGGTAAACGGCGCGGCCCCCTCGGCGGTGTTCCTGGGGGGCGGAGGCAGCAAGCTGGCCGGCCTGCGGGAGCGGGTGGCCAAGTGCCTGGAGATGGACGAGAAGCGGGTGGCCATCGCGGGCAACAACTTTGCCCTCAGCGCCTTCTCCGACGGGCTGGAGCTGGAGAATCCGGAGTATACCACCCCTCTGGGCATCGCCATCTCCGCCGGCCTGGGCCTGCTGAACGACAGCTATGTGGTGATGCTCAACGGCCAGCCCGCCAAGCTCTTCCGTAACGGGGCGCTGACACTCCAGGACATCCTGCTGATGAACGGCTATACCTACCCCGATATGGTGGGAAAGACAGGAAAAAGCCTGAATCTGACGGTGGACGGCAGACATCTGGTGCTGCGGGGCGAGGCCGCGGTGCCGGCGGTGCTGCGCATCAACGAGCAGGATGCCAGCCTGACCGCCGTGGTCCACGCCGGGGACCGCATCCACTTTATCCCGGCCCGTTCCGGTCGGCCCGCCTCCCGCACGGTGGAGGAGCTGCTGGGGGCCGGATTCCGGGGAAGGGTTCTGGTGAATAACCAGGAGGTCCCCATGGACACGCCCCTGTGTCAGGGCGATGTGGTGCTGACCCTGGGCCAGACGGCCGCTGCGCCGCAGGTCAGGAAGCCCGAGCGCCCGGAACAGGCGCGGCCCGCCGCGCCTGTCCCTCCTGCTGAGCCCGCCTCCGGCAGCGAGCCGGCGCGGTCCGCCGGGCCTGCCCGGAGAGCGGGAGTCCAGTCCGGGGAGCTGCACGTCCGGCTGAACGGAAAGCCCCTGACCCTTCCGGCCAAGGAGAACGGCGGCCCCTACTATCTGATGGACCTGCTGGAGCACTCGGACATTGACTTTGAGCACCTGGACCGGACGGTCTGCCTGCGGGTCAACGGGGTGGAGCAGGGATTCCAGCATGAGCTGAAGGAACAGGATTCCGTGTCCATCACTCTGGTTTGACCGGCATTTGAAATTTTCGGAAGCGGCGCCCCGCTGACACGGTCAGCACAGGCAGAACTCTTCCAGGGACATAAGAGGTGTTAAATCCCATGCCATTTGGTAAGAAGAAAAAAGAGCCGAAGGAGCCCAAGGAACCGAAGGAGAAGAAGCCCAAAAAGCCGAAGAAGGAAAAAAAGCCGAAAAAGGAGAAAGCGCCTAAGCAGAAGAAGGAAAAAAAGGCGAAGGACCCAAATAAAAAGAAGAGTCCCGTCAAGATCCTGATTCCGCTGGTGCTGGCAGTGGTGGCTGCGGCGGCCTTTTTCCTGATGAAGCCCAAGGAGACCGAGGAGGAGCCCAAAGCGCCTGAGCTGCCCGCGGAGTACAAGGTGGGCGAGCTGGCGGTCACGGGCCTGACGGTGGGTGAGGAAGAGCTGGAGGTCCAGGCGGAGCTGGCCAAGACGGTACAGTATACCTACACCGATTTGAAGGACGCCGCCGCCGCCGTCTCGGGCTATGTAAGCGCGCTGACCGCAGAGAGCCCCAGGTTCTCCGTGGTGGACGAGGAATTTGTCCGGACGGAGCGGCCGGATTTCACAGCCCAGGAGGGCATGGTGCTGCTGGCCCGGAACATTGAGAAGGAGGCCGAACCGGAGGCCGACGCGGAGGCTGACAGCTCTCAGACCGGGGACGGCTCTCAGACCGGGGACGGTTCCCAGGCGGAGGTCCAGGCTGAGGAGGAGGTCAGCATGGTGCTGACCGTAAGGATTGAGTGGTCCCCCGGGGTCTGCGTGGTAACTGCGGATGAGGCGGAAGGAACCGTTACCTCGCCTCCGCCGTCGGAAAGCAGCATGGGCGGCGGACAGAGCATCGGCCTGCACGAGGCACAGAGCCGCCTGGAGAACATGGAGCCTGCGGAACTTGGACTGAGCGGGACTTCCATGGACGAATACGAGGTGTTCCCCCTGGACGGTGTGGTCATGGTGGACAGCGAGCCCTGTGTCCGGGTGAATATCTACAGCAATCAAAACGCCCAGAACAGCAATGAGTTTATGGGCAGCTTCCTGATGAGCATGAACGACGGGACGCTTTATCGGCTGGACCCCGCCACCGGGAAGGTGAGCGAGGTAGAGCTATCCGACTAGAAAGGACTCCCTGTAGAGCATAAAAGCTATACAGGGAGTATTTTTATATTGAAAAATACGAAGCGGAGTGAAAATCTCAGGCGGGGAGAAGGTACATGTCCTCCGGCGTGCCGTCCAGGCGGAGGGAGGACGCCCCGGTCAGACCGGAGTGGGCCAGGAAGACGGGGGTGAGCATCCCCTCCAGCATGGGGACGGTGGAGCGCAGGGAGAGAGCGCCCCGGGGCGTCAGGGCCCGGGCGATGGCGGGGGAGACCTGGGTGATGTTCAGGCCGTACTCCCGGCCCAGCGCCGCAATCTGCTTGGCGGTGACGGCGGCCCGGGCCTCCTCCTCCAGCGGCCGGAAGCCAATCAGGCCGCTGAACCGCCCCGCGATTTCCCGCAGAACGCCGGAGCGGGTGAAGGCCAGCCGGGCGGCCTCGTCGGCCTGAAACAGGCGCTGGGCCAGCCCTGCGGGGCCGCCGGGGCCGCCGGAGGCGGGGAGGGGCGGCGGGGATTCCTCGGGGCAGGGGGGCGCGAAGCCCAGCCGGTTCCCCCGTCCGGACAGGTCCGTATTTGTGGTGAAGAGGAGAACGCAGCGGCGGAAGTCCAGCTCGCGGCCGCCCTGGCTGTCCTCCCGGCGGGCGGTACAGCGCCCCTCGTCCAGAATGGACATGAAGGACTTGAGGACCTCCGGGTGGGCCTTGTCCAGCTCGTCAAACATGAAGACGGTGTGGGGACAGCGGCGCACAGCCTCCAGCACCGGCGGGTCGTCGTAGCCCACATAGCCCGGGGGCGCGCCGGTCAGGCGGTAAACGGAGTGGGGCTGGGTGAAGGTGTTCAGCTCCGTCCAGACCAGGCGGTAGCGCTCCTGGCCCAGGCAGCGGTTCAGAGCGGGGGCGATGGCCTTGCCAAGCTCAGACTTGCCCACGCAGGTGGGGCCGTAGAAGATCAGGGACAGAGGGCGGAGGGGGCTGGGCTTGGAGACGTGCCCCCACAGCTTGAAGGCGACTGCCTCCACCGCCGCCTCCTGGCCCAGGACCCGGCTTTGCAGCTCCTGATTCAGCCGCCGGAAGAGCGGCGGGAGGGGAGGCGGCCCGGGACGCAGAAGGGCGGCGTCCCCGTCCAGCGCCCGGAGCCGGCCGGCCAGCAGAGAGAAGGAGGGGAAGTGCTGGACGGGGCCGGAAGAGAAGAAGCCGTGCAGGGCGGCGGAGGGGCCGGCGTAGAGAACGGCGGGCCGGAGGTAGAGCAGATAGCCGTCTGTGCCCCGCCAGAAGCCCAGGCTGGCCTGGGCCGGCCGGCATCCCCCGGGGAGCCGGCACCCGGCAAACTCGTAGCTGCGCCCCCTCTGGGCGCAGCGGTCGATGCACTCCTTCAGCCGGGCGTAGCCGGAGGGGCCGCAGGAACAGAGCAGAGAAAAATCCACGGGAGGCCTCCTTGATGTGGTGTGCTGCGGTTGCTCCCCGCCCAAACCAGCCGGGGAGCTGCCCCGGACCCAGCCGCCCATTGAAAAGGGAGGCCCGAAACTGCCGCTGCGCTTCAGACGGAGCAGCTTGACTATATGATTTCCACATTTGGGAGAATTCAGACAAAAACCGGCCGGTCATTTTGATGACCGGCCGGTTTCTCAGGCTGTTATGCGTAGGTGTCAATGAATTGGCCCTTGGCGGGACCGGCTACGTCGGGCAGCATGTTTAACAGCTCCTGACCGGCCAGCTCCTGGGTATCCATCATCTTTTTCGTGACAGCCATGGAGTAGTTGGTGGCGAAGGAAGCGGCGCTCATACCCATAGCCATGCTGGCGATAGATTCCATCATAGGTCAGTCCTCCTTTCCTTCCGGCGGAGCCGGAATGTGTTCGTTCGGCGGAGAGGAAAGCGCTCCCCGGCTGTGCTCCAGGACGCCTCCCAGGAGGCCCAGCAGCTCGGCGGGGGCGGACTCCTCCATGGCGGAGTCACGGTTGGCGGTAGCGGCGGTAATCAGCTCGCTGCGCAGGATGGGTACATCCTCCGGAGCGGAGATGGCCAGACGGACCCGCATCCCGTCTACCGAGAGCACCTGAACCGTGATATCCTGGCCGATGACCAGGGATTCGCCGGCCCTGCGCTGCAAAATCAGCATGGCGCGACCTCCTCCGCGCCAAACTCGGCCAGAGGGTGGCGCATTTCATAGGCGTCCGTCTCCAGAATGACCTGCCGGGCCGTCCGGGTGTGTGGGTTGATGGCCACAGGGCATTTCAGGTTGACGGTACTGTCGGCCACGGGCTTTTTCACCACGCAGAGCACATAGAAGGCCAGCTCCTGGCTCTCGGAAACCCCCAAGGATTTCAGTTCCTGGGGCTGAAGCACAGGGCTGTAGTCGGGGCGGAGGGAGAAGGGGTCCATCGCCACGAAGGCCAGAGCAGGGGTGCGGATGCTCTGAAAGCAGAGCAGGGAACCAGCGCTGCCCTCGAAGGGGAGCAGAAGGAATTCCTGCTCCTCCTCAAAACCGAACAGCCCGGCAGGGAAGAGCAGGCGCTCGTCCTCGTCATATTCGATCCGGCCAAAATATTTGGTCTGAAGATTCACAAAAATGCCTCCTGTCAGGCCTCGACGTCTACAGGCTGATAGTTGGGGTCAGCGGAGGGGGGGACGTACAGGGGACCGCCCACGTACTTAATGATGACGTCGGGCTGCTGGGTGACAGACAGCTCAATGTCGCCGGGGGTGAACTCAAACTGGGGCTGGTTGACCCGCCAGTCGAAGTTCAGCTTATCCATCTCATAGCGGATGTGCATCTCGCCCGGGTCCCAGGTGATTTCGGGACCGGTGGTGGGGAGGAATTCAATGCCCGCGTTGGGCTTGTAATTTTTCATCTGGGCCTCTGCGGCAAACTGGGTGATCATATCCTGTCCAATCTTGGCCTCCAGCAGCATCTGACCCTGCTGGGCATAGGTGGCGGTAGCAGTGTAAGAGGCCTGCTGTCCCTGCTGGGCATACTGCTCAATGGAACGCATGGCAGTGGGGACGACGGAATTGCGCGCCTCGAAGGTGTCGATATTCAGCTTGATGGGCCGGCTTTTGATGCTCAGGCCGCCATCTCCTCTGGAAATTTCCAAATCCGCTGTCCCGCGGCTGTACTCCACCTTGGCGTGGGTGACCTTCATCTCGATTTCAATGGGGACCGTTTTAATCTCAATCAGGGGATACATAACCTCATTTTCCGCTCCTTTCTGCCGGGGATAATTAGTTCAGATAATCCATCAGGCTCTCGGACAAAACGCTGTTGCCCACCTTCAGGGCCGAGTTGTAGCAGTACTGAGCCCAGATGAAATTGCTGATGGATTCCACCATGTCCGCGTCCTCCAGTGCGCTGTACTGCTCCTGAAGGTTGTAGAAGTTCTCCTTGAGCAGCTGAAGGTTGTTCTCCAGCTTCGTGGTGCCCGCGTCCATATTGGTGTACTCGGTTTTGAAGTTGGAGGATGCGGCCTCCAGCTTTTTCACCAGGCGGGTGAACTCATCGCCGTCGGTGCCCTCCCACTTGCCGTCGGAGACGCGGGCGGTCAGGTCCTTCATCTTCTGGACCAGGGAGTAGATATTTCTGGGGTCGCCGTCCTTATCCACGCCGTAGCCGATGAAGGTCAGGCCGTTCAGGGCGGCATTGAAGCCGCTGGACTCAATCAGCTGGCCCTTCTCGTTCTCCTGGAAGCCCAGGCCGATGTCCACAAAATATTTTTCATGCTCGGCCAGATACTCCAGCTTTTCGGCGTTCTGCATGTCGGACTCGTACTGGGCCTTGCTCATGGTCTTGATGTCGGTGGTGACCATCACATAGTCGCCGTTGGGGTCCAGGTTGCCGGCCTGATCCACCTTAACGGGGTTGCCGGCGGCGTCCCGCATGACCTGGGGCTGCTTCGTGGGGTCGGTGATCGCGTCAAAGTCGCTGGCCTTCATGGTGGACACGCTGTCGGAGCAGATATAGTAGCTGCCGTTGGGGTCCAGATTGCCCTGGGAGTCCACCGTCTGGGGGGAGCCGCCGCTGAGGACCACGCTGGGCTCGGTGGCGTCCACGGGAATGCCCCGGTAATAGAGCTTGTTGTCCACCACCTCGAAGGGGACGTTCTGGCCGTCCGCTCCGGAGAAAATGAAGTTCTCGCCGTATTTCTGGTTCAGGTTCTGGATGATGTTTTCGGACATCTGGTCCAGGGCCTTGCCCAGCTGGACCCGGGCGTCCGCGGTGGGGTCGTTGAGCGCGTTCAGGGTGGTGCCCGAAATGGTCTTCATGGCGGAGCCGTTGTCGGTGTCAATCAGCTTGTCAATGGAGTCCAGGGAGGTCCAGGCGGTCTGGAACTTGCGGTAGGTGTCGTCGCAGATGCTGTACTGGCTCTTCACGCTCATGCGGGATTTGCGCAGCTGAAAGGCTTTGGCGGCGGCGGCGGGGTTTTCGGCGTAGGAGTTGAAGTTGCGCTGGGTCAGGACGGTCTCCCGGGCCTTGTTCAGCGTGACAAAGGACTTTGTCAGGTTGGTGCGGTAGCCGCGCAGCACGCCGCCGGTAGTGGCTCGAATCATAGTGCTATGCCCTCCTTATCTGTCAGCGTCCGGCAATGCCGGTGTTGTTAATCAGCCGGTCCAGCGCCTCGTCCACGGCGGTCATCAGGCGGCAGGCGGCGGAATAGGCCTTCTGGAACTGCATCATATTCATGGCCTCGTCGTTCAGGTCCACGCCGGAGACCGAGTCCCGGCTGGTGTCCACATCAATCATCAGGGTATAGTGGGAGTTGAGCATGGTATTGGTGCTGCGCTGGTCGTTGCCCAGGGAGATGCACATGTTGCTGAGCATGTCGTTGAAGGAGCCGTAAAACAGCTTGTCGGAGGCCGCATTAGGATCCAGGTCCTTGGGGTTGTAGAGCAGCGACTCGTTGATTTTGGTCAGCATATGGTCCACGTTCTCGTTCTGGGTGGTGTTGGAGACGCTGCCGTCAAACAGCTTGATATAGGAGGTGATAATCTTGGTGTCGCCCTCGCTCCAGCTGTGGGAGACGGAGATGTTGGAGGCGGTGATGCCCTCGGTGATGTCGCTGTCGCCGCGGATACTGAACAGGGGACCGCCGTTCATGGTCTCGCCGTTTTGGTCCAAAAAGTCCTTGGTATCGGCGTAAATCTTGCCGTTAAATCCCAAATGGGCGAAATACTTGTTAAAGGCCGTTTGGGCGTTGTCGTTGATGTTCTTGTTGAGCTTGACGGTGATCTCCTTCACGTCGGTCCCGGCGGGAGGGGTATCGAGGCCCTTGAGCCCCAGATATTCGCCGGCGCTGTCCACGTAGTAGGTGATTTCAGGCACCTCCAGGGGCTTGTAGATGGGATTGCCCTTGTCATCCAGCGTCCCGGTGTTGTAGACATACTCGCCCTTCTGGTTGATGGCGTGGCCCTGGTTCAGGTCGTTGTAGACCTTGGCAAACTGCCTGGCCAGCAGGTCCAGGGATTTCTGATAGAAGGGGATGCCCCGCTCGATGGCGGCGTTCTCGTCCACATTGTCGATGGTGTTCTGTGTGGAGAAGGTGCCGTTGCCGGTGAGCAGCTCCCGGGTGGCCTGGAGCGAGCCGTACAGGTCGTTGTCGTCCAGGGTAACCGGGCGGCCGGCGTTGATGGAGGTGTCCTTGGGCTCGCGGTTCTTGGAGTCCACCAGCTTGGTCACGTTGAGGAAGTAGTGCTCGTTGTCCACCTCGGTGCCGTCGGGGGCCTTGACCTTTTCCGGCATTTCCAGCTGTGCGCCGTAGATGCCGTCAATCAGGCAGGTCTGGTCGGTGTCCACGTTGGGGTCCGGGTTGGCGTTGCCCAGGCGGATGGTCAGCTTCTCCACCTGCTGTCCCGCGCCGATGTCCTCCATGCTGTAGGTCACGTCAATCTGCATATACTCGGACAGCGCGTCAATCTGGCGGTTGCGCTCATCCCGCAGCTCCAGGGCGTTGTCGCCGAAGATTTCGCTCTTGCGGATGGCGCTGTTCAGGTCCCGGATGCTGGTCAGAATCTCGTTGACGGCAGTGACGTCGTCCTTGAAGCCGTTTTCGGTATTCTGGCGCAGGGTCTCCAGCTTGCCGGCGTAGGTGTTGAACAGGGTGACCAGCGCGTCGGCGGAGGTGCGCACCAGCGTATCGTTGGACTCGGTGCCGGCGGAGGCGCTCAGGCCGCGGAGAGACTCGGCCAGCTTTTGCAGCTGGGCGTACAGCATACCGTCGCCCAGGTTCTGGTCCTCGCCCCGGCCCACCTCGTCCAGGATGGAGGCGACCTGATCCAGGCCGGTCAGCATCTTGTCGGTATAGCCCACGCTGGAGGCCTCGGCGCGGTAGCGGATGTCCAGATAGGGATCCCGAATCTGGTTGATGCCCCGAATCAGCGCGCCGGTGCCCACGTGGGCGTCCAGCTGGGAGCGGTACATGTCGTTGCCGCCGGTTTTCAGGCTGACCTGATCCAGGCGCTGGCGGGTGTACCCCACGGTGTTGATGTTGGAAATGTTGTTGCCTGTCACGCTCAGCCCCTTCTGGGCGGCGTAAATGCCCAGGCGGGCGGTGGTGAAGGTGTCGAATGTGCCCACAGTACCCATAGTGATCGCTCCTTAAATCCAAGCGCGCTCAGGCGCGGAAATCAGTTTTCATATTTTTAGGAGGCTCCGCCCCGGGGGCCTCGTAGCCGGCGGAGGCCTCGGCGGGGTTGACTCCGGAGGCGGCGATGATCCGTTCGATCTCATGCAGGCTGCACTCCAGGGTGTTCCGGGCCGCCTGGGAGGCGCTGCGGTAGACCTGATAGCTGCGCTGGAGGGCATCGATCACCTGCCGGGCCTGCAGCTGCAGAAGGTCCGGGTAATGGCGCTCCAGCTCGTTCAGGGGGACCCCCTTTAGGCCCAGCTGGTCCAGAAGGGAGAGGCGCTTCTGCTCCAGCCCGCGAAGGGCCAGGGTCAAAACCTGCTCCTGCTTCAGCGCCTCGTCCAGGGCCAGCAGGTCGTCCCGGCGTACCGCCTCGGCCTTCTGCTGGGACAGCTGGGTCAGGCGCTCCAGGTGCCCGCTGAGCTGGGACAAAAGGTCCAGATAGGCCAGAAAACGCTGCTCCATTTACCGGCCCTCCCCCAGGAAGAGGATCCTGGCAGCGATGGACATGGGGTCGGGGGCATACTGCCCGGAGGCCACCTGCTGGCGGAGATTGGCGATGTCGCCCGTGGTGGTGGCGGTACGTACCTCCTGAGAGAGCCGGCTGACCAGATCCATGTGGAAGCGGCTGTCCCCGCTGGCGGCGGAGAGTGTGACACTGTCATAATTCTTGTGTCCTGCGGCGGTTTGGACGCGGCTGTCCCGCCCGGCCTTGGTCGGATAGACCTTGGAGGCCGGGATGGGGGAGAGCGCTCCGTAATTAGAAGTCAGCACAGCGACTCACATCCTTTTTCAAAAAATCCATAATACGTCCCTGCATCTTATACTACTTATATCGGCAGCTTTGGCGCAAAATTAAGAAAAGAAGGAAAACTCTTTCCGAAATAAAGCGGCCCAAGGCCTTAAAAAACAGGCCTCGGACCGCGGCTTTCCCGCTATCCAAGCGTTTTCAGATGGCGCAGCAGCACGCCGGCCACCCCGTCGCAGGGGGCCTGGACCATCACCGCGCCGATGTTTTGGGCCACGCCGGGCATTCCGTAGACCACGGAGGACTCCTTGTCCTGGCCAATGGTGTAGGCGCCCTTTTTCCGCATGGCCAGCAGGCCGGCCGCGCCGTCCTGGCCCATGCCGGTCATGATGATGCCCACCATCTTGCAGGCCACCACCTCGGACATGGACTGGAACAGGGCGTCCACCGAGGGGCGGTGCCCGCTGACCTTCTCGCCGGGGGTGACGGAGACGGTGTACTTGGTGCCGATGCGCACAATCCGGGTCTGGAAGTCGGCGGGGGCCACCAGGGCCAGCCCGCGGTGGAGCTCGTCGCCGTTTTTGGCCTCCCGCACCTCCATGGCGCACAGGCGGTCCAGCCGGTCGGCGTACATCTTGGTGAAGCCGGGGGGCATGTGCTGTACGATGACCATGGGGGGGATGTCGGAGGGAAGGCGCTTCATGACCTCCAGGGTGGCCTCGGTGCCGCCGGTGGAGGCGCCCAGGCCCACCACCACCCGCTGGTCCGCGGCGGTGCCGCCCAGAAGGGGGATGGCCGCGGCGGGGGCGGCCGGCCTGCCGGGAATGATGGAGGGCGCGGCCCCGGCGGTGCGCACCTTGGCGTTGGCGGCCACCAGCACCTTCTGGGCCAGGGAGCTGATAAAGGCGCTCTGGGTGTGCTGGGTGTCCGGCTTGCGCACAAAGTCCACCGCACCGGCGGCCAGGGCGTCAAAAACCTTCAGGTTCAGGGAGGAGACCAGAATGACCGGAATGGGGTGGGAGGGAAGGTACTGCTTGAGAAAATCAATGCCGCTCTGCCCGGGCATCTCCACGTCCATGGTGACCACGTCCGGTTTCAGTCTGGGGAGCTTGATTTTCGCGTCCAGAGTATTGATGGCGTATCCCACAACCTCCAGGCGGGGGTGGGCGGCGAGGCCCTCCATAATCAGCTTTCGGGCCACCATGGAGTCGTCCACAACCATAACGCGGATTTTTTTCGGATCTGTCATAGGCTGCATAGGTTGAAGCCAACCTCCTTACTTAACAGGAATTTCTCCCGGGGCAGTGCTCCGTCGCGCAGGGGAGAGGAAAGGATTTCATACAGAATCCATTCGGGTCTGGGACAGGCCCAAACTCGAATGGATTCGGATGGGGAAACGGCCTACTTCTGAAAGGTGGAGGGGGCCAGCCGCCGGTAGGCGGTGTTCTGGCTGAGGTTCTCCGACTTGCTGATCAGCAGGTAGCCGCCGGGGGCGGTGGCGTTGTAGAAGCGCTGCACCAGGGCGTCCTTGGTGGGCTGATCGAAGTAGATCATCACGTTCCGGCAGAAAATCACGTCGAACTTCCGGCGGAACTTGATGGGGTCCATCAGGTTGAAGGGCTGGAAAATCACGTTGTTCTTCACCGCTGGGGAGACGGCGTAGGCCCCGCTGGGCTGTTTGACAAAGTATTTGCGCTTCCACTCGGCGGGGATGGTGTCGGGCAGCTCGTAGACCCCCTTTTTGGCGGCGGTCATTGCCCGGGTGGAGATGTCGGTGGCCAGAAGGCGGGTGTCCCACTGCTGGGCCTGCGCGCCCAGGTAGTCGAACAGGTACATGGTGATGTTGTAGGGCTCCTCGCCGGTGGAGCAGCCGGCGCTCCAGATGGCCAGGGTTTTGTCCTTCTGGTGGCGGCGGACAATCTCAGGGATGATGTTGCTGCGGAAGTAGTTCAGATGCTCCTCCTCCCGCATGAAGAAGGTGTAGTTGGTGGTCAGCTTATCCAGCAGAAGCGTGACCTCCGTCTCGTCCTTGGTCTGGAGCAGATGGTTGACAAACTCGCCGAAGCCGCTGTAGCCCTTCTGCTTCAGGGCGGTGGAGAGCCGCCCGGTAATCAGCTGCCGCTTCTGGGTCAGGTCGATGCCGTAGTTGGATTTGATGAAGGTGACCAGACGGGTGAAGTCCGCGTCGGTAATTGCCATGAGGGAAAATGAGGTCCCCCGCCCTGCCTCCTGCTTAATCATGGGGCAAAAGCTGCTCACAGTCCAGCACCATCATGGTTCCGGTGCCGTCCGGGAGAGAGCACATGCCGGACACCAGCAGCTGGGTGCTGTGGGCGGGCATGTGGAGGATGTGGTCCTTGGGGATGTCCAGCATCTGGTCCACCGCGTCCACCAGGATGCCCAGCTGGGTGCCCTCCAGATTCAGGACAATGACCAGGGTGTTGCTCTCCAGCGAGGGCTTGCCCAGGCGCAGGCGGATGTCCAGGATGGGCACCATCTGCCCGCGCATGTTGATGATGCCCCGGATAAACTCGGGCACCATGGGCAGATAGGTGATGGTCTGGTTATTCAGAATCTCCACCACATTCTCGGCCACTACCCCCATCTTCAGGTCGTCGGACATAAAGATGAGATATTTTTGGGAGTCCACTCCGTCGTCCGGGGCGGCGTTCAGCGCCTCCAGCTCGTCCTCACGGGCAAACATGATTTCGTCGTTCATGGTTCCACTCTCCTTCATTCCCAATTCCCGGCTCACATACCCCGGGCGGCCGTGTAGAGGTTGGCCACGTCCAGAATGATGCTGATGCTGCCGTCTCCCAGCAGGGTGCAGCCGTTGATGCCGTAATTTTTGATGTTGTAGCTGTTGACATAGCTGGGCAGCTGTTTGACCACCACCTGCTGCTGGCCCATCAGCTCATCCACGAACAGGCAGTAGGAGTTGTCTCCCGCCTCCAGCCACAGCAGCACGCCGTCGCTGATGTCGGTGAAGCCGCCGTCCAGCTGGTACAGCTCCCGGGCCCGGATGATGGGGAAGAAGCTGCCCTGGATCTTGACGATTTCGCCGCTGCTGGAGTCGTGAATCACGTCCTGAGAGGAGATCTTCATGGTGGAGAGGATGTTGTTGATGGGGATGGTGAAGATGGATCCGCCCACCGTCACCTCCATGCCGTCCATGATGGCCATGGTCAGGGGGATGCGGATGGTGGTGGTCATGCCCCGGCCCAGCTCGCTGCTGATGGACACGTTGCCGCCCAGCTCCTCCACGTTGCGCTTGACCACGTCCATGCCCACGCCGCGGCCGGAGAACTCGGTGACCTCGGCGTTGGTGGAAAAGCCGGGGGCCAGCAGGAAGTTGAGAATCTCCTTGTGGCTGTACTCGGCGTCGGGGGAGGCCAGGCCCTGGCGGATGGCCTTTTTCAGCACGGCCTCGTCGTTGACGCCCCGGCCGTCGTCAATGATCTCGATGATGACCTCGCTGCCGGTGTCCCGGGCGGAGAGGATGATTTCGCCCACCGGATCCTTGCCGGCGGCGATGCGCTCCTCCTGGGTCTCCTCAATGCCGTGGTCCATGGAGTTGCGGATCATGTGCATAATGGGGTCGCCGATGGAGTCCACGATGGTTTTGTCCACCTCGGTGTTCTCGCCCACAAGGGTGAGCTTGGCGGGGCGGCCCAGCTTTTTGGTCATGTCCCGGACGATGCGGGTCATCTTCTGGAAGACGCTGGACACCGGGACCATGCGCAGGGACATGGACACGTCCTGAAGCTCGTCGGTGAGCTTGCGCAGCTGGCGGGCGGACTTGGAGAAGGCGTCCAGGTTCAGCCCCTTCAGGTCGGGGGAGGAGGTGACCATGGACTCGGTGATGACGATTTCGCCCACCACGGCGGACAGCTGGTCCAGCTTGCTCAGGTTGACGCTGATGAGCGTCTCCTTGGGGTGCTGCTGGGCGCCGGCCTGGGGAGCGGGAGCGCTGCTGTGTACGGGGGCGGGCGCCTGGGAGGCGGGCGCGGCGGCCGGCGCGGGGGCGGCCTTGGCCAGCTGCTGGGGCGCGGGGGCCGGGCGGTCGTGGGACTGGTAGTCCTGGATAGACCCGGCGCCCTTTACCACGGAGATGGCCTTCTCCCGGTCCTCGGCGTGTTTGAACATCAGGAGGAAGCCGCGCTCAATGACGGCCTCGGAGGTGGAGGCGTCCTGCTCCACGTTGGGGGGGTCGAAGCAGAAGTCGCTCTCGGCGCAGACGTCGCGGATGGAGGAGACCAGCATAAAGGAGCGCAGGTTCTCCATGCCGCAGCCCTCGTCAAAGCGGACCTGGAGGATGTAGGGGAAATCCTGACTCCCGGCGGGCAGCTCCTCCGGTGCCGCAGGGGCGGGGGGAGGGGCCGCCTCGGCGGCGGCCGGGGCGGAAGGGGCGGCCGCGGGGGCGGGCGCCCCGGCGGGGGGCTGTTCCCCTTTGATTTTTGCGATCAGGGTATTAATATTTGAAAGGAAAGTGTCGATATCCTTATCGAGAGGTTCGCCCGCCTCGATTTTCTCCACCTCGCCCCGGAAATAGTCGATGGACTGAAACACCACGTCAAACAGGGCGGGGCGGTCGTCCTCGGAGACCACCGACATGGTGTTCTCCCGGATGACAAAGAACATGTCCTCAATCCGGTGGGCGACGGTGGCCAGGGTATCGAACTCCATCATGGCGGAGGAGCCCTTGATGGTGTGCATGATGCGGAAAATCTCGTTTACGTTATCCTGAGAAAACGTATCCGCCTTTTCCGCCTCCAGCACGATGTTTTCCAGCTGTTCCAGCAGGGTGTTTGTCTCATAGATGTACATATCCAGAATTTCATTTCCGCTGCCCATAAAAAGCACCACCTCAAGTAATATCTTTTATCTTTACTATTATCGACAGGGAGCGGCTGAAAATTAAGTAGGTTTTCTAAGTTTTATCTCAGAGGTGTAAAAAATGGCCGACCTTTTGGGAGCGACCAACCCGGTTCCGGGCTATGACAGCTCCATAACCAACCGCAATATACCCGTTTCCCCCGACAATACGCAGATTCAGAATGTGCCCGACCCGGGCCGGGTGGTAGGGCCGGACGGCCGCACCGAGCAGCAGGACAGCGGCCAGCTGAACGACTCGGGGCAGATTCGGTACGACTCCAACTTCCAGACCTTTCTCCAGCAGCTGCGCCAGGCCCCGGACCTGAGCCAGAGCCTGGCCCGCATCCTGGGCGGGGAGGGCACGGTGGTCATGTCCGGCATGAGCGAGGGCATCGCCGCCGAAATCGCCCAGGCGCTGGAGATGCTGAAGATGGACCAGAGCCGGCTGCTGGACTTCCTCAGCGGACAGATGAAGGCAGGGACCCGTTTCGGCGGGGCCCTGTTTGCCGTGCTCCGGGGGGCTTACGCCCGGGCGGGGTCCGAGGGGGTGCGGACGGACATCCTCCAGTTTTTGAAGAGCTACAACGACTACGCCTCCACCGCCCACCTGGAGGGCAACCTGCTGCGCAATCTGGCGGGGATGGCGGCCTCCATGCCGGCCAGCTGGGGGGATAAGCTGCGGGAGCTGCTGGCCCAGCTGGAAAACGGCGTGGCGGCGGGGGACCGGCAGGGCAACCTGGAGCTGCTGCGGCAGAAGGTGTTCCCCTTCATGTCCAACTACGTGGGCCAGACCCACGACCTGGGCACGTCCCGGGCCCTGCTCAGCCTGCTGACCCTGGATGTGGCCCGGTATGAGAACGGCTCGGAGGAGAAGCTGCTGGAGACCTTCCACCAGCTCAGCGGCTACGGCACCCTGAAGGGGATGCTGGGGCAGATAGACGACGAGTCCCTGCTCAAGCTGCTCAAAAACAGCCAGTTTGCCGAAAACACCCCGGCCAGCCAGTTTGCTGACCACCTGGCCGCCGCCGCCGCCCGAGCCCTCCGGGGGGAGGGGAGCGCCGAGGTGCAGCAGGTGTTCCGCCAGCTGGTGGCGGCCATGCTGGTCAACGAGAGCGTGTATATGCCAATCAGCCACTTCCTGATCCCCATGGAGCTGGACGGGCGGATGCTTTTCTCCGAGCTGTGGGTGGACGCCGACGCGGAGGAGAAGGAGAAGGGCGGCCGGGGAGGGCGGGCCATGAAGTTCCTGTTCAAGCTGGACGTTCAGTCCCTGGGCCTGTTTGACGTGATTCTGGTCAGCCGGGACCGGGAGGTGGAAATCCAGGTGGCCTGCCCCGAGGGGGTGGCCCCCTTCGCCCGCCGGATTGAGCAGACCCTCTCCCAGATTCTGGTCCGGAACGAGCTGGTGCCCGCCGGGGTCAGCGTGCGGAAAATGGAGCGCCCGGTCACCCTGACCCAGGTGTTCCCCAAAATCTTTGAAGGGAAGAACAGTGTCAATGTTAAGGTCTGACGGCAGGAGAAATCCCTCGAAAAAAGCGGTGGCCCTGCAGTATGAGCCGGGGGACGGCGCGCCGGTGGTGGTGGCCTCCGGCATGGGCTACATGGCCGAAAAAATCGTGGAGGTGGCCGCCGACAGCGGCGTGCCCATCTACGAGGACAACTCCCTGGCCACCATCCTGACCCAGCTGAAGCTGGGGCAGGAGATTCCCGAGGAGCTGTATAAGGCGATTGTGGAAATATATGTGTATTTTCTGCATTTTGACCCCAACGCCCCGGAACAGGACAGCCGGCCGGAGCCGGAGGCCCGGGCCCGGGAGCCTGAGACGCAGGGAGAATAAGGAGGAGCGAGAATGGGACAGGAAGAAAGCGTATACCTGCTGCTGGACAGCGGCGGCGCCCCTCTGGCCCGGGGGAAGCGGGAGGGGCTGGCAGCCAGCCCAAGCTGGCAGATTCGGGTGCTGGACGGCAAGGAGGACGAGGTGCTCAGGCACACCAACCTTCAGCTGATGGCCATGTCGGACAGCGGCCCCTCCTATGAGGGGAAGATAGTGCGGAGCCGGAACGACATGATTCAGCTGGAAGTGACCAAAATCCGGTCCGACCGCAGCGACAAGCGCCAGAACCTGCGGGTAATCAGCCGCTTCAAGAGCTTTGTTTACCCCGTGTCCGGCCGATGGAAGGGCCGGTGGGAGATTGAGGGCAACGACATCAGCTGCGGCGGCGTGGCCTTTTTCTGCCAGCGGCCCCTGGAGATTCAGGAGCAGGTAGAGGTGGTGGTGCCCGTCACCAGCCAGCCCCTGGTGGTCCGGGGGGAGATCCTGCGCCAGCGGCCCACCGAGCGGGAGGGCGTTACCCTGTACGCGGCGAAATTTGTCAATCTGTGCAACGATGAGGAGATGCTGCTGCGGGAGGCGGTGTTCAACCTGCAGCTGTGGGGGCGGAAGTAGCGTCCGCCGGGCAACATATCAGACGCGGCCCCCGGCGCGGGGAGAGAGACCCGGCGCGGGGCGGGTTCCGCCGGAAAGGAAAGGTTACGACACATGAGGAAGAATCCCACACACAAGACGATTTGGGACCGGCTGCGCCGGGGGATGGCGGGGATTTTATCCCTGGTGATGCTCCTGGGGCTGATGCCCGCGGCGCAGGCCGAGGAGGACAGCTGGGCCGCGCCCTACATGCAGCAGCTGATTGACTGGAACATTATGCGCAGCGACCTGCCGGAGAGCAAGGACGCGGAGCGGGCCATCACCCGGGCGGAGTTCCTCAGCCTGATCAACCGGGCCTACGGCTACGACCAGGTAGGCGAGATCCCCTTCACCGACATCAGCGGTCTGGAGTGGTATGCCGACGACGTGGCCATCGCCTATAACGTGGGCTATTTTGCCGGCACCTCTGACGTGACGGCGTCCCCCCTGGACCCCCTGACCCGGGAGCAGGGCGCCCTGCTGCTGGCCAAAAACATGATGATGCAGGCCAACCCCGGCGAGGTGCTGGACTTTGCCGACGGCCGGTCCTTCAGCAGCTGGAGCCGCGGCATCATGCGCGCGGTGGCCGAGTCGGGCATCATCAGCGGCTATCCCGACGGCACCTTCCGGCCCCAGAACAACATCTCCCGGGGCGAGGCGGCCGCCATGCTGGTCAAGGCCATCGGACAGCCGGTGAGCACCGGCGGCGTCCACAGCCTGGGCAGCGTGTACGGCAACGTGACCGTCAACACCTCCGGGGTGACGCTGCGGGACACCACCATCGCGGGAGATTTGTACCTGACCGGCGGCATCGGCCTTGGGGACGTGCTGCTGGAGAACGTCAGCGTGCTGGGCCGCATCATCGCCAGCGGCGGCGGCGAGAGCAGCGGCGGACAGAACAGCGTGCTGCTGCGCAACGTCTCGGCCAGCGAGATGATTGTGGACAGCATCGGCGACCATTTTGTCACCATCCGCACCGAGGGCGACACCGACATCGGGACCACCAGCGTGCGCACCTCCTCCTACCTGGAGGACGTGACCCCCAAGGGCTACGGGATGCACCGCATCGAGATTGACGGCGAGAGCGGCATGAACGTGCAGCTGGCGGGCAACATCAAGGAAGTGGTCAACAAGACCCCCGCCTCCCGGCTGGTGCTGGCCCAGGGCGTGGTGGGGAAGGTGACCGTGGACGAGCAGGCGGTGGGCTCCGCCCTGGTCATTGACGGCAGCGCCCGGGCCGAAGAGGTGAACCTGGACGTGGGCACCGGCGTCACCGGCGAGGGCGACATCGACCACCTGAACGTGAACGCCCCGGGCAGCAACGTGACCATCCTGCCCGACACCATCACCGTGCGCCCCGGCATCACGGCCAACATCAACAGCGAGACCATGGATACCGTGGCCGCCGCCGAATCCTCGGAGGACCCCCGGCTGCTGTCCGGCTATCCCGCCGCCCGGGATGTGGCCCCCACCTCCGCCCAGGCGGTGTTCAGCACCAACAAGCGGGGGACGGTCTACTGGGCGGTCAGCGCCCTGGCCGACGGTTCCATCGGGGCGGAGGAGCTGATCTCGCCCCCTGCCTACGGCGGAAAGGCCGTCCGCTCGGGCAGCATCCAGGTGACCGCCTCCAAGACCGAGGTGTCCGCCCCCATCGCCGGGCTGACCTCCGACGGGTCCTACTACCTGTCCGCCGTGCTGGTGGACGCCCGGGGCCAGAACAGCCCGGTGAAGGTGACCTCCTTCACCACCCCGGACAACTCGGTGCCCGGCTTTGGAAACGGCTACCCCTATATGTCCCGAATCACCAACCGCTCGGCCCAGGTGGCGGTGATGACCACCAAGAGCTGCCAGCTCTTCTACGCCCTGATGCCCTCGGGCAGCACCGCGCCCCGGCCCCAGGACTTCAAGACCGGCGCGCTGTCCGGCAACCTGGGCTACGGCAGCCTGGACGCGGTGAAAAACAGTACCCTGGCCTTCACTGTGAACAGCATCGACCTGGAGGAGACCACCGCCTACGACCTGTACCTGTGGCTGAACGACTACAACGGCGCCCAGAGCTCCGAGGTGCGCCGGCTGAGCTTCACCACCATTGACGGCACGCCTCCCATCATCCGCGAAATGGAGCAGACCGACGCCAAGGCCAACAGCGTGGAGCTGACCTATGTGCTGAACGAGCCCGGCACCCTGTATTGGGCCATTGTCAAGGAGGGCGAGGACTTCCTGCGGCCCCTGTCGGGCATGGCCACGCCCCCCGAGCTGACCGACACCGCCGCCAAGAGCCAGGTGGAGTCCGGCATCGGCGCGGTGCAGAAGGGCTCCAGCACCGCCACCCAGGCGGAGGCCGAGGTGAAGTTTGTCATCGGCGGCCTGGAGGCCGAGGGCTCCTACGACGTGTACTACGTGGCCAAGGACCGGGCGGGCAACTACTCCGAGTCGGTGCGGGTGATTACCGTGAACACCGAGGACGGCGTGGCTCCCACCGTGATCCAGGAGTTCACCAAGTACAACGGGGAGGACAAAAACACCCCCCTGCCCGACACCAGCATCCGGCTGGTCTTCAACGAGGGCATCCAGCATGTGACCCAGGACCTGCTGGGCAAGCCGGTCTACACGCCCCTGATTGACCTGTATGAGGAGGTGGTGTCCTCCCGGAACACCCCCAACGAGATGTCCGCCCGGGAGACCATGGCCCAGCACCTGCGGGAGTGCTTCACCATGTACTGCACCTCTACCGGACAGCCGGTGGAGGTGGTGGACCGGGGCATGAACCCCAGCGCGGAGAACTGGGTGGTGGACTACCGCTACGCCGTCATTGTCCGGGAGGACGGCAAGATGGTGGTGACGCTGCCCACCAATCCCAACAGCCCGGACACCAGCGCCCTGAATCTGGCCAGCGGCGCGGCCTACTATTTCCATGTGGAGAATATCGCCGACACCGCCATCTCCCCCACCCAGATGGGGGGCACCGACCTGCCCCGGTTCCGCACCGTGTTCGCCCGGGTGAACCTGGAGATTGCCAACGAGTACGAGATTGAGTACGGCGGCGGGCTGGTGGAGATTGACATGGACTTCTTCTTCCGGCCCGAGGCCACCGACCGGGTGGACGAAACCATGCTGTGGGATATGCTGATCTGGGCGGACTCCAACATGGACTATCAGCTCTATTCCCGGCCCATCGGCGCCGGGGACGACGCGTGGGAGCTGGAGGGAAGCGCCAGCCTGATTGTGGGCGGTGGCCAGGACGGCTTTGCCTACAACAGCCTGACCCGGAACATCCGGCCCAACGCCGGCCAGCCCGTGTTCGGTTCCCTGCGGGATATTGAACCCGCCGGCCGGGAGTTCGGCATCCACCTGACCCGGCTGGGCACCAGCTCCGACCGCACCTCCTGGAACCAGCGGGTGGTGGTGAGAATCACCGTGGTGGCCGGGGGGCAGTTCGGCCTGACCAACCTGTCCCAGGGCAGCTACCTCAGCGACTGGAACACGGCCCAGCAGGACTATGAGCTGGTATCCATCGGCCTGCCCGACCCCTTTGAGATCCGCAAGATGATCAGCGCCACCGAGCCCCCCAGCTTTACCAACAACCACCCCTCGTTCAACCCGGGGGATACCTACGCCACCATGAACGTCACCCTGGACCGGCCCGGACAGGTGTTTTACGCGGCGGTTCCCCTGACAAGCGTGACCTACCGCAACGGCATGTCCTCCAGCATCAGCGACATCATCGACTATGAGAGCCCGGTGATGCCCAGCCTCCAGGGCAGCCCCAGCCAGTACCCGGAGCACTTTGTGGTGGACGACGTGCGGCCCCTGCCCGCCCTGGTGCCGGAGACCGGCCAGGACCGGTACAGCCCCCTGTACGTCTCCGTCCCCGACCGCATCACGGTCACCGGCGGCGGCTTCAACAACAACCGCCTGATTAAGACGGGCAGCACCGAAACGCTTGAGCCCAACGTCACCTCGGAAATCCGCCTGACCGGCCTGTCGGCCGACACCATCTATTACGTCTACGTGGTCACCAAGGGGGTGGGCGCGGTCTACTCGGACACCATGGTCTACCGCTTCAAGACCGTGGACGCCATCCGGCCCCTGATTGACATGGACGTGCACGACCCCGCCGTGTCGGTAACCGTGGACCGGCCTGCGGTGGTGGACTACATCATCGTGCCCATCGGCAAGGAGGACTCCCGCTTCCTTGAGCCCTTCCGCAATTACGCGGTGGCCAACCCGTCCCTCCCCGCGGCCTATCAGAACATCAGCGTGCTGGAGGCCATGGCCACCCGTGTGGTGGGCAGCGACGGCCGCACCTATGAGGGCAGCGTGTTCGACAAGTACGCCACCACCGCCGCCAAGGCCACCTACGCGGAGCTGATCCGTGCCTCCCGCACCAACGGCAACACGGTCATAGACAACGGCACCCTGAACTTTACCGAGGTGGAAAACGAACCGAACTACTACCTGAACGCCCAGGACGTGACCAGTGAGTTCATGCAGGGCTTCAACCCCCACGTGGTGATTGCCGTGGGACGCAGCTCGGCGGACCAGGGCTCCGGCGACGCCTTCCGCGCCGCCCAGCCGGTGTCCAACCGGGACACCGAGTCCCCTTATATCACCAACGCCCTGCTCAGTCAGACGGACCTGGGAACGAACAGGATCATCGCCAACGGCACGCTGCTGCTGGTGTTCAACGAGGGCCTGTACAACCGGAGCGGAAGCGGCACCAATACCTCCTACAGCCCCCTGGACAACTGCGCAATCGGCGGCAGCAGCGGACATCCGGTGGTCAATCCCTCCCATACCCCGGTGGTATCCCTGGCCATGGGCGTGGGCGGAATGAACGTGCGGGCCAACGGAACCCATGACGACGACGCCGAGGCGATTACACAAATCCTGCTCAGCTTGAAAAACGCCGGGGACGGCGCGTCCGTGACCTTCAGCCCCACCCTCTGCGACTCCACGGGCAACAACTGGGAGAACGTGCCCCTGACGGTGACCCTGCGGGTGGACCCCGTGCGGGTGGAGGACGGTACCAACGCCGACGGCACCATCAAGTATAAAACCGAATACCGGGCCAGGGTGGAGATCACCCGGGGCTGGGACGGCAGAGACCGGCTGAATTAAAAGCGCAGATTCAGAAGGGAGCGGGCGGATTCCCGCCCGCTCCCTCTCTCCAGGAAAGAAACGCGCAAAAGGAGTATGGACGGATGAAAAAGGTTATTTTGCGCCGGGGAGGCGCGCTTTTGCTCACATTGGCCCTGATGGCCTCTCTGCTGGCGGTCCCGGCGGTGGCAGTGGACGCGACCGGAATTGAAATCAGCCCATCCGGTTCGGTCAAGATATCCGTAAACGACAGATACCAGCTGTCCTACGCGCTGACTCCCAGCGGCGCGTCCGATTCGGTTACATGGGATAGCAGCGACGCTACGGTCGCCACCGTCACCCAGAACGGCCTTGTGATTGGAACCGGGGCGGGTCAAGCGACGATTTCCGTGAAGCTGGACTCGGATAACAGCATCAAAGCGGAGTGTACGGTTACCGTGGAAAACAAGCCGAAGGACATCCAGCTGGACAAGACCAGCCTGGAGGTGTCCGTCGGCGAGACAAAGACACTGCGGTGCTCCTATCTCCCCGCAGACGCGGAGGGAGATATCGACACCGACATCCTGTGGGAGACCAGGGACCCGAATATTGCAACTGTAACAAACGGAGCAGTAACGGGCGTGGGGTACGGCGAGACGGAGGTTACCGCCACCTCCAGGACCTACGGCTGGCAGGTCATCTGCAGCGTCACCGTCTTTGCCCAGGCCACCAGCATTGAGCTGATGGAGGACCAGTATCAGCTGAAAACCGGGGAGTGGACAAAAATCCGGGTGAACGTCCTGCCGGTGGAGGCAAAAAACGCGGTGACGTTTAAGGTCACCGATGGCGAAGGCGTTGTCAAGGTAGACGAGGAAGGCATTATCACCGCCCTGAAAGAGGGGACGGCGACCATCACCGTGACAGCGGCCCAGTCGGGGACCGGAACGGCGGCGGTGACCAAGAAGTGCAAGGTGACCGTTACCCAGGCGGTGTCCAGCCTGGAGCTGGACTCCCGGGTGCTGACGGTGCAGGTGAAGGACACCGCGACCCTTCAGGCCTACATCAAGCCCAAGGGGATTGCCGGCAAGGACGACATCACCTGGACCGTAGGGGCGGCCAGCGTGGCCTCCATCCAGTCGGTCCGGCAGGTGACGGCGCCCGCCGGCGCGGATTACGACATCTGGGAGGCCACCATCGAGGCCAAGCAGGCCCGGGACACCCTGATTACCGTCACCGCCGGCAAGCAGAGCGCCCAGTGCCGCCTGCGGGTGTCCCAGATTCCCGCCCCGCCCACCATCTCCCTGGGACAGGAGCTGCTGATTGTCAGCCTGACCGTGGGGAACAGCCGCACGGTGACCCCCGTGGTCAAGCCTGCCGACGCGGAGGTGACCTGGACCAGCGCGGACCCCAAAGTCGCCCGGGTGGATGAAAACGGCGTGATTACCGGTGTGGCGGCGGGGAGCACCACCGTCACCGCCACCGTGGGCGGCGGAGCGGGAGAAAATCAGAAAATCACCTGCACCGTAACGGTAAGGGACGTGGACCCGGACGACCCGGACGCCCCCAAGGTGCCCCTCCAGAGCCTGGAGCTGCGCAACAGCTCCCTGCGCCTGGACAAGATTGGCGAGACCGCCGTTCTGGAGGTGCGGGCCCTGCCCGCCGACCACACCGACCAGCTGATCTGGACCTCGGATGACGAGAAGGTGGTCACCGTGGTGGGAGGCGAGTTGACCGCCGTCGCCCCCGGCGAGACCACCGTGACCGTGGCCGCCCGGAGCGACCCCAGCATTTATGACACCTGCGTGGTCACCGTGTCCGGCGTCCGCCTGATTCTGAACGACGACAGCCAGATGGACGATCCCCCCGCCCTGGAGAAGGTGGAGGTCAAGGAGAACAGCTCCAAGGATTTAAGCTATAAGCGCTACGGCGCGGCCATCGGCCAGGGGGTGTTCTGGGAGATTGACGACACCGCCGTGGCCACCATCTCGGGCGGCCGGGTCACCGGGCGCATCATCGGCACCACCCGGGTCACCGTCACCGCCGGGGACTACAAGTCCGTCCCCTGCGAGATCTCGGTGGTGGAGAACACCTCCGGCGTGACCACCGGAGAGGCCGAGGCGGGCAAGCCCTTCTCCTTCTCCGGAATCCGCTACGACCTGTACGAGGCCTGCCGCGAGGCCACGGACGGAGGCAGGCTGTCCTACATCACCGCCCTGACCGTGGCCCCCAGCCAGGGGACCCTGTACTACAACTACAACTCCCCCAGCGACACCGGGGCGGGCGTCGCCGCCACCGACCGGTTCTACTACAGCGACTCCTCCGCCGGCCACAGGATGATAGCCAACCTGACCTTTGTCCCCAATGACGACTTCACCGGCACCGCGGAGATCACCTACACCGGCTGGGGCGAGAAGCGGGAGACCTACTCAGGCACCATCCGCCTGTATGTGGAGGGCATTGACGACGTGTCCTACACCACCAAGGGGGACACCCCCATTGAGTTCCAGGCCAACGACTTCAACACCATCTGCCGCATCCGCACCGGCCGGGATTTGAGCTATGTCACCTTTGAGCTGCCCCAGGAGAGCCGGGGCACCCTGTACTACAACTACAGCGCCCAGGCCGTCTATCCGGAAAAGGTGACCGCCTCCACCCAGTACAGCCGCAGCCGCAACCCCTCCCTGGACCGGGTGACCTTCCTGCCCGCCGACGGGTTCGGCGGCACCGTCACCATCCCCTATCGGGGGGTGGATACCTCCGGCAGCGCCTACTCCGGCCGGGTGACCATCACGGTCAACAACCGGGACACCATCAGCAAGGGCGGGATCCAATACACCGCCAACCCCGGAGAGCGGGTGCGCTTCTACGCCTCCCACTTCAACCGGGCCTGCCGGGATGTAACCGGCGAGTCCCTGGACTATGTGCGCTTCAGCCTGCCCCAGGCGGACGAGGGCACCCTGTACTACAACTACCGCAGCAGCTCCAACCCCGGCACCCGGGTCAGCTCGGGCACCTACTACTACCGGGGCGGCAGCCCCTCCCTGGACAGCGTGTCCTTTGTCCCGGCCTCCAGAGCCCCCGACCGGGTGGTCATCGACTTCACCGGCTACAGCATCGAGGGGACCTCCTTCCAGGGGAAGGTGTACATTGACACCGGCGACTCCGGCGACGTCCGGGTCATCCAGTACTCGGTCCAGGGCGGCCAGGCGGTCACCTTCCAGCCCGGCGACTTCAACGACGTGTGTGAGGACGCCCTGGGCAGCACCCTGAGCTATGTGCGCTTCAGCCTGCCCTCCTCCAGCCAGGGCCTGCTGTGCTACCAGTACAACAGCAGCCGGGGCACCTACGCCAGCCGGGTCTCCGCCTCCACCAGCTACTACCGCACCGGCGGCACCTATCAGCTTGGCAGCGTCTCCTTCCTGGCCGGAGAGGGCTACTCCGGCACCGCACAGATAAGCTATACCGGCTACAGCCGGGACGGGGACACCTACCGGGGCACCGTGGAGATTCGCGTGACCTCCAACAGCCCGGTCACGGTGAACTACAGCGGGCGCAGCGACACCCCCATCCGCCTGACCTCCTCCAGCCTGCGCAGCGCCTGCGGCTCGGTGATGAGTCAGGCCCTGTCCTACATCCAGTTCACCAGCCTGCCTTCCTCCTCCTCCGGACGGCTGTACAGCAATTACAGCGGATCCGGCACCGGAAGCCAGGTGAGCTCCGGCACACGCTTCTATGTATCCGGAACCCCCGGCATCGACCAGCTCACCTTTGTCCCGGAGCGCAGCTTCCAGGGCACGGCCTCCCTGTACTACAACGGCGTCAGCACCAGCGGGGAGCGGGTCAACGGCCGGATCAACATCACCGTCACCAGAGCCGGGGTCTCCTCCGCCTACTTCACCGATATGGGCGGCTACCCTGACGCGGTGGCCGCGGTGGATTATCTCTATGAGCAGGGCGTTGTGGCCGGCATGGGCGGCGGAGCCTTCGGGCCCGGCCTACCGATCAAACGGTGCGACTTTGTGCAGATGCTGTGCAAGGGCTTCGGGTTCAGCGGCGGCGGCAGCTCCGGCTTTGCCGACGTGGACGACGGCGCCTACTACGCCCAGGCGGTGGCCGCGGCCAGAAGCAGAGGCGTGGTGTCCGGCGACGGGGTGAACTTCATGCCCGAAAATCAGCTCAGCCGCCAGGACGCCATGGTCATGGTGTGCAACGCCCTGACCGCCTCCGGCTGGAGCTTGGGCAACGGCGCGGCGGTGGACCTGTCCCTCTACGGGGACAGCGGGGAAATTTCCGGCTACGCCAGATACGCCGTGGGCAGCCTGGTGCAGCTGGGCGCCGTGGGCCGGGACAGCAGCCGCCTGCGCCCCCAGGACCCCATTACCCGGGCCGAAATGGCGGTGCTCCTCCACTATGTAATCACAATGTAAGCAGGGAGTGAACCAGGATGCCTCAGGCAGAGCAGGAAAAGAAGCAGGAAATCAAAATCAGCCTCCGTCCGGGAATGGCGGTGGAGGTCCTGAACGTGGAAAACCGGCTGCTGTTCATGGGACGGCTGGAGGGATGCCAGGGCAGCTCGGTGATTATCCGGGACGCCAAGGACGACGAGCTTCCCCCCATCCTCTACAACGCGGAGGTGCGGCTGCGCTTCTTTCAGAACGAGCAGAATTTAGTGCTTCAGGGGAAAATCTGCGGCAGCACCAGCCAGATTTGGAAGATTGACCGGCTGGTCAGCCAGTTTACCAAGGAGCAGCGCACCTACTTCCGCCAGCGGGTCAGCCCCCACTCCCCCGCCATGTGCATCAAGTGGGCCGCGGCCGCAGGGGGCCAGGAGAAAAAGCCGGCCCCCTGCCACGTCCAGGATGTGAGCGCCGGCGGGATGCTGATTCTCTGCAAGGAGGAATACCGGGTGGGGGACCGGCTGTCCATCACCGGTATCCGGATTGTGGAGCAGGAAGCCCCCTTCACCTTCAACTGCCAGGTGCGCCGGGTGGGGGAGATGAGCGACGGGCTGATCCGTTACGGCTGCCAGTTTGAATCGGTGCCTGCCAAGGAGCAGGACCGCCTGCTGCGGGCCATCTTCGCGGTGCAGCGGGAGGAAATCAAGCGGCGGAAGTCCCGCGGGCTGTGATGGCGCGGGTCATTGAAATCACCGATTTCTCCGCGCCGGAGCTGGACGTCTACGCCCGGCTGACAGAGAACCAGCTGCTGTGCCGGGCCGACCCGGCAAACGCCATGTTCGTGGCGGAGAGCCCCCTGGTCATCGGCCGGGCCCTGGACGGGGGCTGTGCCCCGGTGTCCTTCCTGATGGAGCGCAGGCATGTGGAGGGAAAGGGGAAGGAGCTGCTGTCCCGGTGCGGGGACGTTCCCGTCTACGCGGCGGAGCCGGAGGTGCTGACCCGTCTGACCGGGTTCCGCCTGACCCGGGGGATGCTGTGCGCCATGCGCCGCCCGGCGCTCCCTGATGCGCGGGCGGTCTGCGCCGGGGCCCGGCGGGTGGCGGTGTTGGAAAATATCATGAATCCCACCAACATCGGGGCGATTTTCCGCTCCGCAGCCGCCCTGGGTATGGACGGCGTGCTGCTGACCTGCGCGGGCAGCGACCCGCTCTACCGCCGTGCCGCCCGGGTGAGCATGGGGACCGTCTTCCAGGTGCCCTGGACCTACCTCCCGGAGGGGGAGGACTGGCAGGAGCTGCTCCACGGCCTGGGCTTCCGGACGGCGGCTATGGCCCTGCGGGAGGACGCCATGCACCTCTCCGACCCCCGGCTGGCGGCGGAGGAGCGGCTGGCTGTCGTGCTGGGCACCGAGGGGGACGGCCTGGCCCGGGATACTGTGGCCCGGTGCGACTACACGGTGCGCATTCCCATGTCCCACGGGGTGGATTCCCTGAACGTGGCGGCGGCCAGCGCCGTGGCCTTCTACCAGCTGGGACGCCCGGAATAAAGCGGGGCCGGTCCGGATGAGGAATCCGGACCGGCCTGCATATGTTTAAGAAGCTGTACCATTAGCCGAAGTGCGCAGATTTGCGAGGCGAAATGGCTGCTGGCAAGGCAAAAAATTGCAGGGATATTGGATGTATTGCAATATTTTTTCACACGGCCAGCGGCGATTTCGGCCACAAAGATGCGTGCTGAGGCGATTGGTACAGCTTCTAAGATCCTGCTGAATATCTCGAAGTATGCCGGGGCAGCAGGGGACAAGACAGATTTCCCCAGGAATCCTTGGCGGATCCCACGAAAACGGAACCCAGAATGGCGGGAAAGGCGCGCCGGCCGGTGTGCTGAGAGATGTTGAACAGGCCCTAACAGGAATGGCCCTGCGCAATCTGCGCCGGCAGCAGCCGGTCCGGATTGGGCAGGGCCATTCGGCCTATTTAATTTCGTAATCCCGTCCAAACTGAAGGTTGTCAAAGCTGATGCGGCGCGGATCGCTCCCCTCCTCCGGCGGGGGGGCGGCGGGCTCCTCCTGGGCGGGGGAAAATTCGGCGGTGTCGCTTAAATCCTCGGGAGGCTGAGCGGTTTGCTTGGCTTTCAGGTTTTCGGCGGTAGCCTCGGCCATGGCCTGGGCTACCAGCCTCCGGACACTGTCGTCAATCTGAGAGGCGGCCTGCTCCACGTGGTCGGCGGCGGGAGCGGCGTCGGGGGCCAGCTCGTGGAGCTGGTCCAGGTATTTCAGCTCCTGCTCGTGGAGGGCGCGCACCCGGGCCACATAGGCGGCGGTGGCGCTCTGGGCGGAGGACAGGCGGAACTGCTCGGCCTGGAGCTCCTTTTCCACGGAAACGGCCCGGTCGGCGGCGTCCTGTTCGGCCTGGCGGAGGATGGCGGCCCGCTTCTGCTCGGCGTCCTCCACCAGCTCGTCCGCCTTGCGCTGGGCGTACATCAGAGCCTGGCGCATGGTATCCTCCGTGGCGCGGTACTCCTCAACCTTCTCGACCAGGACCTTCATCTTGTTTTTGAGCACGGCGTTCTCGTTGTACAGCGAGGTATAATCCGCGGTGAGCAGGTCCAGGAACTCGTCCACCTGGGCCATGTTGTACCCGCCGAAGGATACCTTTTGGAACGCGCGCTCGGATACTTCCAGAGGAGTGAGCATAGCGGTTGACCTCCTGCTGCCGCGCGCCCGGCGCGGCTGTCTGTTTTAGAAATAAAGTCCGTTGTTCTCCAGCTCATCAATCAGGTCGCCCAGAATGTCCACGTTGTAGGGCGTGATAATGTAAGTAGAGATGGCCACCTTTTTGATTTTGCCCTCGTTGGCATAGGCCACGCCGGACAGGAAGTCCAGCAGACGCCGGGCAATCTCCTTGTTGGTGGACTCCAGGTTCAGCACGACGGTGCGCTTTTCCCGCAGGTGGTCGGCGATTTCGCTGGCGTTTTCAAAGCGCTCCGGCTTGACCAGCACCACCTGGAGCTGGGTGGTGGTGTGAATGTTGACTACCTTGTTGCTGCGCCGGTCGGATTCCGGCGCGGGGGTGTTGTACAGCGTGTCCGAACGGGAGACGCTGCGGCGCTCGGTGACGCGGGGGGGCGCGGGCTCGAAATCGTCGTCGAAATCGTCATCATCCTCGTCCTCGTAGGGATGAGCCAGGCGCTTGAGTTCGTCCATAAAACCCATGACAGTGATCCTCTCTTTTCCTTGGTATCATTTTTTTAACAGGTCTGAGCCTTGAACAAGGCCAAAGGGCATCCAGCCAGCCCTATGGCTGCGCAGTCCGCACAGGCGGGCGGGGGCCGAACAGGGCGGTTCCCACACGTACAAGGGTGGCCCCCTCTGCGATGGCGTCCTCAAAGTCGCCGCTCATCCCCATGGACAGGCAATCAATATATTGATTATCGGACATTTTCGTTCTTATGTCAACAAAAAGCTGATACATTTCTGCAAAAAAATGCCGGCTGCCCCCAGGGACGGCGGAAATCGGGGGGATGGCCATCAGTCCGCGCAGGCGGATGTGCTCCATTCCGGCGGCGGCGCGGGCCATTTCCTCCGTCCGGCCGGGGTCGATCCCCCCCTTGCTGTCCTCCCGGCCGATGTTGATTTCCAGAAGGATGTCCTGGCGCACGCCCAGCCGGGCGGCCTGGGACTCCACGGTCTGGAGCAGGCGGAGGGAGTCCACCGAGTGGATGAGCGCCGCGCGGCCCACCACCTTGTTCACCTTGTTGGTCTGAAGGCGGCCGATAAAGTGGACCTCCGCGCCGGCGTAGGCCCCCTCCTCCAGATGGGCGGCCAGCTCCTGCACCCGGTTCTCTCCGCACACCGAAATCCCCGCGGCCACAGCCGCGCGGACGGCGGCGCAGTCCTGGGTCTTGGTGGCGGCGCACAGGGTAATTTCAGCCGGGGCCCGGCCCGCCGCCTCCGCGGCCCGGGCCAGACGGCGCTGTACCTCTCTCACACGTTCCTGAATATCCATGGGCAGAATCCTCTCTCCGGGGTCTGTTTGAAGGGGGCGGTCCGCCTGAACAGCGGGCCCTTTGCCGCCGCGCCTCCCCGGTTTTTATAGCTTCATGCTCCAGTACTCCGCCAAGCCAGGGAATTGCATTTGCCTTTTGGCTGGATTTTCACACAATTTCGCTGCCGTCCTTGGTGGGCGCCAGACCACCGGCGTCCTCTGCCCTGTTCCGCAAAAATCCTGCTCAAAATTCAATTTTTAATTCCTAACTTGGCAGAGTACCGGGGCCTGTTTGAAAATTGTCAATACGCCCAACCGGCGGGTCTTTGGTCATATTTCCATTTTTCAAACAAGGCCTAGTATTGCAGCAGTTTTCCGTCGTACAGGTTGGTGGCCCGCACAATCACCTCGTCCCCCGGCCGCAGCGCCCGGCTGCCCTGGTCGGCGGAGCGTACCACGTAATGGTCGGGCCCCTCGGTCAGGATTTCCACCGCCTTGAACTCCGCCTTGCCGTTGGTGACGGTGTAGAGCCCCAGGGTGCTGACCTGGGTTTCCTCCTGGGTGGACTTGTCCGTCACGGTTGCTGTCTGCATCCGCAGGGCGGTCTTGGGCACCCTCAGACCGGTGTAGTACCGGAAGACCAGCTCCACCTGCTGCTCCCGCAGCAGGATGGTCTCGGCCAGATTCCGGGTGCTGGACAGCACCACGGCGCACCGGCCGTCCTCCTCGGGGCCCACCTGCTCCACGCGCATGGTCACATCCAGGTTCAGGTCCCCGGAGAAGGCCGCGATGATGCTCTTTTCCTGGCTGAGGCGGCGGGCGGCCTCCCGGGGAAGGGCGGCGGCAAAGTACCACCGCCCGGAGGTGACCAGCTTGCCCGGGGTGCTCTCCGCGTTCTGCCGCAGAGAGGGCAGCACGTCCAGCTGGGAGGGGGTCAGCTCGAAGACGGATTCCGGCGTCAGCACATATTCATAGCCGTCCACCAGGGCGGAAAAGGTCCCGGGCTGGGAGGCCGTCACATAGCTGGTGGAGCGGCCGGACTGGCTCCGCAGGAGCTGGTACTGCTCCACCAGCTCCTGGCGGCGCCGGGTCAGGTCCTCCAGGTTCAGGCCCTGGCCGTAGGTGTAATCCCGCTTCAGCACCCGGCTTTTCACCGTGAGCACCTGGCGCTCCAGCTGGGTGTAATCCCCGGCGGCGGAGGTCCCCCGCAGCTGTACCAGGGCCTGGAGGATGTCCTCGTCCAGCCGGGCGGTGGAGGCGCCGGCGTCCCCCTGGCCCAGGGCGAAATCCAGCACCGAGATTTCTCCGTTCAGGGCGTTCATCTCCTCCTGGAGGGCCAGGGCCTGGCTGTCCCGGTGGACCAGGGCCACGCTCTGGCCCGCGCCCACCTTTTCCCCCTCCCCCCGGGTGACATCCACAATGCCCGTCTGGGTGGGGAACACCTGCTCCTCCCGCACCAGCCACCCCGCGGCCTCCACGCCGTCCGAGGCGGTGAAGGCGTAGGCGTAGGTGGTGGTGAAGGGGTCGGTCATGCCCTGCCAGACGTAAACGCCCAGATAGCACAGCAGGGCCGCGGTCATCATAAGGATTACAAAGCGAATAAGGGCGTTCCCCTGTTTCATGAGGTTCTCTCTTTCCTATGCAGCCCCCGGCGGGGGCGGGTTACGCCTCCTCACCCGCCGGACACAGGGGGATGGGGCGCTCGGGAACAATGGTGGAGATGGCGTGCTTGTAAATGACCATCTGCTTGCCGTCGCTGTTCAAAATGACGGTGAAGGAGTCAAAGCCGGTGACGTACCCCCGCATCTGATAGCCGTTCATCAGAAAAAGGGTGACGCAGCGGCGGTCCCGGCGGACCTGGGTGAGGAAGCTCTCCTGAAGATTGTTGGTTTTCTGCATAAGTAAGCACTCCTTTTTTCTTTCAGAGGGCCTGCGGCGCGGACGGTCTGTCCCCGGCAGGCTCCCTGGGGCCTTTTTCGGCCTCTATGCCCTTATACTAAACCAAATTCTTCCATATATTCTGTCGAAGCAAGTACCGCAGCTGGAAAATCCGGCTCTTTTGCCCAAAAGTGCCAGCGAATTTCCTGATTCCGCTTAAACCAGGTCAGCTGGCGCTTGGCGTACTGCCGGGTGCGCAGCTTGATTTCCTCCGCCGCCCCGGTGGCGCTGCCGCCGGAGAGCATGGCGCGGGCCAGCTCCTTATACCCGATGGCCTGCATGGCCGTACAGGTCAGCGGAACGCCCCGGTCCAGCAGGGCCCGCACCTCGCCCTCCAGCCCTGCGGCCATCATGGCGTCCGTCCGCCGGTCAATCCGGGCCCACATGTCGGGGCGCTCCCGAAAGGCCAGGCCGATGATCAGCGCCTGATACCGGGGGGGAGCGGCCCGGCTCTCCCGGTTGTGCTGGGTGATGGTGCGGCCTGTCTGATACCACACCTCCAGGGCCCGGATGACCCGCTTCTCGTCGTTGGCGTGGAGCAGGGCGGCGGCCTCCGGGTCCACCGACTTCAGCTCCTTCCACAGGCTGACCGTGCCTGCCTCCCGGGCCCGCCGCTGAAGCTCGGCCCGCAGGGGGCTGTCCGGGTAGTGGGGGGCGAAGGTGCGCCCGGACAGCAGGGAATCCACATACAGCCCCGTGCCCCCCGCCACAATGGGCAGACGGCCCCGGGCCAGAATATCCTCCACGCAGGCCCGGGCCTGCTCCACATACCGGGCCACGGAAAACTCTTCCCCCGGCTCGGCCACGTCCAGCATATGGTGGGGGATGCCCCGCATCTCCTCCCGGGTGGGCTTGGCGGTGCCGATGTCCATGGAGCGGTAAATCTGCATGGAGTCGGCGGACACCACCTCCCCGCTGCACCGCAGAGCCAGCTCCACCGCCAGCCGGGTCTTCCCGGCGGCGGTCGGCCCCACCACCGCAAGAATCCTTTGCGCCATGCGCGTTCGCCTCCTGTCCTGCCGGCCCTACTGGTACAAAAAGCCGGCCTGCCTCAGCTGCTCCAGCACCCGCTCGTAGGCCTGCCGGTCCGGGCAGCGCAGGGTGTGGAGATGCACTCCGGCCGTCAGCTCGGCCAGGGGCTTGGCCTCGCTGGTGGCCACCTTGTCCAAAAACTGCCGCACATCATAGCGGGAGGCCAGGTGCAGCTGGCCCGTCAGCTGGCCGTACACCGGGTGCTCCACCACCACGTCCTCCACCACACAGCCGTTGTCCACCATGATTTCCAGCTCCCGGCCCATATCGCCGGGGGCGTGGAGGCAGGCCGCAGTGCGCAGAAGGCCGGTGGGCTCCCGGGGCAGAAGATACCCCCGGGGCGTGGCGGAGACCGCCAGGCCGCCGGCCCGAAGCAGGGCGATGTCTCCCACTATGATTTGCCGGCTGACCCCAAAGCGGGCCGCCAGGGCCCCGGCGGAAACCGGCTGCTCCGCCTGCTCCAGACAGCCGGCCAGCGCGGCGCGGCGCTGCTGCGCGTCCATGGGAAACACCTCCGTCCTGAAAAAGGAAATCAACCCTATTATAGCACAGCACAGCGGAAATGGCAACGCCGGATATGCGGAGGGAAAAGCAGCCGGGAGGAAAGCGGCGCGGCAGGGATATCCTGCTCCGGAATGCCCGGCAGGGGCGCGTCCGGGCGGCAGGCGGGCGGAAGGATAAATATTTTGCGGAACAGGCGGAGGAAATCTGCGCTGCCCGGTTTACTTTTTCGCGGTTTCGCTGTATGATATAGAGCAGAAACCGCATATGGCCCATCCGGAAGGGAATTCCCTTTCCGAGGAAAACCCTTAGAGCCTGTATCCACAACCTCAAACGTGCGCCCGGGCGGGACTTTTCCCGCCGCACAGTTGAAATCCACCCAGGATTTCTGCGAAAATGCGCCTTGCCTGGCGGAAAAATTCCTCGTCCAGGCGTCATGTTCAGTTATGAATACAGATTCTTAATGAATTTTAAGAAAAAATCAATCGTATTTTTCACGTAATTCTGATATGATGTACGGGATCAGGGAACAGGAGGCTTTGCTATGGAACAGGACCCGCGCTACAACGGAGGCGACCGTTACGGACGCAGCGGCAGCTCGCTGAGCGGCTGGATTATTCCAATTGTCATGCTTTTCATCTTTCCGCCGGTAGGCGTACTGCTGATTGCGCTGAACCTGTTCGGCGGAAGCTGGGGCCGGGGCCGGCAGGTCCGGGGCCGGCACCCCTATTACACCCAGCAGCAGGGAGGACAGCCCATGGGGGCCCGCACTGCGGGGCAGACCAGCGCCTCCTATGAGGGCGGAGAGGCGGCGGCGCAGTCGGTGCCGACCGCTTCCAACAGCTACGCCTATCAGTACTCCTACGGCTACGGCACCGCCGGCGAGGGGACGGAGCGGGGCGGCCGGAACGGCAAGGCCTCCAAACGGCGGAGCGTGCCGGGCCAGGATCCCCTGGCGCGCCAGAGCAAAAAGGCCAAGAATCTGATCGGGATCGGCGGCGCGGTCGCGGCGATTTTCGCCTTCGCGTCGGCTATGACCTTTGTCGATACCCTGAGCTGGGGCGGCTGGCGGTACCTGCTGGAGGACATGCTCCCCCTGCTCACCTTCACCGCCGGCGGGGTGGGCGCCTGGTGGGCCGGAATGCGGCAGAAAAAGAAGCTGAGGCGCTACCGCCAGTATCTGGCCATGATAGGCCCCAAGCAGGCCGTCTCCATTTCCGCCCTGTCCTCCGCCATGGGCCGCTCCCCCGAAAAGGTGCGGGAGGATTTACAGGACATGCTGGACGAGGGCTGCTTCCCTGCGGGCTATCTGGACTACGGCGGGGATATGCTGGTGCTGTCCGACGGAGGCCTGCGGGAGCGCCCCAAGCCCGAGCCGGAGCGGAAGGCCAAGCCCTCCCCCGGCGAGGAGGAGAACGCCGTCCTGGCGGAGATACGCGCCGTCAACGAGGCCATCGCCCACCCGGCGCTCTCCGCCCAAATCGACCGCATCGGAGTGATTACCGCCAAAATCTTCGACTACCAGAAAACCCACCCGGAGAAGTCCCCCCAGCTGCACAGCTTTTTGAGCTATTACCTGCCCACCACCCTGAAAATCCTGCGGGCTTACGCCCAGCTGGAGTCCCAGGGGATTGAGGGCGCGAACATCACCGCCGCCAAAAAACGCATTGAGGGCATGATGGACAAGGTGGTGGAAGGCTTTGAAAAGCAGCTGGACCAGCTTTTCCAGGGCGACGTGCTGGATGTGACCACCGACGTGCAGGTGCTGGAGCAGATGCTGGGCCATCCCATTGAGGACTACCACCAGCTCGACGAGCTGG
>JAAWHL010000004.1 GCA_022795855.1 Lawsonibacter sp.
GCATTCCCTCTCGTGTTTTGTGGTTGGTCGCGCTTCCATTATAACACTTTTGGGCTATGCCTTCCTTTTTCGTTATTTTTCAGATTTGCTCATTTATAGCAAATATATAAAAATGAGCAGCTTTTAGCTGCTCATGAGCACACATGACTAAATTATCTAATAAATGATGAGTGCTATTTTACTCCATTGGTCATGCAGGATATCCTGGAAAAGTCTGAAAAATCAGCAAAATTGTAATCTAGTAAATTGCGTTAAAAACTTATATTTTTTCTACTTTTCACAACTTGTTAGTAGGCAATTTCGTCAACTTAACATTAAAGTCGCTGCCCATCTGATCGTCGCTGTCCACTCCGTCATTAACGGCGATAAAGCGAACGCCCAATTCTGGAAAGCGGATTTCGACGCTTTCACCGACTTTCCGCAACCCGTCATTTTGCTACAAATGAACTGCTGCCGGTTCAAACGTCTCTTAACCTCCTCATATGACTATGCGAAAGCCGGCACAGCTTAACGCCGCGCCGGCCCCCGCTCAATATTACTCCTGAAGTTTTTTCTGCCCCCTCAGTCGGGACTGATGGTGTAATTGGGGGCCTCCTTGGTGATATAGATATCATGGGGATGGGACTCCCGCAGACCGGCAGCGGTAATCTGCATGAACTGGGCCTTTTCCTGCAGCTCGTCGATGGTATGGCAGCCGCAGTAGCCCATGCCGGCCCGCAGACCGCCCATCAGCTGATAGATGGTATCGCCCACCGCTCCCTTGTAGGGGACGCGGCCCTCCACCCCCTCGGGCACCAGCTTCTTGTTGGACTCCTGGAAATAGCGGTCCTTGGACCCATGGTTCATGGCGGCCAGCGAACCCATGCCGCGGTATACCTTGAACTGACGGCCCTGATAAATTTCGGTGTCGCCGGGGGACTCCTCACACCCGGCCAGCAGGGATCCCAGCATCACCACGCTGCCTCCGGCGGCGATGGCCTTGGCGATATCGCCGGAGTACTTTACGCCGCCGTCAGCAATAATGGGGATGTCATACTCCGCCGCCACCCGGGCCGCGTCATACACTGCGGTGATTTGGGGCACGCCGATGCCCGCCACCACGCGGGTGGTACAGATAGACCCGGGGCCGATGCCGATTTTTACGCAGTCCGCGCCCGCCTCAATCAGGGCGCGGGTGCCCTCGGCGGTGGCCACATTTCCGGCAATCAGCTGCACGTCGGGATACAGCGCCTTAATGCGCTTGACGCACTCCAGAATATTCTGGCTGTGGCCATGGGCAGAGTCCAGCGCCAGCACATCGGCTCCCGCCTCCACCAGAGCCGCCACTCGGTCCAGCACATCTGAGGTGGCCCCGATGGCGGCTCCCACCAGCAGACGGCCCTTCTCATCCCGGGCGGAATTGGGGTACACCTCGGCCTTCTCAATATCCTTGATGGTAATCAGGCCCTTCAGGTGGAAGTCCTTATCCACAATGGGCAGCTTCTCAATCTTGTACTTGCGCAGAATCTCCTTGGCCTCGGCCAGGGTAGTCCCCTCCGGCGCAGTGACCAGATTCTCCTTGGTCATCACGTTATCGATCAGTTGGTTCATATCCGTTTCAAACTTCATGTCCCGGTTGGTGATGATGCCGATCAGCTTCCCGTTGTCGCAGATGGGCACGCCGGAAATACGAAACTTTGCCATCAGCTCATCGGCCTCGGCCAGAGTGTGCCCGGGGGCCAGCCAGAACGGATTGGTGATGACGCCGTTCTCGCTGCGCTTTACCATATCTACCTGCTCGGCCTGCTGGCTGATAGACATGTTTTTATGGATTACGCCGATTCCGCCCTCCCGGGCAATGGCAATAGCCATGCGGTATTCCGTCACAGTGTCCATGGCCGCGCTGATGAGGGGAATGTTCAGGGAAATCCGTTTGGTAAGCCTGGTTCGCAGGTCGATGTCCGCAGGCAGTACATCGCTGGCAGCAGGGATCAAAAGCACATCGTCAAAGGTCAGCCCCTGCTTGACGAACTTCTGGGCGGCATTTTGATTGACCATAAGTTTACAGCTCCTTTTCTGCTTGGTTCACCCCATCTGAACTGCGGGGCACTTTTGGTTGAAACACGAGATGAATATTTCTTCTATTTTACCCCGTTCTGCATTTCTTGTCAAGAAAACACTGGGTGTAGGAGTACAACACTGGGCAGCCATTATTATTCCTGCACCGCAGGGATCTCGTTGCTTTTTCCGTCCACGCTCTTGCTGGCCCAGGTAATTCCCAGTTCGCACAGTTGTGCGCTTATAATATGCAGTAGACTGTCATAGCTGTCCATTTTCCCCGTCGAACGGACAGTTTTCCCGCCCAGTGACACAGTGACCTCTTGGCGGTTTTCTGGCAGCATTTCCTCTGCCACCTCATCAGGCACCGGCTCAGGGAATCGGGCTTTACCAACTTCAGCAGACACAAAAACCAGTAATAACACGGTATTCGCTCAATTTCTACCTCTTTTCGCGAAAATTCCCTTGTCCGCTCATTGGTCGCCCATTGATGCAGTTGATTGGGATTCTTCAACCCACACAGGCTCCCCAGAACTACGATACTGATAATATCTGCCGCCTGGTAATAATACCCATCATATACTTTTGTCGTTTCTACTTCCTCGAAGTACTCCTTTATGCTTTTCATGCCCCCCATTCTACCTCTTTTCCTCTTTAGGGGCAAAATTGATTTCCGTAGGGCACCCCCTATGATTTGATAAGATACTAGTTAAACTGCGGGAGTACAATCTATACCGGACAGCGGACCGCCGTGGAAGAAACCGCTCATAAGGATGAGCCCCCTCAGCCGGTCTTCTCCTCTCGCCTCCCCCGTCCACCCCGTTTTGCAATCCCCCGGCCGGCAAAGCTGCCGGAGCAATTTGCCTGCTGCACGAATCTGAAATAGGGACCGGCGGCGGCCTGACCGGATAAAAATTGCATTTCCTGCCGGAACGTGGTACAATGGGGAAAATTAAGGGCCTGTATTCATCGCCGAACATGACGCCGGGGTGTGAATACAGGTTTTTAGGGAGGAACCCCCATGAAAAAGAGAAAAAAATCCCTTGGGTCGGCTGTGCTGGCCCTGGTGCTGCTGGTGCTGCTGGCCGCCGGCCAGGCACTGATGGAGCGGGCGGCCCAGCCCGCACAGCTGTCCTTCCGTCTGGAGGACATCCCGCCCTTTTCCCAGGCGGCCTATGTGGAGCTGGAGGACAACCGCCCCTCGTTTCCGGAGGAGGACATACGTCCGGAATGCTTTGAGCGGTACAGCGAGCTGGACGCTCTGGGGCGCTGCGGTGCGGCCTACGCCTGCGTAGGGCTGGAGACCATGCCCACGGAGGGGCGGGAATCCATCGGACACGTCCGCCCCACCGGCTGGCACTCGGTGCGCTACAGCGGGGTGGACGGAGGCAGTCTCTACAACCGCTGCCATCTCATTGGATTTCAGCTTACCGCGGAGAATGCCAACGAGAAAAATCTGATTACCGGCACCCGCTATTTGAATGTAACCGGAATGCTCCCCTTTGAAAACCAGGTGGCCGAGTACGTAAAAAGCACGGGCGGCCATGTGCTCTACCGGGTGACGCCGGTATTCACGGGGGAGGAGCTGGTGGCCCGGGGGGTACGGATGGAGGGCTGGTCGGTGGAGGACCAAGGCGCGTCGGTGTGCTTTGATGTCTACGCCTACAACAACCAGCCCGGCATCACCATCGACTACGCCACCGGGGAGAGCCGGCAGGACAGCCAAAGCGCCGCGCCTGCCCAGGGCTCTTCCGGCCAGGGCTCTTCCAGCCAGGAGACGGCGCAGTACGTCATTAACCTGAAGTCTGGGAAATTTCATCTGCCGGACTGCTCCGGAGCGGCGTCCATCACCGAAGAAAACCGGCAGGACTACACCGGGACCCGTCAGTCCCTGCTGGACCAGGGGTATGAGCCCTGCGGCCAGTGCCGGCCGTAGGCAGAGAACCGGAGAGAAAGGAGCGACGGCCATGATACGTCTGGTGGCCAGCGACATTGACGGGACCCTGCTTCAAGGGGATGAGACGGAGATTCCCCGGGGAATTTTTGAGCAGATTGCCCGTCTGCGGAAAAAAAACATCCTCTTCTGTCCGGCCAGCGGCCGGCAGTATACCAGCCTGCGCCGGCTGTTTGCCCCGGTGGCCGGGGAGATTCCCTTTCTGTGTGAAAACGGGGCGGTGGTCTATGGCCCGGGCAGCCCTGGGCCGGTACTGGGCAGGACTGCCATGAACTGGGACGACGCTATGGAGCTGTGCCGGGAGATTATGGAGCGCCCGGAGTGCGAGGTGCTGATTTCCGGCGCGGACACCAGCTATCTGTGCCCCAAGGGGGACGAGATTGAGAATATCATCCGCTATTCCGTGGGCAATCACACGGTGCTTGTCCCGTCGCCCGCTCAGGTGCCGGAGGAAATTGTAAAAATTGCCGCCTACTGCCCCCGCGGTTCGGCGGCGGCGGAGCCGGAGATGGCGCCCCGATGGCGGGACCGGTTCAGCGTGGCGGTTGCGGGAGAGACCTGGCTGGATTTCACCCTGGCCAACAAGGGTACGGGGATGGAGCTGCTGTGCGCGGGGCTGGGGATTTCTCTGGAGGAGGTCATGGCCTTTGGAGATAACTTTAATGATTTGCCGATGCTGGAGCGGGTGGGCAGGCCCTATGTGGTGGACAGTGCGGCGCCCGAGCTGCTCCGGCGCATTCCGAACCACTGCCGCCGGGTGGAGGAGGTACTTGCGGCGCTGTAGCAGCGGCGCAAGGGGAGAAAAATGAAATTTTGACGGATTTCCGTCAAAATCTACTTGACGCGGCAGGGAAAAAGGGAGATAATAAGGGTAAAATATTTACAGCGCTTGCCGAAGATTGACTTCCGCGGGAGGCTGTCCGGCAGAGCCGGAGGGCCCCAGCATGGTAATCCATAATATGAGAGCTCGCCTGCTTTGCTGGATCGAGTGCGCCGAGGGCAGCCGTCTGATCATGATGGACCGTAAGGAGAATGGTTATGGGCGCGTCGAACAAAAAATCAGAGCAGGTCTACCGCTGGGTCATCAGGTACATTGACGAGAATAAATTTTCCGGCAATCTGAAGCTGCCCTCTGAGAATACCCTGTGCCGCACCCTGGCGGTGAGCCGTGAGACGGTCCGCACCGCCCTGGAGCGGCTGATGCAGGAGGGGTACGTCTACAAGGTGAAGGGGAGCGGCACCTACATCAACAAAGAGGCTGTCCTGCCCCGCACGCTGAACGCCGGAAAGGCCCCCTGCAAGATTGGTCTGATTCTCCAGGGCCAGGATAAAAATGTCAATTCCGACCTGATTAAGGGGGTAAAAAGCACCCTGCCCGGCGGCCAGGTGGAGCTTTGCGTCTTTGTTACGGACAACAAGTTCGCCAACGAGCGCCGGTGCCTTCAGACGGTGGTCAACCAGAATTTCCAGGGCTTTATTATCGACGGGGTGAAATCCAGCCTGCTCCACCCCAACCTGGACTGCTACCACCAGATTTCCCGGCGGCGTATCCCCATCATTTTCTATAACTACTACAAGAACACCCGCTATCCCCGGGTGACAGTGAACGATTTGAAATGCGCCAACCGGCTGGTCGATCTGCTGCTCCAGGCCGGACACCGGCATATCGCGGGTATTTTTTCCTATGACGACTACCAGAGCGTAGAAAAATTCCACGGCATGGCCGCCGCGATGCAGCGGCGGGGCGTGGAGCTTCAGGACGACTATATCAGGTGGTGCGCCTCCGGCGAGATTTTCGGCCACGGGGAGTCCCGGTGTGTGGAGAAATTTCTGAAGGGGCTGCCCCGGTGTACTGCGGTGGTGTGCTGTAATAATGCCATTTACCGTACAGTGCGGAATGCGCTGAAGAAGATGGGCAAGCGCGTGCCGGAGGACTACTCCCTGGTGTGCTTTGACTACTCTGACGGGGATTGGGAGCAGGAGGGTATCACCTGTTCCATTTATCAGAGCTATCAGATGGGCCAGTGCGCGGCCAGCCGCCTGATGAAGATGATTCAGCAGCGGGAGTGCGAGGACCGGGAGTATTCCTATGTGCTGGAGCCGGAAATCTATGTCGGCCGCTCTGTGCGGCAGCTGTGACGAGCGTTTCAGAGAACCCAAAATCCGCCCTCTCCCGATGGGAGAGGGCGGATTTTTCAGCGCCTGTTCGGCATTTTGAAAAACACAGGCTTGTTCAAACGGCTGAGCCTCTGCTGATTCATTTTTATTGACTGCGCCGGCCTCTTACTGCGCGCTGCCAAAAATCAGACGGACTTCAAAGCGGGGCCGGCCCCCTTCGTCCCGCCCCTGAACATAGACCCCCTGCCCCTCCTGTCCGGCCAGCAGAACCAGCTCCTCCTTCACCCTGCACTCGGCCAGGTATCCCAGCTGCATCTCCTGTACAAACCGCCCCTCCGAGAGGTCCTCCATTCCGATGGCGTCACAGGCAAAGTCGGCATAGCGGGTGTTGTTCACATGGCCGTTCATGTCTGTGTCGCTGTACCGCATCCGCCGCCGGCCCACGGGCTCCAGCTCCTCGGGCGCACGCAGCTTGAACAGCTTTTTCCCCTTGCGCCGCTCCCCTCCGTCCGTGCCCGCCAGGAGCGGGACGCTGTCCAGGCGCAGCAGCCTGTGGCTGTCCGCGTCGGCCAGCACCCAGAGTGAGACCGCCTCGCCCGCCGGGCGTCCGTCCGCCAAAAGGTCAAAATCCCGGTACATCGCCGCGCCCGCTCCGCCCCGATGCCAGGTCCGTACTGTCAGCTCCTCTCCCCACCTCAGGGGCCGCTCCAGACGGAACCACATCCGGGCCAGCATCCAGAAGGCCCGATATTCCTCCATCAGCCGCTCCCGGCCGAACCCGCCGTCCTGGGCGGCCAGGGTGGCCGCCTCCTGCAAATGCCCCAGCAGAGCGGACGGCCGGCAGCGCCCCTGTCCGTCCGCGTCCCGGCTGTCCACGCCGGTTTTGTATTCATACCAGACGCTCACCCTCACACGTCCTTTCCCCGAAGCAGAATGGTGTCCTTGCAGCAGATGTCGTCGATGTCGTCCGCTGTGGCGGCGGGAATGCGCATCTGGGCTCCGCACCGGGCGCAGCTCAGGTCCACCGAGCTGTAATTCACCTTCATATTGTACCGGGTTGAGCCGCAGGCGCAGTGAATGCCGCCCCGCTTGGCAATATCCCGCAGCTCCGACAGCACCTCGTGCATGACAATCTCGTCCAGGAAGGCCCCCTTCCCCTCTTCCTCCTCCGTCAGCTTGTCCACCGCCTGCTCCAGCCGGGCGGTGGCGGCGTACACCGGCCCCTCCTCGCCCACATAGCAGCAGTCCAGGCCGGAGGCCGCGCAGGAGAAGGCCAGGGCCTTCTGGTGGAGAAAGGCGTTGGCGGAGCACCGCACGCCGTGCGTCCGTCCGCAGAACAGGCAGGGCACCTCCATGGACACGTGGGCGCCCATGAAGTCCACCCGCAGCTCCGACCCGCCGCAGGGGCACCGGATATGGGCGGGGGCGGCCGCCAGGGCAAACAGGTCCTTCTCCACAATCACCGACTGGCGGCAGCGGGGGCAGATATAAGATAAAAAGCGTTTCGTCTCCTGCAGCATGAGAAGCGCTCCCTTCCTTTGAATTGGACTGGCTTATTATACTCCAAAGCTGTCCGTTTGACCAGCCCTATCCAAATTTCCAGCTTTATTTTCCTCAGCGATTGACTTTCCCTTCTCCAGCCTCTATAATAATGTTTACATTTTCGTCACAATTTTACATGATTGAAGGAGGCGCAATCCTATGACCGAGCGACGCAGCTCCCAAAAGGGCAATCCCGCCGCCCTGCTCCCCATCGGCGTGTTTCTGCTGCTCTACCTGGGCTTCGGCCTGGTATTTGAGTACGTTATGAAAATCCCCATGGGCTTCTACAACGTCAGCGCCATCGTGGTATTTCTGGCCGCCCTGCTGGTGGCGGTGGTCCAGGCAGGCAGAATCCCGTTCAACGAAAAGATGAAAATCATGGCCAAGGGTGCCTCGGATGAGAATGTGCTGACCATGTGCCTCATTTTCCTGGTGGCCGGCGCTTTCTCCGGCGCGGTGGGGGCCGCCGGGGGCGTGGACAACACCGTCAGCCTGTTCCTCACCTTCCTGCCCGCCCGGTTCGCGGTGGCGGGGCTGTTCCTCATCGGCTGCTTTATCTCCCTGTCCATGGGCTCTTCCTGCGCCACCATCGCCGCCCTGGCCCCTATCGCCGTGGGCATCAGCGAGAAGACGGACTTCCCGCTGGCCCTGTGCCTGGGCGCCGTGGTCTGCGGGGCGATGTTCGGCGACAACCTGTCCATGATTTCCGACACCACCATCGCCGCTGTGCGCACCCAGGGCTGTGAGATGCGGGACAAGTTCTTTATGAATTTCCTGATTGTGCTCCCCGCCGCCCTGATCACGCTGGTGCTGCTGGTGGCCGTCACTCCCGGCGGGAATCCCACGCTCAGCCTGGACTCCTTCAATTTCTGGAAGGTTCTGCCCTATCTGGTGGTCCTGGTGGGCGCACTGATTGGCTTCAACGTCTTTCTGGTGCTGCTGGCAGGCATCGCCCTGTCTCTTGTGGTAGGCATCGCCACCGGTATGTTCCCCTGGACGGACCTGTTCAACGTCACCTTCGCCGGCATCTCCAACATGTATGACATCACCGTGATTTCCATCATCGTGGCCTGCATCGGCGCTCTGGTGGAGCATGGCGGCGGAATCCAGGCGATTATTGACTTCATCCACGCCCGCATCAACAGCAAAAAGGGCGCTCAGCTGGGGATTGCCGCCTTGGTGGCCGGAGTGGATATCGCGACCGCCAACAACACCATCGCCATCGTGATGTCCGGCTCCATTGCCCGGGACATCAGCCAGGAGTACGGCATTGACCCCCGGCGCGCCGCCTCCCTGCTGGATATCTTCGCCTCTGTCATTCAGGGCATTCTGCCCTACGGCGCGCAGCTGCTCTACGCCGTCAGCGGGGCCGCCGCCATGGGCTACACCCTCAGCAGCGTCAAGCTGCTCCCCTATCTCTACTACCCCTTCCTGATGGCCGCATGTGCCCTGATATTCATCCTCTTTGTACCGGAGAAGAAGAAATAATACAGCGCAGATGCCCGCACAGCCGTGCGGGCATCTTTTTTATCATTCCTTGATTCCAAAGTGCTTTTTGCCCGTAATTGCCTCAATGGTACGCAGCAGCAGCGCCAGGTCCATGGGCTTGAGCAGGTGGGCGTTGATCCCGCTCTCCTTTGATTTCTGCCGGTCGCTCTCCAGCATGTTGGCCGACAGGGCGATGATGGGGATCCGGGACAGCTCCGGATTCTCCATGGCCCGGATTGCCGCCGCGGCCTCCCAGCCGTTCATCACCGGCATCTGCAAATCCATCAGAATCAGGCTGTACTCCCCGGGGGCGGCCCGCTCCATCTTCTCCACGGCGATTTTCCCGTTTTCCGCCGGGTCAATGGAAAATCCCATCTCCTCCAGCAGCTCGGTCTCGATCTCCCGGTTGATTTCGTTGTCCTCTACCAGAAGAATGCGCAGGTCAGAGCCCTCCGACTCCAGCCTCTGGGACATGCCGGACAGGGTCGGGACCCGAAAGTGGAAGTCGGCGGTGAAGGTGCTGCCCCGGTTTACCTCGCTTTGGATTTCCATGGTTCCGCCCATCATATCCACAATATTTTTGGCGATGGTCAGGCCCAGCCCGATGCCGTGGACGCCGCTGTGCGTGGAGTCTTTCTCCCGGCTGAAGGGCTCAAAAATTTTCTCCAAAAACTCCGCGCTGATTCCCACGCCGGTGTCCTCCACCGACAGGCGGAAGGCGGCATAGTGGTTGGGCATCTCTCCCCTTTCCGTGACGGACACGGCCACCCGTCCGCCGGGGTTGGTGTAGGTGACGGCATTGTTCACCAGATAGAGCGTCAGCTGACGCAGCTTCTCCTTGTCCGTGTAGACGGTGTCGTGGCTCAGGTTGATATAGTCCACGGTAAAGTCGATGTTTTTCTCCTGGGCCTGGGGCCGCAGAAAATCGCACACGTCCCCCACCGTCTCCCGCAGGCCGCACTCCACCTCCTCCAGGACGGCCGTTCCGGACATGGAGGACACCTCCAGCACCTTGCTTATCATGTCCAGCAGCTGGCGGCTGGCCGTCTCCACCCGCTCCAGACAGCCCATCACCTCCGCCTTGTCGTCAATATTCAGCTTGGCCAGGGCGGTGAATCCGAAAATGGCGTTGAGGGGGGTGCGCATATCGTGGGACATATTGGACAAAAAGGTGTTTTTGCTGGTAACGGCCAGATTTGCCTTGGCCAGCGCCTCGGCCAGCAGGGACTGCTGCTCCATCTGCTGCTGGAGCTCCTCGTCCATCCGGCGGTAGCCCATCACCACCTGGAATCCGCCGCCGTGGTGCTTCACTCCCACCATCCGCAGCTGAAGGTACTGGAGCTCGCCCTCCACCAGCACCCGGTAATTGAGGTAACAGGTCGGGCTGCTGGTCAGCTTCTCCCGCATATACCCGGGGGAGGTGGCCAGCGCCACCATCTCCCGGTCCTCCGGGTGGACCCACATGGCCACGTAGTCCGGCGCGTACCGGGAATACGGCAGGGGCCGGAGCCGGCCTCCGAAGAGCACACTGGTCCGCCTGCTCAGGCGGTAGGGCACAATCTGGTCTGCCTCCAAATCCACGTGGCAGATGGACTCATAATGTATGCTCAGGCCCTCGATGACCTCCAGCTGCTTCAGGTATTCCTGGTTAATCAGGCTGCGCTCCTTGTCATAGGCCTGGATCAGGTTCTGGAGCTTGCGCTCCTTCTCCTCGCCCTCCCGCACCAGACGGGCCCGCTCCCCCTGGAGCTGCTTCTGCTTCTCTGTGGCGTCCCGCAGGAACACGTAAAAAATATCCCCCACTGCGTCACTGTGGACAAAGTGTCCGTAGTCCTCAATCCAGCGTATCTCACCGTCCCTGCGGCGGATGCGGTACTCCACATAGTCCAAATCGTGCTGGCTGGCGGTAATCTGGGCCCAAATGCTCTTTTCCACGGCCTCCAGATCCTCCGGATGTACAATGCCCCGGAAGGAATTCCCTGTCAGCTCCCGGAACTGCTCCATGGTATCACAGCGGAAGATGCGGAGAAGGCTTTGGTTGACGTAGATAATCTCCTCACCCTGGCCGGCACGGTAAATCAAAAAGCCGCCGGGCATCTCATCCATAAACTGAAAAAAAGCGTCGGCCGCCTCCAGCTCCTGGGGCGTCCCTGCGGGAGCGCCCGCCTGGCCGCCGGCCTGCCCGGCCGCCAGCAGCCGGAGAACCCGCTCTACCAGGCGGCGCTTCTGTTTTTCCTCTCCCATGACCCGGCCCCCTCTCTAACGTTAAGATTTTACCACAGAAAGGAAAGGTTGTCATTATCCTTTGCAAAGTTTTTCCCTGCACCCTGGGCCGAATCTGCACATAGGCAGGAAAAATTCGAGAACCCTATTGCAAAACAGGAAAATCTGTGCTATGATACAGATACCCCACCCCAGGGGGGTGTTTCCCGGAAAGGTATCCGCTCATTTCAATAAAGTCAGGTGAAGCCTTATGACAAAGCAGAAGTTCCTTATCACCGGCATGACCTGCTCGGCCTGCTCCGCCCACGTGGAGAAGGCGGTGAACAGGCTGTCCGGCGTCACATCCGCCGCAGTCAGCCTGATGACCAACAGCATGTCCGTGGAGTTTGACGAGGGCGCACTCTCGGCGGAGGACATCATCCAGGCGGTGATTGAGTCTGGCTACGGGGCCTCCCTGCCCGGGGCGGCCCAGGCTCAGGCCGCCCCATCCGGCCAGTCCGCCATGGAGGAGGAGCTGGCCTCCATGAAGCGCCAGCTGGTCTGGTCCTTCGTCTTCCTGCTCCCCCTGTTCTATATTTCCATGGGCCACATGCTGGGCGCCCCCCTGCCCGCCGCTTTGACGGGGCTGGAAAATGCGGTGTCCTTCGGGCTGACCCAGCTGCTGCTCACCCTGCCCATTTTATATATCAACGATAAGTATTATAAGGTCGGCTTCAAAACTCTTTGGAACCGTGCGCCCAACATGGATTCCCTCATCGCCGTGGGGTCCGCGGCTGCGGTGATTTACGGCGTGTTCGCCATCTATCAGATGGGCTACGGGCTGGGCCATGGGGACCTGGAGCGGACGGCTCACTATCACATGGACCTGTATTTCGAGTCCGCCGGCATGATTCTCACCCTCATCACCCTGGGTAAGTTTCTGGAGACCCGCTCCAAGGGCAAGACCTCCCAGGCCATTACCCGCCTGATGGACCTGGCGCCCAAGACCGCCCGGGTCCTCCGGGACGGCCGGGAGGTGGAGCTGCCTGTGGAGGAGGTCCGGGTGGGAGACCGGGTCGTGGTCCGGCCGGGCCAATCCATCCCCGTGGACGGAATCATTGTGGAGGGCCAGTCCGCCGTGGACGAGAGCGCCCTGACCGGAGAGAGCCTGCCGGTGGACAAGGCCCCGGGCGACCGGGTGGCTGCGGCCTCCATCAACAAATCCGGCTCCTTCCTATTTGAGGCCCTGCGGGTAGGAGAGGATACCACCCTGGCCCAGATGATTCGTCTGGTGGAGGAAGCCTCCGCCTCCAAGGCCCCCATCGCCAAGCTGGCCGACAAGGTGGCGGGCGTTTTCGTACCGGTGGTAATGGCCATTGCCGCAGTCACCGCCCTGGTTTGGCTGGCGGCCAGCGGCGGTGACGTGACCCGGGCCCTGACCGCCGGTGTGGCGGTGCTGGTTATCTCCTGCCCCTGCGCGCTGGGCCTGGCCACCCCCGTGGCCATCATGGCGGGCACGGGGAAGGGCGCGGAAAACGGCATTTTAATCAAGTCCGCCGAGGCCCTGGAGACCCTGCACATGATTGACACGGTGGTGCTGGACAAGACGGGCACCCTGACCCAGGGCCGGCCGGTGGTCACCGACATACTGCCCGCCGCCGGGAGCACCGAGACCGGCCTGCTCACCCTGGCCGCCTGTCTGGAGGGGCCGTCGGAGCACCCGCTGGCGTCCGCCATTGTGGAGGAGGCCGGGAAGCGTGACCTGCCCGTGCAGGCGGCGGCCGGCTTTACCGCCGTCCACGGCCGGGGCGTGCGGGCCGGCGTGGGAGAGGAGCTCTTTCTGGGCGGAAACCGGGCCATGCTGGAGGAGGCCGGCGTGGACTCCAGCCCTCTGAGCGCGCAGGCCGACCGGCTGGCCGCCCAGGGCAAGACCCCGCTGTACTTTGCCAACGAGACCAAAAAGGAACTTCTTGGGGTCATCGCCGTGGCCGACACGCCCAAGCCCAGCAGCCGGGACGCGGTGGCCGCCTTCCGCACCCTGGGGTTGGATGTGGTGATGCTCACCGGAGACAACCGGCGCACCGCCCAGGCCATCGGCGAGGAGCTGGGGGTGACCTCCGTCCTGGCCGAGGTCCTGCCCCAGGACAAGGAGCGCAAGGTGGCCCAGCTCCAGGAGGAGGGCAAACGGGTGGCTATGGTAGGAGACGGCATCAATGACGCGCCCGCCCTGGCCCGGGCCGACGTGGGGCTCGCCATTGGAGCGGGCACCGACGTGGCCATTGAGAGCGCCGACATTGTGCTGATGAAGTCCGACCTGCTGGACGCGGCGGCGGCGGTGGAGCTCAGCCGGGCCACCATCCGCAACATCCGGCAGAACCTGTTCTGGGCCTTCTTTTACAACTCCATCGGCATCCCCCTGGCGGCGGGCGTGTTTTACCCCGCCCTGGGCTGGCAGCTGAACCCCATGTTTGCCGCCGCCGCCATGAGCTTGAGCTCGGTGTGCGTGGTGTCCAACGCCCTGCGACTGAGGCTGTTCAAAAGCAAATTCAGGCCGGATGCTCCGGCGGACGCCCCCTGTGCCGGGAGCTGCCCTTTGGAGCGTAAGGATAATACCAATCAAGGAGGAACCAAAATGAAGAACAAAACCATAATAATTGAGGGCATGATGTGCGCCCACTGCACCGGTCGGGTGGAAAAGGCCCTGGCCGCCATCGACGGCGTGTCCGCCGTGGCGATGAGCCTGGAGGGCAAATCCGCCGCCCTGACCCTGAGCCATGAGGTGGACGACAAGGTGCTCACCGATGCAGTGACCGAGGCGGGCTACGAGGTGGTGTCCATTCAGTGAAGGCCGACCGCACCCAGGTGGAGCGCCTGCTGAAGACGGCCAGAGGCCAGATTGACGGCATCCTGAAGATGGTAGAGGAGGACCGCTACTGTCTGGACGTATCCAATCAGCTGATGGCTACCCAGTCCATTCTGAAAAAAGCCAACCGCATGGTACTGCGGGCCCATATGGACTGCTGCGTGCGGGAGGCGGTGGACAGCCGGGACGCGGACGCGAAGCTGTCCGAGCTGGCGGCCCTGCTGGACAAACTGACCGATTAAAAATTTCCGGCGCCGGTTTTCGTAAGAAAACCGGCGCCGGATTCAGACTTTCCATCACATTCCCACTCAACGGCCCGGCGGATGATGCCCGCCGGCCCGGGCGCGCTTCAAAAGATGCCGGAGTACCAATCGCCAAAGCGTATAGATTGGCACCGCTTCTTAGAGCCTGTTTAATATCTCGAAATATGCCGAATGACAGGGAATTTTGCCGCCAGGCAAGGCAAATTTCCGCAGGAATCCTTGGGGGCTTCCAAGAAAATTTCACACAGCATGGCGGCAAATGGCCCGCCAGCCGGTGTGCTGTGTGATGTTAAACAGGCTCTTAAACAGGCCCTAAGCGTGGGCGAAGCCCAAGTCCCCGGCTATTTCAGCAGCTGGGCGGCGGCGTCCTGGTCTGCGGCCACCAGCAGCAGAAGGGTGCTGCCCCGCCGGTCGATTCTGGCGTTCTCCAGCTTGGGGATCTCATCCGGGCGGTAGCTCCGGTTGGCGTCAATCTGGGCGGCGGTGTAGTCCTTCAATGCGCCGGCGGCCAGCTCGGCCGCCTTCTCATCGGTGAAGGAGAGCACCGCGACCTCCTCGCAGGTGGCTCCGGCCGAGCGGAAGGCCCGGGCGCTGTCCAGCTGCTCCCGGCTCAGCCCCGCGTCCTCCAGCCGGTACAGCGGCCACAAAATATCCGCGTCCAGCTCCTCCAGCTCCTCGGAGAAGGCCCCGCTGTCCAGAAACGCCTGAAGGCTGTCCTCCGTCCAGGCGGCGCCGGTCTCCTTTCCGCCGCAGGCGGCCAGACTGAGCGCCAGCAGTGCGCTCAGGCAGAATATAATCCATTTTTTCATGATGCGGATTCCTCCTCCGGCTGAATTTCCCCCTCGGGGCCATCCGGGTAGAGCGTCTCAAACTCCACGGTGTGGGTCTGGAGATACTCCAGCCACAGCTTGCAGTAGGCGCTCTTCAGGTGTATCCCGTCCGAGCTGGCATCCTCGGGCAGGGCCCCATCCTCGTCGGCAAAATAGGGGTTCAGATTCAAAAACGCCACCTGCTTCTCCTGGGCCGCCTGCTTCATCAGGTCGTTGTAAATCAGAAGATGATCGTTTTTGAAATAGTCCTTTCCGCCGCTGGCCAAAACCTTTTCCTCGTTGATGGGAATCAGGCCCTGGATATAGATGACCGCATTGGGCTGGGCCGCCCGGATGGCGTCAATGGCGTCGCAGTAGGCCTGGTAAAAGCCCTTGTCGTTGTAATAGCCCAGCTCGTTGATGCCCAGCGAGAGGTAAACCTTTCCGTACTGCTTCAGCGCCAGGGCCTCCAGCAGGGTATAAGACTGCCCGTCAATCTTCAGCACCTTCTTCTCCGCCAGCCGGAAGATGGACAGGCCGTTGGAGGTGAGATTCTCCCCGCAGCCGATGCCGCTGTAGAGGAGAAAACCGTCGGTGCGGGAATCGCCGATGAATGCGGCGTCCTCAAAATAGCTGTTTTCTACCGGGTCGTTCACCGGCACCGGCGCGGAAAAGTCGTACTTGGGCTCCTCCGGCGTTTCAGGCTCCTCCGGCTCCTGGACGGGGCTGCTCTCCGGCGGGGAGCGGTCCGGCTCTGCGGGCGAGGAGACCGCCGGCGGGACGGAGGCGCTGACCGGCGGCGGGCTCTGCGCGGGCGCGCAGGCGGCAAGAAGAAGCAGCAGGCACAGGGGCAGGCAGGCGCGGACAGTGCGGGACATGGGATTACCTCCAATTTGTGACAATTTTCGCGCTCCGGGGTCTGTTTGACGGCGGCGGCCGGTGTGCTGAGCGCTGTTAAACAGGCGCTCAGACCGGCTCTTATTTTTTGGTCAGCCCGGGCAGGCGGCGTGGAAAGCGGGGAAAGAGGGCGCGGAACAGCGAGGAGGACAGCATAGCCCCCACCGCCAGCGCCGCAGCCAGCCCGAAGGTCTGGAGCAGGGTGGTAAGAAACAGGTCCTTATACCCCGCGACGCAGTAGCTCATGGCGTAGTAGATGCCGCCCCCGGGCACCAGGGGCAGCAGGGCCACCAGCAGATAGCAGGTGGCGGGGCACCGGCGCGCCCGGGCCATCGACTCGGAATAAACGCCGATGGCCACCGCCGCGGCAAAGCCCGCAGTGATGCTCTTATCCCCCAGCAGGTAAATCAGCCAGCCCAGCGCGCCGCCCAGACAGCAAATCAGCTTGCCTACGCCGTGGATGTTGAACACAAAGGTAAAGCCCAGGCAGGCCAGAAAGGCGCTGGCACAGGGGAGCAGCAGCTCAGACAGCAGACGCATCTCTCGCCCCTCCTACAAAATCTGACCGATGCCCAGGCCCACCGCAGCGCCCAGCGCAATGGCCGCGCCGGTCAGAATGGCCTCCGACATACGGCTCAGCCCGGAGACAACATCTCCGGCCATAATCTCCCGCATGGCGTTGGTCAGGGCCACGCCGGGCACCAGCACCATCAGCACGCTGATGGTTATGGTGTCCACATCCAGCCCCAGCCCCAGGCGCACCGCCACCAGCGAGGCCAGCGAGGCCACGGCGCTGCAAATCACCGTGCGGAAAAAGGCGTTGGTCCCCGTCAGCCGGCCGCCGAACAGCAGCGCGGCGCCCACCAGCAGGCCGCACAGAAAGGCGCACAGCGCGTCCCGCAGTCCGCCGCCGAACAGGGGCGCGAAAAAGGCGGGAGCCAGACCGTAGCCCAGCAGCTGCTGGGCCGGCCGGTAAACCCGCTGATTTTGGGACAGCGCCGCCACCTCCCCCTGGGCCTGGTCCAGGGGCGGCGTCTGGGTGCACAGGCGGCGGCACAGGCTGTTGCACTGCTCCAGCAGCTCCAGGTCCGTGCCGTGGCCGGGGATGCGGAGCATCCGGGTAATGGGGTGCCCCTGAGGGGTCACCACGCTGACAATCAGGCAGTTGGGGATGGCGAAGACCTGGGGATCCTCCAGGCCGTAGGCCCGAATCAGGCGGAACACAGATTCCTCCACCCGGTAGATCTCCGCTCCGCTCTTCATCAGCTGACAGCCCAGCTCCGCGGCCAGGCCCAGCAGCTTGTCGTAATCCATCGAACTCTTCCTCTCAAACAGGATAGCAGATATCCCCGCTCCTGTCATTACAAAACAGTTAAAGTTTTGTAACGATGGGTTACAGCGCGGCTACTTCTCCGCCGGCTCCGGGTGGCGGCCGTCCACCGCCAGATAGGAAGGGCCGCCGCCCTGCATCTTGGCAAAGGCCTTTTTGCGGACCAGCAGGTACATGGTGATGTGAAACAGGGCGGTGACGGTCCAGGTGATGGGGTAGGAAACAAACAGCGTGGCAGGGGTGGGGTTCAGGGGAAAAACCGTATACACCCACACCAGCCGCAGGGCACAGGATCCCACCAGGGAGGCGACCATCGGCACCACCGAGTAGCCCAGCCCCCGCAGAGACCCCACCATTGTGTCCATCACGCCGCACAGCGCGTACAGCCGGCTGATGTACCGCATCCGAATCAGCCCCGCCTGGATGATGGCCTCCTGCTCCGGCCCGGCCTGGACATAGATGGACAGCAGCGGGTAGCCGAAGCTGTAGGCCAGGGTACCCAGCACCAGCCCGGTCAGGACGGCGTAGCCCTGGCAGTAGAGGGTCACCCGGTCCACCCGGTCGCACCTGCCCGCGCCGTAGTTCTGTCCGGTGAAGGTCAGGGCGGCCTGATAGAAGGTGTTCATCGCCGCGTATACAAAGCTCTCCACGTTCTGGGCGGCCCCCGAGCCGCCCATCATGGTAGAGCCGAAGGAGTTGACGGTGGACTGGATGGCCACGTTGGACAGAGAGAACACCACGCCCTGAAAGCCGGCCGGCAGGCCCACCTGCATAATCCGCCGGACCACCACCGGGTCCAGGCGCAGCTGCCTGAAGTCCAGGTGCAGGGGGCCCTCCTCCCGGACCAGGCAGCGCAGCACCAGCCCGGCGGAGATGTATTGGGAGAGGGCGGTCGCCGCTCCCACTCCCGCCACCCCCATTCCCAGGGCAATGACAAAGAACAGGTTCATCAGGACGTTGGCCACTCCGGCAGTCAGCAGGTAGTACAAGGGCCGGCGGGTGTCCCCTTGGGCCCGCAGCACCGCGCTGCCGAAGTTGTAGGCCATGGTGGCCGGCATCCCCAGAAAATAGATGCGCAGGTACAGGGAGCTCAAGCCGATGACGTCCTCCGGAGACTGCATCCACCTCAGCAGCCGGGGCGCCAGCCCCACCCCCGCAATCATCAGAAACGCGCCGCTGAGCAGCGACAGGAGTACGGCGGTATGCACCCCCCGGCTGACTGCCTCCGGCTTGCCCGCCCCCATATCCCGGGCCAGGGTCACGTTGGCGCCCACCGACAGGCCGACGAACAGGGAGATCAAAAGGTTGATCAGCGCCGTGTTGGAGCTGACCGCCGCCAGCGCCTCCTTTCCCACAAACTTGCCCACCACCACAATGTCCGCCGCGTTGAACAGCAGCTGCAAAAGGCTGGAGGCCATCAGCGGCAGCGCGAACAGCAGGATTTTTCCTCCCAGTCCGCCGCTGCACATGTCAATCTGATAACGCTGGGTTTTCATGTCGGGTTCCTCATTCCTTTTCGATTTGCTCCGCCTGGTTCCGGATTTCTACAACAGTCAGGACCCTCCCCTCCACCCGGAAGCGCACCTGAAAGCCGGCAAACGCCATGCCGTACACCCGCTCCGGGTCCCGGTGGTAGGAGGGGCGGGGGTCCTGCGCCAGCACCTGCCGCAGTGCCTGCCTTCTCTCCTCGGGCACCTGCCAAAGAAGCTCCTCGGAACATTCCACCGTCAATGTCTCCCGCTCCGTCCGGCCCGCAAAGCCTCCCGCAGCCTCCGGACGGCAGTCGGCATAAGGCAGATAGGGCTTGATGTCCAGAATAGGGGTGCCGTCCATCAGGTCCGCCCCCAGCACATGGAGAACGGGCCCCCCCTCCAGCTCTATCCGCTCCAGGCGCACGCAGGACAGCCCGATGGGGCTGGGCCGGAAGGGAGAGCGGGTGGCAAACACCCCCATGCGCCGGTTTCCCCCCAGCCGGGGCGGACGCACCGTAGGGGACCATCCGCGGCTCTCCGAGAACTGCCACAGCAGCCACAGGTGCGAGAACCCCTCCAGCCCCCGCACCGCCTCCGGATTCCGGTAGGCCGGCTCGAACACCACCGCCGCACGCAGCTCCTCCACCAGGCCGCTCTGCCGGGGAATTCCGAATTTCTGGGGAAACTCACTGCGGATCCGGGCGATGATTTCCATCCGGACTCCCTCCCGTTTTTCCTCCATCAGGCTCCCCCCTTTTCAGTCCTCTTAGCGTACCAGTCTTCCGGTAAAAAAGCAACGGCCAAAATACCGTTTTCCGCAGGTTCTTTTGCGGGAATTTTGACAGCTTTCCCCTCCGGCCCGGGAGACGCGAAACACCCCGCTTGTCGGACAGGCCCACAAGCGGGGTGCAGATATTGGCAGAATCACATCATTTTTACCGTGTAGTACACCAGCAGGCCAAACAGCCAGGCCACCAGCACATACATCAGATAGTAGGCCGCAGTGGGGCCCATGGCCAGGGCCAGAACCGCCACCGCAGCGTTTACCGCCGCCGTCGCCAGGAGAACGGCATATCCCGCGTCCTTCGGCAGGATCCGCAGCTTCTGTCCCAAAAGGGAGAGCTCTCCCTCGTTCCGGCGCAGGCAGTTCATCAAAACCCCGCCGGCAACGAGAACCGCCGCCACCAGCACAAGAAACACATACAGGGTGACCGGACTGTCGTTCCGGTGGCGAACCAGCCACAGGGCCACCACACCCAGCCCGCAGACAAAGGCGGAGAAGAAAAATTCCCTCTGGTACAGGTAGTATACCAGCGCCAGCGCCGCCCAGCCGGGCACCAGCAGAAACAGCATCCGAAGCCCGGTGCTGTAGAAGGTGACAATGATATGGCAGCAGAAGCTGAGCACCCCGCAGGCCGTCAGAAAAATGAAGGGGACCGTGACGCTGCTCCTGCTCTTCAGGCTAAGCCAAATCCAGCCGCCGCACACAAAAACGCCCGCCAGACCGATAATCCGCACAGCCCGCATCCCGGTGCGCAGGGCCATGGCCAGGTTGATGGATTGCGCGGTGGTGTAGAGGTCCACGTAGTATTTATTGATCAGCAGCAGCAGCAGCTCCAGTACAATGGCCGCTCCCACCCAAATCAGGCCGCGATTGAGTGCCATGTCCTCCTGCCGGCGCCGCGCCTCTTTCTGACTTTTATCCATCCGACGATTCTCTCCTCACTGTAACCGGGTTCGTTCTTTTCCGCAGGCCGCCCCAAAGCGGGCCTGCAAAAACCCGCTTCTTTTTGTATCTCCCGATCTGACGCGGCACAGACGTACCCCTCGTCCCCCAAATTTTGGGCGCCGCAAATCCAATCGTCTTAGTATTTTACCAGAAAACTTCAAATAATGCAACCCAAAAAAGGAAACTGATTCTTCGGTTTTACAAAATCTTCATGATTTCGCCCTAAGAGCCTCGTCATAACCTCAAATGCGCGCCAGGGCGGGCCTTTTCCCCATTCTGCGTCCATTTTTCTGAAAACTGCCAGGAATTTCGGCGAAATGCGCCTTGTCCGGCAGAAAAACCCCTCAGCCGGGCGTTATGCCTGATTGGGAATGCAGGCTTTTATCCCGCGTCCTTCCGTCTCGCTTCCGGCCCGGCAGGGGGCCTCTTGGACGGGAAGGCCCTCCCACGGCCCGGCGTACAGCCGCCCCCGCGGACCGGCCGGCGGTCTGCGGGGGCGGCTTGTCAACGCAGGGGTACGTTCAAAATCGCACGCAATCAAAGACCGGTCCAGCCGGCTGTCTGGAGAATTGTCAGCATTACCACAGCAAACACGGCCTGAATCATCAGGACCGGCAGATAGAACTTAGCCCACTTTTTCCAGGACACCCCTGCAATGCCCAGCATAGCCATCAGCACAGGCGCGGTAGGCACAATGTCGTTGGTAAAGCCGTCTCCGAACTGATAGGCCTGGACGGCAACCTGACGGGTAATCCCGGCCAAATCCGCAATAGGAATCATAATGGGCATCACCGCAGCGGCCTGTCCGGAACCGGAGGGGATAAACAGGTTGATGACCAGATTGGCAAAATACATCACGCTGGCCCCCACCACAGCGCCAACCTTGGTAATGGGAATGCTGAGATAGTACACGACGGTGTGGAGAATCTTACCGTTCTCCAGCACCACGCCCAGCGCCGTGGCAAAGCCGATGACAAAGGCGGCTCCTACCATCGTCCCGCAGCCCGCGATAAACATGCGGGTGGTGCCGTTGATGCCGTATCCGTTGTACAGGCCCAGGAAAATGGACAGCAGCAGGAATACGGCAGTAAACTCGGTGAAAGCCCACTTCAGCTTCAGCGCGCCAAAGATAATCAGTATAATAGCTCCCACCGCCGCCAGCAGATTCACAATGTCCTTCGCGGCAACCTCCCGGTTTTCCTCCTGCGCGCCTTCCCCACCCATGGCGCCCATTCCCATATACTGGGAAACCTCCATTCCGGGGGCATAGTTCAGGCTGCTGGTCGGATCCCTGCGAATCATCTTGAAATAGCGGCACACAAAGAGATAAATCAGGATAAAGTTGCAGGCATGAATAAACACGCGCACCGGCATTCCGGAAAAAATGGGGAGCTCCGCAATGGGGTGGGCCACCTGCAGTCCGGAGCTGGCCCAGCCTACATTGAACCCGGAGAAGCAGCCCAGATAGACCATGAATACGCCTGCGGCCCGGTCCAGGCCCATCCGGGTGCTTATCATAGCCCCCACAGGCAGCAGGGCGACAGCGGGGTTGGCAAACACTCCGGTGGCCCCTCCGATGGTCAGGAACAGCATCACGCAGAAAATAATCACCGGGTCCTTCACACCCTTGCGGTTCACAAACCGGTTGAACACCACATCAATGGATTTGGTCTGCTGGAGGATGTAGATGGCCGCGCCGGCAAACAGGGTCATGAAAATCAGGGCATTGTTGTTCTGAAAGCCCTTGATTGTGGCGGTCAGAATGTCCCAGGGGGTTTGTCCATGCCGCTCAATCACATGATACGTGCCGGGAACCACTACATTTCTGCCGTTCAGCTCCTGGAATTCAAATTCGCCCGCGGGAATGACCCAGGTCAGAGCTGCCACAATACAGGTCAGGATAAACAAAAGCGCACAGGTCTCCAGGAATTCTTTCTGTTTTTTCTTGGGTTCCGCTGCTTGATTTGACATGTTCCTCTCTCCTTTTTCTTGTAATCGCATGTCCACAAAATGCTCGGGAAACACTTTGTGAAATATCCCGGCACGCCCGGAATGTCAGTCCGGCGTGCCCGCTGCTTCTCCTCACCACCTTATATGTAATATATTTCTTAAAAGCCGCCGCTCTGCTCTTTTCCGGAACCGCAGACGGCTTCTTCCCGCTCAGTTTGCAGTCAGTCCACCGCCGAAAGAAACTGAAACCCCTCTGTGCGTTTTTGAAATTCCTGCCGGGCCAGCTCCACCAGCTCCGGGCGCTCATACAGGTCCCGGGCAACCTGGGCCATGATTTTCGCGGCATAATGCTGGGCCTTGAAGCCCACGCTGCTGCCGCTGGCGGCCGCGGCGCACCAGGTATGAGCCGCCGACCCCACCGGCCAGACCGCAACGGAAAAGTGGCACACGGGCAGAGTCCAGCTCACGTCGCCAATGTCGTCTGAAGCGGTCACCACCGCCTTATCCGCCACATCAATTGGAATCAGCCCTCTATGAATTGTGGTGGACCGCTCCAGCTCAAATTTTGTCAGCTCTCCCGCAAGCTCCGCCTCGCCCACGGAACCTTGAAGTTTTGCCGCAAACGCCTCCTCCTCCGGGGTCAGCTCCGGATAGGCGGTCTTCTCCAAATTGGCGTAAGCAACATCCCGCAGGACCCTGTTGGGCAGGAGCTCGTAGCATCCGGATACCTTTTCCATTTCCACAGCCGTCTCCGTCATCATGGCGGCGCCTTCTGCAATCTTCTTGATGCGGCGGGCAATATCCTGCACATCACTGCGCAGAGGCGCCCGGACAAAATAGAGGCTTTCGGCATACTTCGGCACTATATTGGGCGCGGTGCCGCCGTGGGTAATGATGTAGTGAATACGGGCCTTTTCCACCACGTGCTCCCGAAGATAGTTCACCCCCACATTCATCAGCTCCACCGCGTCCAAAGCGCTTCTGCCCAAGTGGGGCGCAATCGCGGCGTGGGAGGTGACTCCGTGAAATCGGAAGCGGTAGGAATCCACCGCCAGATATGCCCGCTCATAGGCCAGATTGGTGGTAGTGGGGTGCCACTGTACCGCCACATCACAGCCCTCAAAGGCCCCGGCCTTAATCATGTACGCCTTTCCGGCACAGATCTCCTCCGCAGGACAGGCGTAAAAACGCACGGTCCCCGACTGTCCCCGCTGCTGTAGGTAGTCCTTCACGGCCAAAACCGCTCCGATGGAGGATCCTGCAATCAAATTATGTCCGCACCCATGGCCGGGTCCGCCCTCAACAACGCTCTCCTGCACGGCAGATGCCTTTTGAGACAGGCCGGGCAGCGCGTCAAAATCCGCCAAAACCGCCACTACAGGGGCTCCATGCCCATATTCCGCCTGAAACGCATAGGGAATGTACTCCTCCGCCACATTTTTAACCGAAAACCCGTGTTCTGTCAGAATCTCCTTCATCAGCTGACAGCTCTTTTCCTCTTTTCCCGACAGCTCCGGGCAGTTCCAAAGGCTCTGTGCCACCTGCCGCGCAACCGGTTCATATTGCTCCACCAGCCGCAGAATATCGGCCTCTCCCATGCTTATTCTCCCCTCCATAATAATATGTAATATATTTCTTCGCTCAAAACAACCTGCTGTTACTTGATTTTTCTATTATAGTGGATTCATATTTTTTTGTCAATCACTATACTGATTTTTGTACGGTCCCCCTCCCCTCTTTCGGAGAACCATAAATACCGGAGAGATTTGCTTCTGTTTTTACATTTGGTATATTGCTTTACGAGGAATGTATAGATCCCCCCTGTCAAGCCGGAAATACAGAGAAAAAGTGTGGAAAGATTTGTGGAAAATGTGGATAACCAGAAAAAATGTTCTATCCGTCTTGACAGAGCAGAACAAATGTTGTATATTCATATGGAACATTAGTTCTCTTCCTGTTCCCCCCGCAGCGAAAATCCTGTTTTTTGGACTCCTCTTACCTTAGAATTATGATATCACACATATTGGAGGGATGACCCATGCAGCCCCTGCCTGACCGCACCGCTCAATACTCCCGCGGAAACATCATCGATCTGTCGGAATACCGGCAGCGCGTTCTGGAGCTCCCGCCGCCGGCCGGTCTCCCGCCGCTGCCCCGGCGGACACGGCGCACCTCTCCCCTGCTGCTCCTCAGCGATGTGCTCAGCATCAGCGGGGCCGCAGCCGTGTTAGCTCTGACGGTGATGATTCTGTCCGGGCTGTAGCGGGCATCGCTTGGCGGAAGGGCCCCAGATACAGCCCTTCCGTCCATCCTGAAAAACAGGAGCCCCCTCCTGTTCCGAGAAACAGCGAGGGGGCCCCGCAGGCCTTGCGGCACAGCTCCTTTGGAATTTTACAGCTCGTCCTCAATCAGGCCGTAATCGCCGTCATTGCGGCGGTAGACCACGGCAAAGGCGCCGTCTGCTTCCTCATCCTTAAAGGCAAAGAAGCTGTGCTCCAGCAGATTCATCTGAAGGATGGCCTCCTCCCGGGTCATCGGCTTGATGGGGAACTTTTTGCTGCGGACCAGGTGATATTCGCTCTCCTCCGGCTCGTCCGGAGCGAAGGAGGCCACCTCCGCATCCACCGCACGCTCAAAGGCGCCCTGGCGCAGGCGCTTTTCCAGGCGGGTCTTGTTCTTGCGGATCTGCCGCTCCAGGGTGGCAACCGCGGCGTCGATAGAGGCGCGCATATCGGAGGTGCTCTCGGATACCCGGAAGATGGTGCCGCTGGACCGGATGGTGATTTCTACCGTATTTTTCCAGTCCTTCTCCGCGCTGAACGTAATTGCGGCGGTGGCGTCCTCCTTAAAGAAACGGTCCAGCTTACCTACCTTTTTCTCCGCATAGGCGTGGATCGCGTTGGGCAGGTTCACCTTTTTGTCCGTAAACACAAACTTCATAAGTTTCCGCTCCTTTCGCCCCGAGGGGCCTGCATTGTGTGGGGGCGGTCGGCCCCGCCCTCCTTGTCCTAATTATAGCATAGATTTCCAAAAAAGCCATAGGCTTTTGTGAAATTTTTATGAAATTATCACTCTGTTATCCGTACCCCGTCGATCATGACGGCGGTAACCCGGCTGAGCCAATCCAGGGGATGGCCGCTGGTCACCACTATGTCGGCGTCTTTTCCAGGTGTCAGGGTTCCAATCCGGCCGCCCAGCCCGGCAATCTCCGCCGGGATGCGGGTAATGGCGGCCAGAGCGTCTTCCGGGTCCATACCGCCCCGCACCGCCATGGCGGCACACAACGGCAGCAGCCGCACCGGAGTCTCCGGATGGTCGGAGCAGATAGCGACCTGCACACCGGCAGACCGCAGCAGCGCGGGGGTTTCCAGCGCCATATTGACCAGCTCCGGCTTGGAGCGGTCCCCAAGGCTGGGACCGGTAATGACCGACGCGCCCTCCTGGGCCAGCAGGTCGGCAATGAGGTGGCCCTCCGTGCCATGGACTATGGCATAGTTTAGGGAGAATTCCCGGCAGATGCGGATGCCGGTGGCAATATCGTCCGCCCGGTGGGCGTGAATATGGACCGGCAGCTCTCCGCGGATAACGGGGAGCAGCGCCTCCAGCTTAGCGTCGTAGTCTGGCGCGTCCTGCTCCGGGTCCTCCTGGGCCCGGAGCAGCTTCTCGCCGTATTCCTGCGCCTTGCTCAGGTTTTCACGGATGATGGCGGCGGTGGCCATACGCGTGACCGGGGTCTCGTGGCGGTCATTGTAGACGGATTTCGGGTTTTCCCCCAAGGCCAGCTTCATGGCGGCGGGGGCCTGAAGCACCATGCTGTCCACCCAGCGGCCCACGGTTTTCAGGGCGGCGAACTGGCCGCTGATGGGATTGGCGCTGCCCGGTCCGGTGAGCACCGTAGTCACGCCGCCCAGCCTGGCCTCCTGAAAGCAGCGGTCCAGAGGATTGATGCCGTCAATGGCCCGGAGATGGGGCGTGCAGGGGTCGGTGGACTCGTTGCCGTCGTCCCCCTCAAAGCCCAGTCCGTCTCCGTACAGCCCCAGGTGGCAGTGGGCATCCACAAAACCGGGGAGGATATGTCCTCCGGCGGCATCAAGGACCGGTCCAGGCCATTCTCCGGGGCAGTGCTCCATAGGCCCAACCTGAGCAATACGCTTTCCGCGAACGGCGGCAAAGCCCCGGGGAATGATGGGGCCATCCATAGTATGAACGATTCCATTGAGGATGAGCATATTTTTTCTCCTTTCGCGGGCCTTCGACAAAGATTGCCCTTGACGAAAATGGAAATAAATGGTATTTTATAGGTACAGCTCACCGAGGGAGGGCTCCGGCAGGGCTGCCCCTCCGGCCCCTCCCGAGGGCTTTCTTCCGGAACCTGCCGGCAGAAACGCACAGCCGTTCCTCTTTCTCCTCACATCCGGCGTCTCCGCTTTGGGAGACGCTCTTTCTCTTTGGACAAAATCAGGGCGCGCCGCATGGTCCGCGGCGCGCCCTGACCAATCAAAAGTCCCGCGCTCTCCCTGCCGGCAGAGGTCAGCGCCTTCCGCCGCTGCGGCGGCCGCCTCCTTTGCGCTCTATGTAGCGAAGCTCGGACAGCTTGCTGTCGGAGGACTGCATAAACTGCTTCAGCCGGTCCTCAAAATCAGCCGGTTCCTTCTGGGCGGAGGGGCGGGGCGCATAGCCGCCCTGCCGGGACGGACCTCCGCCTGAGCGTGCCCTGCCCGCCGGATGCGGAGGAGGCGGTTCAACCTTCTTGATCGACAGGTTAATCCGGTTGTTGGGGTCAATGCCAATGACCTTGACCTTTACCGCCTGCCCCTCCTGCAGATGGTCAGACACCTCGCTGACATAGGAATACGCGATTTCAGAGATGTGGACGAGGCCGGATCTCCCTTCCGGCAGCGCCACAAATGCGCCGAATTTTGTAATTCCGGTTACTTTCCCCTCTAAAATGGACCCAACACCAAACTCCATAATTGACCGAAACAGCCTCCCTTGTAAATTTGCCCCTGAGGATTTGGACGCCTAATTGGCGATATCCACGTATAAGGTTTCCCCCGGCTTGACATAGCCCTTGTCCCGGGCCACAGACTCCAGCATGTCAGGGTCGTCGCTGTTCTCAATCGCCTCGGACAGCTGCTGGTTATCCATCCTCTGTTTGTCCACCTGGGCGGACAGGAGGCTCCTTTGGTCCTGAACGCTCTGGATTTGTCCGTGGAGATTCAGCAGAGCGGAGGCCATGTACACCATGAGAGCCAGCACGATGATTTTTGTAATCAGACCTGTTCTTTTGAAGCGCATTGGCCCTTCCTCCCCTCTCCCGGATCGTACGCCGGCGGCGCGCGGCCTCCAGCTCCTCAGTTATCTGATTTATTCTATACCATTTCAGCCCGGAATGAAAGATTTTTTTTGAAGTTTTTTTAACTTTTTTCCACAAATTTTTCAGCAGGGCCAGAGGGAATGTAACAATTTTCCAAAAAAGGTCCGCTAAATCGGCAAAAAAGTATCCGATTTTTAACATCCAGGGGCTGAACCCCCAAAAATAGAGCACTCCGCCCGAGAACAAAAACAGGATGCCGTACAGCCGCACCCGGCCGCCCCAGGCTCCCTGGGACCAGAGGAAGAGGACCGCGGTCACCGCCAGCCAGAAGCTGAAGTCCAGAATGCCGCCCAGAAGCGGCAGCTTCAGCCGCACCCGCAGGATGCGGAACAAATCATACAGCAGGCCCAGCGCCAGCCCCAGACACACCGCCTGGGACAGCGCCGCGCCCTGCTGGGCCACCGAGACTGTCATCCCCGCAGCAGACGGGCAAAAAAGCCGCCCCGGTCCCGGCCCCCGTCCTCATAGGTCAGCGACTCCACCATCCCCTCCACCCTCAAGTCTCCCCCGTCCAGAGACAGCTTTTCAATGTGCAGATCCTCTCCCCGCACCACAAGCGTCCCCTTGTTGGTCACCATCACAATGGTGTTTTCGTCAAAGCTCTCCACCTCTTCCACCCCGGAGACGGACAGGTCCTCCCTTCCCTCCAAAATAATGTGGTGCGCTCCTTCGGCGCGCACCCTGCCCTCGTCATAGGCCATGCCGCTCATCCTTTCCGCTTCTGGGGACAGCCCCCGGTTTGTACCAGTATATGGGGGACGGCCGGGGAAAATGTTTCCTTTGTCTTGCGAAATACGGCGTTTTATGGTATGATGCTCCCAGCGTCAGCAACAGGAGGGCCATGCTATGCGGCATCTGATTGATTTTGGAGATTTGAATCGGGAAGAGTGGGACGCGCTGTACGCCAGAGCAAGCCGGATGATGGACGCGCCGGAGCAGTTTATCGACGCCTGCCGGGGCAAGGTGGCCTGCAGCCTGTTCTACGAGCCCTCCACCCGGACCAATTTTTCCTTTCAGACCGCAATGCTCCGTCTGGGCGGCACGGTGTTCGGCTTTGCCGACCCCAGCTCTTCCTCGGTGGCCAAGGGCGAGACCCTGAAGGACACCGTCAAAATGGTGTCCGGCTATGCCGATGTGATTGTCATGCGCACCCCCTGGGAGGGCTCGGCCAAGGCCGCCTCTCTGTACTCCAGCGTGCCGGTTATCAACGCCGGAGACGGCGGCCACATGCACCCTACCCAGACCATGGCGGATTTGACCACCATAACCCGTCTGCGGGGCAGGGTGGACGGGCTGTGCCTGGGGCTGTGCGGTGATTTGAAAAACGGCCGTACAGTCCACTCCCTCATCAAGGCCATGGCCAAATTTCAGGACATCAAGTTTTTCCTGATCTCCCCCCGGGAGCTGGCGGTGCCCGACTATATGCGGGCCTTCCTGCGGGAGAACAGCATGTGGTTTACCGAGGTCACCAGCCTGGAGTCGGTTATCCCTCAGCTGGATGTGCTGTACATGACCCGCATCCAGCGGGAGCGCTTTGTGGATCCCCTGGAGTATGAGCGCAACAAAGGGGTCTATGTTCTGACCCGCCGCAAGCTGGAGCGCGCCCGGTCCGATATGCTGGTCATGCACCCCCTGCCCCGGGTGGACGAAATTTCCATCGACGTGGACGACGATCCCCGGGCGGTCTATTTCCAGCAGGCCCGCTACGGGATGTTTGCCCGCATGGCCCTTCTTGAGCACCTGGCGCTTCAGCCCAGGCAGGACAGCCTCCCGCCCGTGGAAATCGGGACCCGGCCGGTCTGTTCCAACCCCCGCTGCATTACTCATACCGAGCACTACCTCCCCCCTATCGTGCGCAGAACAGGCGGAGTGGAATGCTGCGCCTTCTGCGATGCCGCCCTGCGCTGAGCGTCTCTAAGAAAAAATGAAAAAATTGAGAAAATACTGTTGACAAATGACCTCTGATTCGGTATACTAACCCTTGCCCGTTCCAGTTGGACAGGCTATGGCGGCATAGCTCAGTTGGCTAGAGCACACGGTTCATACCCGTGGTGTCCCCGGTTCAAATCCAGGTGCCGCTACCACACAAAGTCCGGACGCCCCGTCCGTTCCTTATAGATACGGCCCGGTGGTCAAGCGGCTAAGACACCGCCCTTTCACGGCGGTAACACGGGTTCGATTCCCGTCCGGGTCACCACCTTTTTCAGCCGTCTATATGGAGGCATAGCTCAGCCGGTAGAGCGCTCGCCTCACACGCGAGAGGTCACAGATTCGAGTTCTGTTGTCTCCACCAACTTGCATTGAAAAAGGATGCAGACAAAAACTCCGCACTTCGGTGCGGGGTTTTTGTTGTATATTCGCGTTTTAGGGCCTGTTTGAAAATTGTCAATACGCCCAACCGGCGGGCCTTTTGCCGCCATACTTCCCCGATTTTTCTGGAAAGACATCCAGGATTCCTGCGAAAAATCGGCCTCGTCTGGCAGCAAAATCCTCCGCATTTGGTCATATTTCTATTTTTCAAACAGGGCCTAAGAAAAAAGAAGAATATTTTCGACTATTGCAAAAATTCAGCTCCGCAAAATAAAATAACGCACCGGAGATGCAGCAGATTTGAGAATTTTGGGAAACCATGGCGGCTCGAACCCTCCGGCATTCAAATATGAGGAAAATCGCCGCCCGCGGTTTGCCGCTCACCCAGGCGGCCGCAGGCGGCTTTTTATTTTCTGATATGTTCGGTATGCTTTGTTGGCCCGTCGTTCCTTCCTTCTGCCGGATATCGCTACGGTGCAGGACATATTAAGCGGATGCTTTCCTTCTTGCAGTTTGTAATCAGCTTGCTGCACGCACAGGCCGGCGCCGATACATGCACTACAGCCCTTGGCGTCTTGCTCGGAATTCCTATCCTGCGCCAATTTCACAATAAAAATTTTTTTATCCTGTAACACTTGGCGTTATCTTGCCGTCATATCTCTATAGGCAGTGTGCGTTGTTCTAAAGGAGGTTCTATGAGCAAAGACGAGAAAATTATAGAGTTGTTTTTTGCACGGGCGGAAGAGGCAATTGCACACGCACAGGAGGCGTATGGGGCGTTGTGTCAGTCTGTGGTCAGGCGAATCCTCCCCGACCAGCGGGATGTGGAGGAATGTGTCAACGATATGTACCTGCGCATTTGGAACGCAATCCCGCCGGAGCGGCCCAGCTCTTTGTGCGCGTATATGGCCCGGGTCGCCCGGAATCTGGCCCTGGACCGGTACAGCTATAATTCAGCTTCCCAAAGGAATTCCGCCCTGACCGCGGCCTTTGAAGAGCTGGAGCCCTGGCTGCCGGCGCATGTGGGAGATCCGGATTCCACCGCAGAAAATCTGTATTTCCGGCACGTACTGAACGATTTCCTGCGTGCACAATCAAGTGAAGCAAGGCGCTTTTTTCTGCGCCGGTATTGGTACGGCGAGACTTGCCGCGAAATTGCAGAAAGCAGTCAGGTCAGCGAGGCCAAGGTCCGGACCTCGCTGTTCCGTATGCGGGAACGCCTCCGCAGCGCATTGGAAAAGGAGGGCTTTGACTATGAATAATTCGGCTTTTCTGTTTGTGATGAAATCTATAGACGATACTCTGCTGGAGGAAGCTCAGCGCCCGGCAATCAAAGTCCGGCCGCGGCTGCAGTTTCTGGGAATCGCAGGGCTTGCGGCGGCCTGTATCCTTGTGGTGCTCTCCCTGCGCGGTTGGCTTTACACTGGGGAAAAACTGTTTCCGTCCCAAAGTACGCCGGTGACAGACCCGGCCAGTGAGACGGCGTTTGCAGAAATCCAGCGGCTTGGCTACACCCTGCCGGTCCCCAGCGATGCACAGGACGTCTTCTATGCTCTGTTAGACAGTGATTTCGGCAGCACACCCATAGCGGAGGTCACCTATAAAAGCGGCGGCCGCTCCTACTCCTGCCGCGCCCTGAAGTCCCAGCAGCCGGAGAATATCTCCGGCCTGTACCAGGAGTGGACCCACAGCCTGGACTGGAAAGCCGGAAGGCTTCAGATGCAGCTGCGCCAGTCGGACACGGACGCCTGGGTCGGCTGGTACGCGCCGGACGCCGAGGTCCAGTGGTGTCTCTCCGGCGGGGAGGACGCCCTCTCCCTGCTCCATACGGCGCAGCAGCTTCTGGAGACGCTGGGCTATGGCGTCACGGCCGCTCCGGAACAGGCGGAGGATATCCTCTATAACGCCTTCGCGCTGGACGACCTCACGGTTGGAGAAACGGAATTTATGCTGGACGGCGTCCACTACTCCTACCGCATGGCCCAAACCTGGGCAATTGACGAGGATTTTGCCGATATCTCCGGCATGGATGGGAGCTTTCAGCATGAGGCGGAGGTTGAAATCACCTGGTGCCCGGCCAGGCTGTACTACGATGAAGGCGGCGCCGGCAAGGTTGTCTGGTTTGATGTGGTGCCGGGACTTTTATACAGCCTGAGCATGGATCAGGGCGCGTCGGAGGAGGCGCTGTTGGCGATGGCCAATCAACTGTTTGCACCGGCGCAGGGGGATGTAGGCTGAACGCAGGCTGTTTCCCGGCATTTTTCAGGTTCCCTCCTCTGCCGAGAAGCCTATTGCGCTTAAACCGTGGATAAAAAGTCAAGTATAGCGATATTCCGGAAGGAAACGTGCACCAAAAGTGACCGGGCAGCGCTACAACCGGGGGGTATCGAGCATGAACGAGGTGCTCAGGCAGGAGAAAAAGTATTTGCTGACGGCGGCGGACGCCCAGCGCCTTGGCGCGTATTTGGGCGGCGTTATGCTCCAGGACGAGCACAACGGGCCTCAGGGCTACTCCATCCGGTCGCTGTACTTCGACACCCTCAACGACAAGGACTACTGGGACAAAATGGACGGCGTGGAGCTGCGGCGGAAAATCCGTCTGCGGGTTTACAGCCCGTCGGCCAGTTTTGGCATGTTGGAAATGAAGCAGAAAGAGGGGCCCTACCAAAAAAAGCGCTCTCTGCGCCTGGAGCGGGAGGACGCCTGGCAGCTGTGCCGCGGGAACTATGAACCGCTGCTGAACTATCGGGAGCCCTTCGCCGCCGAGTGTTACGGCCTGATGCACTGCCAATGCTACCGTCCCCGGGCGGTGGTGGAGTACCGGCGCAGGGCCTTCATTGCCAAGGAGAACCGCATCCGCATCACCCTGGACAGTCAGATTATTGCCACCGAGGCCGCCTGGGACGTATTCGACTCCAATCTGGCCCAATATCCGGTGCTGGACCCCTTTCACGTGGTACTGGAGGTCAAGTTCAACGGTTTTCTGCTCAGCTATATCAAGGACCTGGCGGAAGCTGCCAACCGATCTGAGATCTCCCAAAGCAAATACTGCCTGGCCCGGAGCGCGGGTCTGCGCTTTCAAGCATAGGAGTGATATCTCATGAAACAGCAGCTGTTTGAGATGTTCGGCTCATCCAGCGATCTGGCCCCGGAAGTGATTGTCACCCGGCTGGCCGCCGCCTCGGTTATCGCCTGCTTTATCTTCCTGTCCTACAGGATTTCTCACCTGGGGAGCATCTACAGCAAAAAGTTCAACGTCTCTTTAGTGGTGCTGACCGTCATCACCACCACGGTTATGATCGTCATCGGCAACAACCTGGCCATGTCCCTTGGTATGGTGGGCGCGCTGTCCATCGTCCGGTTCCGCACGGCGATCAAGGATTCCCGGGATACCATGTATATCTTCTGGGCCATTGTGGTGGGTATCTGCTGCGGCGCGGGGGATTATTTCACCGCAGCGGCGGGCAGCTCCTCCGCGTTTCTCCTGCTGCTGCTGTTCGGCCGGGTGAAAAACGACAGCCGGGTCCTGCTGATTATCCGCACCGCCCGGATAAACGAGCCTCGGGTGGAGGCGGCCATCTTTCAGTACTTTGCCCGGAGGGCAAACCTTCGGGTAAAGAACACCACAGAGGCCAGCGTAGAATTTATCTATGAGCTGAACAAAAAGCTGCTGGACAAAAAAAGAGGCGGTGAAAACAGCATTACCGATGAAATCTACAGCATCGGCAACATCGACTATTTCAATATTGTGGCCCAAAACGACGACATCAGCAGCTGATGCCCTGAGGACGAAACGATGAAATACAAATTGATGGGGCTGGCCGGGACGGTGCTGATTCTGCTTGCCGCCGCCGCAGCCAGCGCCTTGGAACCCGCTGTGGAGCCAAGCACCCGGGTCCACCAGTACCTCTCCGCCCGGCAGGACGCCGGCTGTGACTGCGGCGGAGACGAGCTGTGCTCCCACCTGCCCCTCGTCATCATCGACACCGGAGGGCAGACCATCCCGGGCCAGCTGACCAATACCTTCGACCGTTTTGCCCAGCATATTTACACCATGGCGGAAGACGGCGGCCCTACCATCCAGGCAGAGGTCAAGGTAATTGACAATCGTGACCGGAACAATCACCCCGGCGACCAGCCGGCCATCACCACCGCCAGCGAGCTGCGGGTTCGGGGGCATTCCTCCCGCTTTTTTGAAAAGGCGCCCTATCTGCTGAAATTCCTGGACGAAAACGGAGTACATCAGGACCTCCCTGTTATGGGGATGGGGGCTCATCACGAGTGGGCGCTCCACAGCCCCATGATTGACAAGACGCTGGTCCGCAATTATATGTGGTACAACATCTCCGGCGAAATTATGGGCTATGCCCCAAACTGCCGGTTCTGCGAGGTGATTGTGGACGGGGATTACCGGGGCGTCTATCTGATGGTGGAGACCATCACGGATGGAGAGGACTGCCGGCTGAACCTGAGCCTGCGTGTCAAGGGTTCAGAGGGCACAGGGTATCTGCTCCGGCTGGACCGGCCCAGCGAGGCGGAAGCGGAGTCCATCCGGGATATCTATTCCTACGCCGAGCGGGTGAACCGGGTGCTGCAGGATTTTGCCATCCGTTACCCGGGAAAATCCAAGCTGACGGAGGAAATCAAGCAGGATATCGAGCTGGACTACGCGGCCTTTGAAAAGTCCCTTTACTCCTATGACTATAACACCGGAGAGTACGGCTACTGGAACTGGATTGACGTGGACAGCTTTGTGGATTTTTATCTCATTGAGGAGTTTACCCAGAACTATGACATGGGGGCCTACTCCACCTACATCTACAAGGAACCCGGAGCGCCCTACCGGCTGTGCGTATGGGATTTTGACAACTGCCTGGGCAACTCCCGGCACACCGTTGATCTGCCGGATCGGTACCTGCTCAACGAGCGCTCCTGGTACGTGATGCTGTTTAAGAATGCGGCCTTCGTCCGGCGGGTTCTGGAGCGGTATGAGGCGCTGCGGGAGAGCTGGCTTGACGAGGCGTATCTGCTGGACTACATCGACCAGGCCCTGGAATACCTGGGCCCTGCGGCGGAGCGGAACAACCGGCGCTGGGCGGACAAAATCGCCGGCTGGGAGGGCCTGGGCGAGGACAAGGAAAACCCCCGCAGTTTTGAGGAGGCGGTGGAGATGATGAAAACCCGCATCATCCAGCGGGGCCGCTGGATGGACGAGACCATCCACAGCCTTCAGCAGTACTGCCATCCCTCCCGGAATAAGAAGTATGACCACTGAGGAGGCCAGTTGGCTATCTGCCTATGAAAACCTTTATTTTAACAGCCTGCGCCGCGGTTCTGCTGTTTTTCGCGGCCTATACGGCCTACTACCGCTTTGGCGTCTATTTTGACCTGCGTCCGGACGAGCCGGTGACCACATTTATGAAAACCGAGGGGAAGTCCATTCTCATGGAGCGGGACGGAGCATACCTCCCCTTTGAGATACGGGGCCTCAACATGGGCGTGGGCATCCCCGGAGAGTGGGCCACCAGCTACGCCATCGACAAAAAGACTTATCTGCGCTGGTTCCGGCAGATTCAGGAGCTGGGGGCAAACACCGTCCGCATATACACCATCCTCCAGGACGATTTTTACAACGCCTTTTACGAGTACAACCGGGAGCAGGAGGAAAACGGCCGGGAACCCCTCTGGCTAATCCACGGAGTCTGGGTCAACGACTATATGCAGAACTCCCACCGGGAGGCCTATGACGGCGATCTGCTGGAAACCCTCCTGCGGGACTGCAAAACGACGGTGGATATCCTCCACGGACAGAAGGTCCTGTCCCTGGGACGGGGTCTGGGCTCCGGGAGCTACCGGAAGGACGTCTCCCCCTGGGTGATTGGCTATATCATCGGTGTGGAGTGGGAAAACACCCTGGTGGTCTACACCAACCAGGCCGACGGAGCGCTGAACTCCTATGAGGGGGACTACCTCTGCACAACGGAGGACGCCACCCCTTTTGAGGCATTCCTGTGCCGGGCTGGGGACGGCATAATCGCCTACGAGAGCACCCGCTATAAGCAGCAGCGGCTGGTGGCCTTCTCCAACTGGCCGACCACCGACCCCTTCTCCTACCCTGTGGCCGTGGCCTACGGCCGGGAGAAATACGCCTGCGTCAATGTGGAGCACATCACAAGCAAGGAGACCTTCCAGTCGGGGATGTTCGCCTCCTACCATGTCTACCCCTATTTCCCGGATTATCTGGAAATTCTGCGCCGGGGCGGGGAGCTGGGAGACGAGGAAATCACCCGCCGTCTGGGCGCCACCATCCGGGCTACCCTGGAGTACCGCCAGTCCAAGCTGAACGCCCCAAGCATCCTGGATTATCTGCGGGAGCCCGACTACCGCGACTATCAGAACCGGTACAACACCTATATCGCCTATCTGCGGGCCCTGAACCGATTCCACTCCCTGCCTGTGGTCATTTCGGAGTACGGCGTTTCTACCGGCAGGGGGATGGCCCAGGAGGACGCAAACACCGGGCGCAACCAGGGCCACATGACCGAGCAGGAGCAGGGCCAGGCCGCCATCGACTGCTACCGGGACATTATGGACGCCGGCTGTTCCGGCAGCTGCCTGTTCACCTGGCAGGACGAGTGGTTTAAGCGGACCTGGAACACCATGCACGCCGTTGACCTGGACAAGACGCCCTACTGGAGCGACTACCAGACCAACGAGCAGTACTTCGGCCTGCTGTCCTTTGACCCGGGGGCGGAGGAGAGCGTATGCTGTGTGGACGGCAGCCTGTCCGAGTGGACCCGGGCGGACCGGGTAATTGAACACAACGGCATGGAGCTGTCCATGAAGTACGACGAAAAGTTCCTCTACTTTCTGGTGAAAAAGCCGGGGTTCGACCCGGCGGAGGATACCCTGTATCTCCCCATCGACACCACCCCCAAAACCGGCAGCACCCTCTGCCAAAATCCCGCTGCGGCCTTTGAGCGGGCCTGCGATTTTCTGGTAATCATCCAAGGGCGGGAAAACAGCCGGGTGCTGGTCCAGCAGCGGTACGAGGCCCTCCGCTCCACCTACGCCTATGACTATTACACCGAGGACCCCTACATCACTCCGCCTGCAAAGGACACCCCGGTCTTTACGGACATCTATCTTCCCCTAATCCAGCGGGATTTTCTGCGGGACCCGGACCAGGCGGAACCCAGCGGCACCAAGTTTAATACCGGCGCTCTGCGCTACGGCTGCGCCAACCCGGAGTCGCCGGACTTCGACTCCCTGTCCGACTTCATCTTTTCCGGAGACTATGTGGAAATCCGGATCCCCTGGCAGCTTTTGAACTTCTCCAATCCCTCCGAGATGATGATCCACGACGACTACTACGAGTGCTACGGGGTGGAAAATCTCCATATCGACGCGCTGTATGCGGGCGTATGCTGGGACGGGGAGTCCCAATGCCGCATCCCCATGGCGGCTGTGCCGCTGAGGGGCTGGGGAAAGAAACCCACCGCCCACGAGCGGCTGAAGCAGTCGTACTATATTTTACAGGACTATTGGAGACAGTTGGACCAGGCTGAACAAATCGGGGGGTGACCTGCCTTGGGAAGTGAGGCGCTCTTATACGGCTATACCGCAGTGTGCGTGAGTATGCTGATTTTTAATCTGCTCTGCTACCTCTCGCTCAACCGAAAGGGCCGCCGGATGGAGCGGGTGAGCAAACGACTCCAGTCCCAAGTAGACCGCCAGCTGGCACGGCTGCGGTGGGGCGGAACGGTGGAGCACCGTCATTTGCTCTACTTGGAGCGCAAGCTGTCCCGCGTGGCCAACCTGACCGCCTTTGACCGGATGCTGAGCAGGCGCCGGCAGTCCGATGGGGAAAACGCCCCGGAGCTGATGGAATACGAACAGAGTATCCGGCCGGTCATCCTCCATCTGGCCGTGGTCTACCGGGGGAAGGAGGACCTGCAAGCGGCCTACTTTGCCTGGTTCCTGGCCAAGCATCAGATGAACCGGCACATGGAGATGAACGCGGTACAGGACATTCTGGTGGACTATATGAATCAGGACAGCCTGTACTGCCGGGTCAACGCCTTCCAGGCATTGTGCAGGATGGGCAGTCCCCAGTGCGTGGCCGATGCAGTGTCCGTCCTGGACCGGAACCAGAATTTTTTCCACAGCAAGCTGCTCACCGACAGCCTGCTGTCCTTCACCGGCAGCAAGCGGGCCCTCACTGCCCTGCTGCTGGAGCGGTTCGACGGTTTTTTCACCCAGACCAGGCTGTCCATCCTCAACTACATCCGCTTCTACTCCGGGGACTACTGCGAATGGGTGCTGCCGCTGATGAACAATCCGGAAGAGGACAAGGAGCTGCGGCTGTCGGCCATCCGATATTTCGGGCGCTATGCCTATCCCCCCGCCAAACCGGCCCTGCTGGCCTTTGCCGCCGACGGCGACCCGCTATACTGGGAGTATGCAGCGGTCAGCGTCTCCGCATTGGCCGCCTATGACGGGACGGACACCGCAGATGTGCTGATAGGGGCGATTTGCAGCCCCAACTGGTATGTGCGCTCCAACGCGGCGGCCAGCCTGACCGCCCAGGGACTGAACGGCGGCAGTCTGGCGGCAGCGGCAGGAGGCGACCAATACGCGCAGGAGATGATACACTACCAGCTTCAGCTCCGGCAGGCCGGAGAGGAGGGCGCGGCGGTATGACGCAGGAGATCCTCCAGCCCTTTTTAAGCGCCGTAGGCCTCTTTTACGTCCTGTATATGATGGGCTACGCCACCTTCCTTTTCCTATCGGTGACTGTGGGCTCCGCCACTCTCTACGGCTCCAAGCGGCGCAGCCAGCTGAAAAACGAACTGGAGGGCGGGCACTATGTGCCGGTGACCGTCGTGGTGCCGGCTCACAACGAGAGTGTGACGATCGAGTCCTCCGTCCGCTCCCTGACTATGCTGGACTACCATTCCTATGAGATTATTGTGGTGGACGACGGCTCCTCTGACAGCACCAGCCAGATTCTGGTGGACGCCTTTCAGATGGTCCGTGTGGACCGGCCCATCCGGCTGCAGCTGCACTGCCAGCCGGCGGAGGCGGTCTATGAGGCCCGGAACAGCCGGGTACCCATCACCCTGATTCGGAAGCGCAACGGCGGCAAGTCGGACGCCCTGAACATGGGGATCAACGCCTCCCGCTATCCCTACTTCTTATGTATGGACGCCGACTCCGTCCTCCAGCGGGACTCGCTGGAGAAAATCGTCCGCCCGGTGCTGGAGGACGATCGTGTGGTGGCAGTAGGCGGCTCCGTCCGCCCCTGCAACGGCACGGAGATTCGGGACGGAGTAGTAATGAACTACCGGATGCCCGGAAAGCTGCTGCCCTGTATGCAGGTGCTGGAGTATGACCGCTCCTTCCTGGCTGCCCGCATCCTCTTTGAGCAGTTCAACGGCAACATCATTATCTCCGGGGCCTTCGGCCTGTTCAAAAAGAGCACTGTCATTGATGCCGGGGGATACGATGCCACCACCGTGGGAGAGGACATGGAGCTGGTCATGCGCCTGCATGTCTTCTGCCGGGAGCACGCCATCCCCTACCGGGTGCGCTACGCCACCGACGCCATCTGCTGGACCCAGGCCCCGGAGAAGCTGGGCGACCTGTGCAAGCAGCGGCGGCGCTGGCACATCGGGCTCTATCAGAGCATGATGCGGCACCGAAATATTCTGTTCGACCTGAAATACGGCATGGTGGGCTTTATTTCCTGCCTGTACTTTCTAATCTATGAACTGTTTTCCCCTTACATTGAGGTGTTCGGTGTGCTGGTGACCGCCCTGGCCTGGGCGATGGATTTTTTGAACGTCCCTTTTATGCTGCTGTACATAGGCGTCTACGTGCTGTACACCTCCATCCTGTCGCTGACCGCCTTCTTCGCCCGGATTCACACCATTGACCTGAAGCTGTCCCTGGGCGATGTGTGCAAAGCCATCGGGCTGTGCATGGCAGAGGTGTCCTGCCTGCGGTTCGTCCTTGCCTGGGTACGGGTGACCGCCTTGGGCCGCGGGCGGGGTAAAAAGGCCGTATGGGGGCAGATTGAGCGCAAGCAGATCAATTTTAACCGGGAAACTCAACAATAAGAGAGAGGATGCGGATATTATGCGGATGGACGAGCTGAAGCGGGGGCTTTGGGGCTATAAAAAGGACAGCGTTTACCACTACATTGTGTCCATAGAGGAGAAGGCTTCCGCCCGGCTGGCGGAGAAGGATGCCAAGCTGGAAAAGATGGGGGTGGAAACCAAGCGGCAGATCAGTGAACTGGAGGCGGCAATAAAAGCCCTGCGGGAGGAAAATGCCACTCTGCGGGAAAACCAGACTACGGTGTTTTCCACCATGCTGGAGGCACAGAAATACGCCGAACAGCTCCGAGCGGACAGCGACCGCCAGATGCAGCAGTTCCAGCGCCAGCTTGCCGCCGCTGTCCAGCAAAAAAACCAGCAGCTGGCGAGCTACCAGGAACAAATCCGTCAGCTCCGGACCATGATCCGAGAGATTTTGAAAGACTTCGACGGCAGCCTGGAGGACGCAGGACGCACCTTGGCCAATCTCCCCGCGCAGGCCCCCATTACCGTGCTGGACCCGGACCTGAACGGGACGGCTCAGAGTGAGGGCAAAGCGTGGAAAAAGATATCGTTTACATAGCGGAAGGTCCTGGCTGTCAGCCAGTGATAATAGCAGCTGTCGGGGTATCACCTTGAAGGCCGCTTTCCCAGGATGCGCTGGTTTTTGAGGCGTTCACAAGCCAAATCCCTTTCCCGGAACGGGATCAGCAAACAAGCAGCGGCGTACCAGGAAGCAATCCAGGATATCCCACCAGAACAGATCGCCTATGCGGATGAAAGCGGTATAGATACATATCTATATCAGGGATACGGGTATGCACCGCAGGGCCGGCAGGTGTTTGGACAAATCCGCGGCCGAAAGTATCAGTCTCTGTACAGGCCGCTCCGGTTTACCTGCCGGGAGGGTGCTTTCGGGTTGAAATGCGTTCTGGATGTCATGCAATGTTCAGCAGCACATTCAGTGAGAAAACTTGTCCCGTTTTCTCGGTCAGCACCGCGCCGCGATACTTCTCCGCCGCCGATTTGATATTGGAAAGTCCGGTTCCCGCCGGGGGCAGGGGTTCGCCGGAGCAGGCATTCTCAAACGTCAGCAGATAGAAATCCCCCTGCCGCTTTCCGGCGATTCGGATAAACCGCGCCCCCGGAGCGGAGCGGCAGGCGGCAATGGCGTTGTCCAGGGCGTTCGCGAAAATCACGCACAGGTCAAAATCGTCGATTTCCCAGGACCTGGGCAGGCACAGGGAGACCTCCGCCGCAATTTCCCCGGCCAGCCCCAGCTTCTCCCCCAGCAGGATGTCCACCACAGGGTTGCCCGTCTGATAGGGAAAGGACAGCGCCTCCGAGGCCGCCTCCAGCTTCCGCAGGTACGCTCTGCACTGGTCCAGCTCCCCGCCGCCCAGCAGGCCGTCCAGTACGGACAGGTGATTTTTAATGTCGTGGCGAAAGGCCCGGGTCTGTTCATAGCGCGCCCGCGCCTCGGTGATGTATACCTTCTGGGCCCGGGCCGCCTGGGCCAGGGACGAAAGCTGCGCCTGGGCCTGAAACCCCTGGCAGAGATGGCGGTAGGCGTACAGGGTACACAGCAGCGCGGCCAGCCCCATCCCCTGTAAAAGCAGCAGTGCGCTGTGCTTTCCGGCCTCCTCCAGCGACAGGGAGGGGGCGAAAAAGCTGTAGGCGCTGTGGAGAATATACAGCTCTGCGGCAAAGAAAAACAGCCCCGGAAGCAGCAGCAGGCCCAGATACGGCGTCCGGCGGTCCTCCGCCAGGGACAGGAGCTTCAGCACAGCGGCATAACAGCCGGCGCACAGCAGAAAAAACACCGCCATCGCCGCCGCAAGCAGCAGGTACAGCAGGGGATTTCCGAGATAGCGCGGGAACACCGCCGCCTCCACCGAATTGATGACGCCGAAGGAGAGCTGTGAGATATAGAACGCCAGAACTGCGGCCAGCCAGGACACCGGCCGCCGGTTCCCCAGCGCAAGGCGGCACACGCCGTACAGCGCCAGAACGCCCAGGCCCACCGACAGTATCCCGTTCAGGGAAAGCCGGGCGGAGAGTGACGCGGCCGCGCCAAGGAGGCACAGGTACGCGGCAAAGCACCCTAGCGGGGGCTTTTTTCCGGTCAGGCGGCCCGCAAAGCCGATGTGCATCACGCTCTGTCCCACAAGGCAAAGCCCGTCCATACACAGGCTGAAGTAATCCATATCAAACCTCCCTCTCCTTCATGCAGCGCAGCAGGGCCTGAATCAGGTCCCGCTCCCGCAGCCGGGAAACGGGGACTGCGCCCCCCTGAGACAGCACGGCCTGGCCGTCCCGGCACCCCCGCACGCAGTCAAGATTAACCAGATAGCTCCTGTGGCATTTGAAAAAACGGCGGTCCAGGCGGCGCTCCAGGTCCTCCAGCCTGCCGTAATAGTCGATGACCGCTCCGTCGCTTTTATGGAGATAGATTTTCCGTCCCAGCACCTCGCAGTACACAATTTCAGACAGCGCAATGACCTCGCATGCGCCTCCCTGCTGCACCACAAGCGTCTTCGCGGTCCGCTCCTCCAGCCGTTTCAGCGTCCTGTCCATCGTCTGCCGGAACCGGACGCGGTCCAGCGGCTTGACCAGATAGTCGCAGGCCTCCACCTCAAAGGCGTCAAACACCCGCTCCTTCAGAACCGTCACAAAAATCAGCAGGCCGCGCTCCCCTCTCCGGCGCAGCAGCCTGGCGGTCTCCATTCCGTCCGGCGCCTCCATCTGGATGTCCAGAAAAATCACATCAAAGCCGCCGCTCTCCAGCAGAGCGCGTCCGCTGGAAAAGCGGCTGACACTGTACTGGCCGGGCCGGTTCTCCTCCATATAGCCTGACAGCTGCTCTGAAAGCTCTTGCACCATAAGCGGCTCGTCGTCACAGACTGCAAATTTTATCCTGCCCATCCCGCGCCTCCTTCTCACTGTACCGCCGGCAGAAAACCGGTTCCTCGGAATCCCTCCGGCGGGGAACAGTATACCGCAAAGCGCCCCGCCGCACAAGCCCATCCGGCAAAGTGCGCGGCGGCTCCCGCTGCGGAAAACGGCCGTCAGGAAAGCGGCACAGATTTTGAGCCCGCGGCTCCCCGGAGCTGCGGGCTCATCGCCTTTCCCGCCTAGCCCCTCCCCAGGGCGGGCAGATGGGCGCTTATCTCCTGGGGCTGGCGCACCACGAACATCTCATACAGGCGCACCAGGGTATTCCAGGTCTCCTTGTCCATGCTTCCGGTTTCGGGCAGGCCGGCCCGCTTTTGCAGCCACTTGGCGTTCTGAATCAGCTCGGCGCTGTTCACCCCGTCCATCCGGGAGGTCTCAAGGCCCTCCAGCAGACGGCCCAGGCTCTGGAACATGGACTGAACCAGCAGCAGGTGGGCGGCGCTGTCCCCCGCTTTGGCGTACTCCCCGGTCTCCGGCAGACCCCGCAGCGGCCTGGGCGGGGCCAGCTCCCGCTCCACGCTCAGCCACGCGTCCCGGATGACCGTCCAGGTCTGCTGGTCCACCACTCCCGTCACCGGCATCCCCATCCGTTTCTGAAAGCGCATCACCGCCTCCAGGGTGCGCTCCCCAAACCGCCCGTCCGGAATCAGCTCGGGCAGCTCCTCATAGCGCTTGGACAGCCGGCGCAGCATAAATTGCAGGCTGCTTACCGGCTTTGCCAGCATCTCCGCCTCCAGCTGGTCGATATTCATACCAACTTCTCCCCCTTCTGATCCGTACTGCCCAGCCCCATGGTAAAGCCGGGGAACTGCCCCAGCCGGGCCGAGGTGCCATAGCGCTCCCGGTCCGCCCGGCCCATGGCCTCCGCCACCGGGTCCCCGAAAAAGCGGACCCGGTCGTTCTGAAGATAGTTTCCAATCCCGATATAGTCCCGGTAGAGGCGGTTCCAGGTCTGCTCGCCCACTACGCCGTCCGGTGGCAGTCCCGCGTAGCTCTGGTATGCCCGCACCGCCCGCAGGGTTTTGCTGCCGAACTCTCCGTCTATAGGCAGTGTATCCAGCGCCCTGTTAAATTCGGCCAGAACGCCCAGCATATACTGCAAGGTGCGCACACTGGTGCCCGAGCTGCCCTCCCGGAGCACGCCGGGATACCGAAAGCCAATCTGCCGGTACCGCTGACCCTCGCTAATCAGCTCGCTGAGCCGGGTGATCCCCACGTAGAGATAGGCCAGCCGGTACCAGGTGGCCGGTCCCACCACTCCGTCCGGGGCCAGGTTGAAAATCTTCTGGAACTCCTGCACCGCCTGCTCCGTCTTCTCGTCGTAGATGCCGTTTACCGGCCAGATTTTGGGAATGGCCGGGTAGTTCTGGGCAATCCGGTTCAGGCTGACCTGGATGACAAAGACCGGCTCGCCCACCATCCCCAGCCGCTGGGGCGTCCCGGGATAGGACTCCCCCAGCTCCTGCACCGGGGCGTTGACCACAATCTCAATGTCGTTTCCGTAGTAGTGGCGGAGGATTTCGATGGAATTCAGCCCCTGCTGGGCCAGATTCTGGCTCCCCCACTGGGACAGCCCTCTGCAGGTCGTGGTGGTTCCGTTGCAGAACTTTGCTGCCAGCGGCTCCACAAAGCCAATCCGGCGGATGTAGCTGTTGAAGGTGTCGTCCACAATCTCGCTGATATTCTCAAAGATGTTCCGGTCCCGGATGAATTTCTGGTCATACGCGGTGGTAGAGGTAATCTGAAAGTCATACCCCCGGCTGGGATAGTGGTCGGTGTAAACCCGGTTCAGGGCAAAGGAGATAATCGCCAGCACGTTGGCCCGGATAGCCGACGGCTCCCAGGTGGGATAAATCTCGCTGGAGGTCACGTTCTTCACATACTCGGGAAAGGACACCGTCACATTTTCCGCCCACTGGTCAGGCGGCCCCAGATGTACGGTGATGGTACGGGGAATATAAGGCAGGACAATGGGCATACTGTCACCTCACAAATTCTGGGGCGGGGTGTCCCGCACGCTGATTTCCACCAGACTGCTCTCCCCCTCGGACAGGGGGCTCAGCTCCATGGCCTGGTAGGTCTCCACTCCCGGGAAGATCTGGACTCCCTCCACCACCAGCATGGCAAAGCCCGGATGCTCCGCCCACACGTCGCAGACGGAAAAGGGATGGGAGGTGTTCTGGGGCTGGGTGCTCTCCATGGGGATGGGCGCGGGCAGCTCCACCGGCTGAATGCTGCCGCTGCTGTCGGTGGTCTGGATGCTGACCAGCTTTGTCCGGCCGCTCTCCCCTCGGCTGGTGACCACCACGGTGGCCCCCATCACGGGGAGCTGAGCACGGGATGTATAAACTCTTACGCGCAGCTGTCCCACTGCTTCCATATTGCTCTCCTCCTTCGGCGGAACGTTCCGCCCGGTTTCTCCATCCTATGCGCGCCGGCGCCGGCGCGCCCCTTCCCTGGGCTGTTTTCCCGGGGCGTCCCGCCGGGGCAAAAGGGCCTGAACAGGGCCGTCTGCCGTTCACGCCAGTATACAGAGCGTATAAAAGCGGCCCCCTGACAGGATTTCATCCTGCCGGGGGCCGCCTGCTTCTCTTTTACCGCTTCTTGCTGAAAATACGCTCCAGAATATCCCAGTCGTCGTCGGTCACAGCCGCCTTCTCCGGGAGCTCCTCCTGGGCGGGCTCGGGGGACTGGGCGGCCTCCCCGGCCTTCTGCTCCTCCACCTTGGCGCCCGCGGCGGTGAAGGGCTGGCTGGGCAGGCTCTCCGTCTCGTCAAAGCCGGTAGCGATGACCGTGACCCGCAACTCGTCCTCCATGCTCTCGTCAAAGGACGCGCCGAAAATGATATTGGCGTCGGGGTAGGCGGCCTCCTGCACCAGGTTGGCGGCAGTCTCCACCTCCTCCAGGCCGATGTCCATGGATCCGGTCACGTTAATCAGCACGCCCTTGGCTCCGTTGATGGAGGTCTCCAGCAGCGGGCTGGAGATGGCCAGACGGGCGGCCTCCTCCGCCTTGTTCTTGCCGGCGGCGCGGCCCACGCCCATGTGGGCCCGGCCCGCGTCCTTCATGACGGCGGATACGTCGGCAAAGTCCTGGTTGATAAAACCGGTGTTCTTAATCAGGTCGGAGATGGACTGCACCGCCTGCTGAAGCACGTCGTCGGCAATCTCAAAGGCGTTGAGCATGGTAATTTTCTGGTCGCTGGCCAGCTTCAGCCGCTCGTTGGGGATGATGACCAGGGAGTCCACCTTCCCCCGCAGCTCGGTAATGCCCTCCTCGGCCTGGCGCATCCGGCGGGGGCCCTCGAACTTGAAGGGCTTGGTCACCACGCCCACGGTCAGGATACCCTGCTCCTTGGCGATGTCGGCCACAATGGGAGCCGCGCCCGTGCCGGTGCCGCCGCCCATGCCCGCAGTGATGAACACCATATCGGTGCCCTCCAGCACCTCGGAAATCTGCTTCCGGTTCTCCTCGGCGGACTTTCTGCCGATTTCCGGGTTGGCCCCAGCTCCCTGGCCGTTGGTCAGCTTCTCGCCGATTTGAATCTTATAGGTAGCGCTGGACACCGTAAGCGCCTGCTTATCGGTGTTCACCGCGATGAAATCCACGCCCTTTGTCCCGGTTTTTACCATGCGGTTGACCACGTTGTTCCCGCCGCCGCCAACGCCCACCACTTTGATGCTGACGACGCTGTCAGGACCCATATCCAATCCGAAGGCCATTGATCGTTCCTCCTATGTATCCAAGCTGAGGCCGCGCAGGGGGACGTTCCGTCTTTTGCTCGCGAGCGCCTCTCATTTATCCACACATTGTTGCATTATATTGTATCTCTCTTTCTCCGGCAGGTCAAGAGAAAATACTCATTTTGATGGCAACTTTCCTGAATCTCTTAAAATTCTGCCAAATTCGTCCAACTTTTCCCGCAAATCCGATTCAGCGCCCGTATCCATGGACTCAAACGCCTATCCGGGGGGAGCCTTTTCCGCCATCCCCCGCTCCGCCCGCCCAGGCACCGCCGGGGATTTTCGCGAAAACGCGCCCTGTCCGGCGGAAAAGCGCCTCCCCCAGGCGTCAAGTCCGGCTGCGTCAATCCGGACTGAAGGTGATGGGAAAATCCTCCCTGGTCAAATCAAAGGTGCCGCTGTCATAATCCACCCAGTCCGGCATCACCGCCGCCAGGGCCCGCAGCTGATAGGCGTAGTCCCCGCCCTGGGGCAGCCTGACCCAAAAACGGTTGTCATAAAACATCCTGACCTGGGACGCGGCGGTAAGGTCAATCTCCGACACCAATCCGGTCTGTCCCTGCTCCTCCAGGGCGGCCAGCAGCTGAAGCAGAGCGTTCAGCCTGCCCTGCTGCTCCTGAGACACCGCCATGGCGGTCCCCGCCCGGGGGGACAGAATCCCCAGGCCCAGCACCCGGATGGCGGAGTCGTTCTCTCCCGCCGGCTCCAGCAGACGGCCCTTTACGCTGATGAGCCAGCTCTCTGCCGTCCGGCTGTCCCTGGCGCCCCCCTCCTCCGGCTGCTCCTCCCCGCCCCCCTCCGGGGCGGGCTCCGGGACGGACATGGGCTCCACCCGGGCCACCGCTTCCCACTCCTTCACCACAATCAAAATCGTGCTGGGCCAGCGGCGCACAATGGACAGGTTTTCAATGTAGGGCAGCGCCTGCCGGATTTCCGCGTTGATTTGGTTTTTGTTCAGTCGGAACAGGTTGTCCCCCGGACGCAGGCCGGAGGCCGCCTCAATCTCCTGGGCGGTGTAGCGGCTGTTGCCCTCCACCTCCACCCGCTCCAGCTGAAAAAAAACGGTTGCGCCCAGGGTCAGCGCCGCGGCGGCGGCGGCCAGGGTCAGCAGCTTGAACAAAAAGCTGAACCGCCCCCGGCTGCGCCGTCTTCTTCGTCTGTTTCTGGATGATGCCATTCTTTAGACCTCTTGTCTTCTCGCTTCCGCCGGGACGCCGAGCCCTTCCGGACCGGCGTCCCCGGCGTTTTTCCTCAGTGCGTACCGGCGGGGAGCTCCTTTTTTTCAATCTGCGCCCCCAAGGCGCGCAAATCGCCGTCCAGGCTCTGGTAGCCCCGCAGGATATGCCGTACTCCGGACACCTGGCTTTTCCCCTGGGCGCCCAGAGCGGCCACCACCAGCGCGGCGCTGCCCCGCAAGTCGGTCCCGCGGACCTGGGCGGCGTGGAGGGGCCGTCCGGTGACCACCGCCACCCGTCCGTCTACCTGGATATCGGCCCCCATGCGGGCCAGCTCGCCCACGTGGCGGTAGCGGTTCAGGAACATATTCTCCACAAACATGGTGGTTCCCGTACCGCAGCTCATCGCCGCCATCAGCGGGGCCTGGGCGTCGGTAGGAAATCCCGGGTGGGGCGCAGTGCGCACCGTCCGCACGCCGCACAGCGGGGCGGCGCAGGCGATGGACAGGGTGTCTCCCTCCCCCTGCACGTCGGCCCCCGCCTCCTTCAGAACGGAGAGCACCGCCGTCAGGCACCCGCTCTCCACCCCCTTCAGGCATACGCAGCCCCCCGCGGCCCCCACCGCGCACAGGTAAGTAGCCGCCGCCATCCGGTCGCCGATGACGGTATGCTCCGCCGGATGCAGCCGTTTTCCTCCCAGAACCCGGACAACTGAGGTGCCCGCCCCCTCCACCTGTCCGCCCATGGAGCGCAGGAAGGCCTGCAGGTCCTCAATCTCCGGCTCCCGGGCCGCGCCCACAATGGTGGTCAGGCCCGGACAGCCGCAGGCGGCCAGAATGGCGTTCTCCGTGGCGCCCACGCTGGGGATGGACAGGCACAGCTCCCTCCCCGCCATCCCCCGGCCGCTCCGGCAGAGGAGATGCCCGCCCTCCTCCCGCACCTCCGCGCCCAGGGCGCGCAGGGCGGTCAGATGCAGGTCGATGGGTCGGGGCCCCAGCTCACAGCCCCCGGGATAGGACAGCTCCGCCCCGCCGCAGCGGGCCAGCAGCGCCCCCAGAAACACCACGGACGAGCGCATCTCCCCCATCAGCTGGTCGGGAATGCGGCTGTCCCCCAGCGTGGAGGCGTCGATTCGGACCGTATCCCCCTCCCGGGCCACCCGGCAGCCCAAAAGCCGCAGGATGTCCAGCGTGGCCGACACGTCGGACAGATTGGGGCAGTTGTGTATCACGCTCTCCCCATCCGCCAGCACCGCGGCGGCCAAAATCGGCAGCACGCTGTTTTTCGCCCCCTGAACCGTCAGCTGCCCCGCCAGGGGGCGGCCGCCGGTAATCTCGTACACACACATGGATTGGCCTCCCATCCGATTGGATTTGGGCCATCCTATGCGAAAAAAGGCAAATCGGTGCGATGGGGGGTGTGCATTCTTTTTTCTTTTGGAAAAGAAAAGCGGAAATCCGGTACGCTCCTGCGGCAGGTATTACTGCTTCATCAGCGCCCGCAGGGTCCGGTAGATTTTCTCCCCCGCGTCGGGCACCGCCATGGCGCTGAGGGCCCGAATCATCTCCTCCCTCCGGCGGGGCGTGCGCAGCAGGTCTTCCGCCTGGGCGTACAGCTCCCGCTCGCCGCAGTTTTTCTCCAGCAGCAGCACCGCCGCCCCCTGCTCCGACAGTACCCGGGCGTTTTTCTCCTGGTGGTTGGCCGTCACGTTGGGCGAGGGCACCAGAATGGACGGCTTCGCGATGGCGGTCAGCTCCGAGATGGTGGACGCCCCCGCCCGGCACAGCACCACGTCGGCGGCCTCCATTACCAGGGGCATGTCGTAGATATACTCCCGCACCTCCACGCCGGTCCCCTCCAGATTCAGGCCCCGCCGTTCCAGCTCCTCCTTCATCCAGCCGTAGTCCCGGCCCGCGCCGTGAATGTGGTGGAAGGGGGTGCCGTCGTAGCATTCCTGCGCGATGAACCCGGCCATTTTCCGGTTCATCACCTCCGCCCCCAGGGAGCCCCAGTAGGACAGCAGCAGCGGCCGGTCGTCCGTCAGCCCCAGCTGCGCCCGGGCCTCCTGCCGGGTACAGCGGAAAAAGTCCCCCCGCACCGGCGTCCCGGTGACCACCACCTTGTCCGGGTCGTGGTAGTGAGCCCGGCTCTCCTCAAACCCCACCATGACGCAGTCCACCACCTTGGACAGCGCCCTGGTGGTCAGCCCGGGGACGGCGTTGGACTCGTGAACAGCGGTGGGAATGCCCCGCTTGGCCGCCTGCCGGACCACCGGGAAGGAGGCGTACCCCCCCGTGCCCACCACCAGGTCGGGCTGAAACTCGTCTAAAATGTCCCTGGCCTGCTTTTTTGACCGGTGCATATTCACCACCGTACCCAGGTTGTGGGCCACGTCCGACGGGGCGAAGGAGCGGTGAAAATTGGTGATGGTCACAGAGCGAATCTCATACCCCTCCTTGGGGACCAGGTGGTTTTCCATTCCCCCGTCCGCCCCCACAAACAGAACCCTGCAGCCGGGATGCCGCTCCTGGAAGATACGGGCCAGGGCTACCGCGGGATTCACGTGCCCCGCCGTACCCCCGCAGGTAAACAAAATGTTCATCGGAAACACCTCGCTTTGCGTTTCTCCTCCCGACGGAGGGGGAAACAGCTGTAATCGCACAAACTGCGGTCTCGCAAAAACACACTCTCATCCGGCGGCCCTTGGAAGGATGCCGCTCAGTCGTTTTTCGGCGCCGGAATCTGCCGGGAGATGCTGAGCACCACTCCCATCTCCGCCAGCTGAATCATCAGCGCCGTGCCTCCGTAGCTGAAAAAGGGCAGGGAGATGCCGGTGACGGGAATCAGGTTGGTCACCACGCTGACGTTGAGGAAGACCTGTACGGCCAGCAGCGTGATAATGCCCACAATGGTCAGCGCGCCGAATTTGTCCCGGGCGTGGAGGGCCAGCCAGTAGCCCCGCAGAATCAGCAGGGAGAAGAGGAGCAGCACAATGGCTCCGCCGATAAACCCCAGCTCCTCCACCACAATGGCGAACACGCAGTCGTTCTCCGGCTCGGGGATATAGAGGAATTTCTGCATACTCTTGCCCAGCCCGCGGCCGGTCAGGGCCCCGGAGCCCACGGCAATCAGGGACTGGATGGTCTGAAAGCCCTTGTTCTGGGGGTCGCTCCAGGGATCCCGCCACAGCTGCACGCGGGAGGTCATATAGTCGGTTTCGTTGATGATAAACCACAGGGCCGCCCCCGCCAGGCCGCCCCCCAGGGCGAACCAGCGCAGGCTGATTCCCGCCGCAAAGAGCACCGCCGCGCCCCCCGCCAGCACCAGGATGGTGCCCGACATGTGGGGCTCCAGCAGCATCAGCCCCGCGATGACCAGCAGAACCGCCCCATAGGGCACCAGCTCCAGAAAGCCCACGTTGTCCAGCCGCTGAAGGGTCCGCCCGGTCAGGGTGCGCTTGCTCCACTTCCGCTTCTTCTCCGTGTCCCGTTTGGACAGGCGGGAGGCAAAGAACAGGATGACCGCCACCTTTGCAATCTCCGAGGGCTGAAAGCTGGGACCGCTCACAATAAACATATACATCCACCGCTGGGCGCCCACCGTGCTGCGGCCGAACCCAAAGGGCAGCACCAGGACCAGCAGCGCAATCGCGCCCACCAGCATGGGAATCGCCAGCCACCGCAGGGTCTGGTAATTGACCTTTGACACGAAGTACATCGCCAGCACACCCGCCCCGGCAAACAGCGCCTGGCGCCTGATATATCCCAGCGGCGAGTCCTCCAGGTAGTACGCCGTGGCATAGGAGGCGGAAAACATCATCAGCAGACCGATGCCCAGCAGCATCATGGTCAGCATCAGAAAGGGCAGGTCCATCGGTCCCCGGGCCAGCTGTTCCTCCATGGTAAGATCTCGTTTTGCCTTGCGGGCCAATGGGGTCCCTCCTTTTCAGACTGCCGCGCCTCCCGGCCGTTCGCTCCGACCCGGGCCTTAGCCCGGCGGCTCGCGGCGGTTCCGCGCTCATTTCCTGCCACGCTGCGCGGTTCTTGGTTACATCGGATAGCGGTTCATTACCCCCAGGAAAGCCAGGGCGCACAAAATCAGGGTACCGCCGGAGAAGACGCAGAAGAGCTTTACCTCGCTCCAGCCGCCCATCTCCAGGTGATGGTGCAGGGGCGCCATCCGGAAAAAGCGCTTTCCGCCGGTCTTTTTGAAATAAACCACCTGGATGATGTCCGACAGCACCTCCAGCACATACACCAGCCCAATCACCGGAATCACCAGGGGGATGTTCAGCGCAAAGGCCATGCCGCACACCGCCCCCCCCAGGAACAGGGAACCGGTGTCCCCCATGAACACCTTGGCCGGGTGAAAATTGTAGACCAGGAACGCGGACAGCCCCCCCGCCAGGGCGGCGCTGGCAATGGTCAGGTCCGCCCGCCCGTACCAGGCGGACACCGCCAGGTAGAACAGCGCCACGGGGATGGTCACTCCGGTGGCCAGTCCGTCGATGCCGTCGGTCAGGTTGACGGCGTTCACCGTAGCCACCATGACAAAGGAGGCAAAGACCATATAAGCCACCCACGGGATGCCCACAATTTCAATATCCAGGAACGGAATGTAAAGATCAGGGGTAAGATACCCTGTCTGCCGCAGAATCACGGTAAAGGCCACGGAGGCCGCCAGCTGAAGCAGGAACTTCTGCGAAGCGGTCAGCCCCTCGTTGGCGTGGTGGCGCAGCTTCTGGAAGTCGTCAATAAAGCCGATGACTCCGAACACCAGGGCAAAGAGGAAAACCGCGATATGGTTATACTGTCCCTGCGCCGTCAAATCCCAACCCGCCACAAACACCGCCGTGCCCATCGCCAGAATGAACATCAGCCCGCCCATAGTGGGGGTGCCCTGCTTGGACATGTGCCAGGTGGGCCCGTCGGCGCGGATGGACTGCCCGGCCTTCAGCCGGCGCAGCAGCGGAATCAGCACCTGGCCGGCAATCACCGCCACGCCGAAGGCAACAATGAAGCTGAGAATGTAGGTCATATCGGAAACCTCCAGGATTTCTTTCTCTCGGGTATGAGCCGGCGGATTATTGTATCACGCCGGCCAGGGGTTTTCCACCGTTTCTTGTCTTTTTTCCCAAATCCTGCTCCGCCCGCTCCCGGAAATATTCGGCCACCGCCTCCCGCTCGTCCAGGGGATACCGTATCCCTTGGATCTCCTGGTAGGTCTCGTGGCCCTTGCCCGCCAGGACAATCACGTCCCCCGGCCGGCCCAGGTCCAGACAGAAGCGGATGGCCTCCTTCCGGTCAGGCCGAACGAAAATTCGGGCCGTGCTCTCCTCCATCCCGGTCAGGATTCCGTCGATGATGGCCCGGGGATCCTCCGTTCTGGGGTTGTCGGAGGTGACCACCGCCACGTCAGCCAGGGCCCCGGCAACGGCCCCCATCAGGGGGCGCTTGCTCCGGTCCCGGTCCCCGCCGCAGCCGAACAGGCAAATCAGCCGGCCCGGAGTGAAGTCCCGGGCGGTGGTCAGGATGTTCTCCAGCGCGTCCGGCGTGTGGGCGTAGTCAATCATCACGGTGTAGGCGGCAGGCACCGGCACCACCTCCACCCGCCCCTTCACCCCCCGGACGCTCCGCAGCGGGGCGGCCCCCTCCCTCAGGGGGATGTTCAGGCACAGGCCGCAGGCCAGGGCTGCTAGGGCGTTGTAGATGGTAAAGCCTCCGGGTATCGGCAGGTGGACCCGGGCAATCTGCCCTCTGGCCACCGCCTCAAACTCCACATGGGCGGCGCTCAGGCGGATGTTTTTCGCCGTCAGCCCGGCCTCGTCCCGGCTCTCCGAGTAGGTCAGCACCGGGCAGGAGACCGTCCGGGCGTAGTGCCGTCCCGCCTCGTCGTCCAGGTTCAGCACCGCCCGCGCCGACTGCTCAAACAGCTTCCCCTTGGCCGCCCGGTAGGCCTCCATGGTCCCATGGTAGTCCAGGTGGTCCTGGGTCAGGTTGGTAAACAGCCCCACGTCAAAGGCCAGCCCCTCCACCCGGTGCTGGACCAGGGCGTGGGAGGATACCTCCATCACCACGTGGGTACATCCCCCGTCCGCCATCCGCCGCAGCAGCTGCTGCAGCTCGTAGGACTCCGGCGTGGTGCGGTGAGCGGGCAGCTCCAGGTCCCCCACCATGTTTTGGTTGGTGCCAATCAGGCCCACCCTGGCGCCCAGCGCCCCTTCCAGCAGGGCCTTTATCAGGCAGGTGGTGGTGGTCTTGCCGTTGGTCCCGGTCACGCCGACCAGGACCATCCCCTCCCCCGGATGCCCGAACCAGTTGGCGGACACCAGGGCCAGGGCTTTTCTGGGGTCGGGCGTGGACAGCCATGGGCCCGCCTCCGGCGCTTCCCGGCACAGCACGGCGGCCGCGCCCTTTTCCAGCGCGGAGGCGATATGTCTGTGCCCGTCGGTCTTCTCTCCCGGCAGCGCCACAAACAGCGCGCCCGGGGTCAGGGTCCGGCTGTCGTAGGATATGGAATTTATTTCCATATCCAGGTCGGCCGTCCCCCCCGTGAGGGGGACGCCGGCCAGCAGGCCGCGCAGTTTCATAGTGTCACCCCTCACGGGTGCGGTTTCATTCTTTCTAAACTATCCGGTATACAGATATCCGTCGTCTATCTGGGGCGTGGCGAACTCCACGTTGATAATGGTGCCCGCGGCCACCGACTCTCCGCCGGCCACGCTCTGGCTCTGCACCTTGGAGCTGTTGCCGTAGTAGGTGCTGGACCCGGAGGCCCGCATAAACAGGCCTGCGTTCTCCAGCCGGGTCTTGGCCCCCTCATAGCTCAGTCCGCTGACGTCGGGAACCACCACTGTCTCCGCCGGTTCCTCTCCCAGGTAAAGAATCACCGTGCTGCCGCCCGGGATGGCGGTGCCCGCGCTGGGGACCTGGGCGGTGACCGTGTCGCCGCCGCCCACGGTGCGGAAGCTCAGCTTCCGCTCGTCCAGGGCCTGCTTGGCCTCTGCCAGGCTCACCCCCGTCACTCTGGGCATGGACACGTCGGCCAGATCCGATTCGCTCTCGGTGTAGTGCTTCTCCACGCCGATGTAGTCCAGAATTTGGGCCATCAGCGGGCCGATCTTTTGGGCGGGCATGTTGCCTCCACTGATATAGGTTCCGGTGGTCCCCGTACTGCTGCCGGGGGCGGAACGGGCCGGGGTATTATAGGCAAGCAGGACGATGACCTGCGGGTCGTCCGCCGGGGCAAAGCCCATGAAGGACACCACCACCTCGCCGGGCACGGTGGTCTCCGAGGTTCCCGTCTTGCCGCCGATGCGGTAGCCGGGCTGGTAGGCCTTCTTGCCCGTCCCCTCCACCGGGTCGGCCACCACGCTCTCCAGAATGGCGGTGGCCCGGGCGCTGGTCTCCTGGCTGACGACCTGCCGCACCACGGTGGGCTCGGTCTTCTGAACCACCGTCCCGTCCTCGGCGGTAACAGAGTCCACAATATAGGGCTCCATCAGGTTTCCGCCGTTGATGACCGCAGAGAAGGCGGTTATCATCTGGAGGGGGGTCACGTTGAAGCGCTGGCCGAAGGAGGCCACCGCCAGGTCCACGTTGGACATCTGGGGCCAAATCTGGCTGCCCGCCTCGCCGGGCAGCTCCACGCCGGTGGGTTCGTTCAGGCCGAAGGCGTTGAAATACTCATAAAACTTTTCCGTGCCCAGACGGGCGCCGATTTCCATAAAGGCCGGGTTGCAGGAGTGCTGCACCGCCATCTGAAGGGTCTGGGCCCCGTGCCCGGTCAGCTTGGAGCAGTTGATGACCTTGTTCCAGCCGGCCACCCGGGCGCCGCCGGAGCAGAAAAAGCTGTCGCTGTCGGACACCAGCCCCTCCTCCAGCGCGGCGGCCAGGACCAGCGCCTTGAAGGTGGATCCCGGCTCGTAGGTGTCGTTCCAGGCCTGGCTGCGCCACTGCTTGTTCCGGGCGGCGGCCACCGCCGCGGCATACTGCTCCTCGGTGGTCTCCGGGCTGTTCTTCAGCTCCTCCAGCCGGGCCAGGAGCTTTTCGTCCCGGATGGTACTGTAATCGTTGGGGTCGTACTCCGGGGAACTGGCCGCCGCCAGAATCGCCCCCGTTTTGGGGTTCATGACGATACACCAGCCGCCGGCCAGCACATCGTAATCCTTGATGCCCTCCTCCAGGGTCCGCTCGGCATAGGCCTGGATGGTGGCGTCGATGGTCAGATTCAAATTGTAGCCGTTTACCGCGTCGATATACTCCGAGTAGCTGTTGTAAATCTCCGTGCTGTGGGCGGTCTGACTGGTAATCACCCTTCCGGCAGTGCCCTCCAGAGTGTCGTTGAACCAGGCCTCCAGGCCGTAGGCCCCGCCCTCGCTGTTGCAGAAGCCCAGCACCTGGGCCGCCAGACTGGAGTAGGGGTAGTAGCGCTTGGTGGCCGGGGTCAGATACAGGGAGTAGCCCAGCTTGTTTTCCGCGATAAAGGCCTGAAGCTGGTCGGCCTGCTCCCCCTCCACGTTGGTTTTCAGTACCTCATACTGGCTGTTGGTCCGGGTCATGCGCTCGGCCACCTTCTCACGGTCCAGCCCCAGCACCTGGCATACCTTGTCGGTAATCAGGTCCCGCCTGGCCTGGATGGCCGCGCTGTAGGCCCCCTGGTCGGTGGTTCCGTCCTCGTTTTTGAACTTCGACTCGCTGATGCTGTTCACCAGGTCCCGGGGGGAGAGAATCACGTTGTACACCGTGGCCGACATGGCCAGCACGTTGCCCTTGGCATCGTAAATATTCCCCCGGCTGGCCGACACGGGAACGTCCCGCGTCTGCTGTTCCACCGCCAGCCGCTGATAGTACTCGTGATTCACCACCGCGATGTTCCATATCTGGCGGAGCAGAGGCACAAACAGCACCACGCCAAACACCAGCATCAAGAGCACCGTCCGGCGGAACACCAGACGCTTTGAGCCCGTCTCCCGCTGGCGCTTCTCCTGCCGGCCGCCGAAATCCCTGATGTTTTCCCGCATCCCGCGCCTCCTTTTGTCCCCTTCCCGCTTTGCAGACAGAAGCGCAAGAAAAGCATCTCTTTCCTTGCGCCTCATGCTCTCTTTCGTTTTGCAGCGCCGCAGGTGCTCTCTCCTCCGGCGTCAGGCAAGGGGCCAGGTTCACACCCAGACTATATGCGCCGGTTCATCGGAAATATTCAATCACATCGGAAATTACCGCTCCAATTCCTCTCAGCCCGTCCAGAATCCCGCCGCCCGCGCCGGCAAACAGCTCTACGCTGTCCGGCTCGGACAGGTCGATGTACTCAATCTGACTGGCCGTGGGCCGCACCATGCTGCTCCCCACCGCCTGCTGGATGCGTTCCAAATCAAACACCTGCTCGTATTTGGCCACCAGGGCCGCGTTTTCCGTCAGCAGGCCGTCCAGCTCCTGGCGCAGAGACACCACCTCGTCGGCCAGCACCGTATACTGGGTGTGGCTGAGCAGCAGCAGGGCGGCAAACGCGCCCACCAGCAGAAAGCCGACTACCGCGAACAGAGACACCCGGCCCGCCTCCCGCACCCGGACCTGCGTCCGGGTGAGAGGCCGCTCCTTGGGACGGACCCGCGGCCGGGGCCGCACGACCTCCTCCCGGCCGGGACTGCGCACCGTATTTTCCGTATACGCAGGTGCGTATGCTACACTGCCGTAGGTTCGGTAGGCCGATATTTGACTGCGCCGGCGGCTGGCCATTGCGCTCACTCCAATTCTTTCGTATTTTTCGCTGTCGCGCTTTGCCTGTTCACCGCGCGGCTCTAAGTCCTTCGCCTCCGGGAAGACCCATCCGGGGCCTCCGGCCCCTCCTTAGGCTCTTCCCTGCGCTTCGGCCTTAGCCCGCTGCTCACGACGGCGCTGCGCTTCTTCTGCTGTCACGCTTTGCCTGTTCGCCGCGCGGCTCTAAGTCCTCCGCCTCCGGGAAGACCCATCCGGGGCCTCCGGCCCCTCCTTGGGCTCTTCCCTGCGCTCCGGCC
>JAAWHL010000069.1 GCA_022795855.1 Lawsonibacter sp.
CCGCCGCAGCTGCGGCGGACGGCTATCTGAAAAAGCGGACAGGCCGGGCGCGCCTCCGGGCAGCCGTGGGAGTGTCGGCCGGGTTCTTCCGCGCCCCGGCCTGCGGGCAGCTCCCTTCCGCTGTGGTATCCTATGCGCCCCGGGGCTGTCCTGTCCCCGGCCCCCTCCCGAACATGTTTACGCGAAAGTGAGGAAAACGCCATGATTAAGGTTGCACCCTCCATCCTCTCCGCCGATTTTGTCAATCTGGAGCGGGATATTCAAAAGGTTTCTTCCGCAGACTACCTCCACGTGGACGTGATGGACGGCTGTTTCGTGCCCAACATCACCATCGGCGTGCCGGTGGTGCAGTCCATCCGCAGGTGTACCGGCATGTTCCTGGACGTCCACCTGATGATCGACAAGCCCCTGCGGTACATCGAGGACTTTGCCGGGGCCGGCGCCGACCTGCTGTCCATCCACCTGGAGGCCGACCACCCCTCCCGCATCGCCCAGGCTCTGGCGGAGATGGGCCGGTGCGGCGTGAAAAAGGCGGTGGCCCTGCGGCCTATCACCTCTGCCAGCGCCATTCTGCCCTATATCGAGCAGCTGGACCTGGTGCTGGTGATGACCGTGGAGCCCGGTTTCGGTGGCCAGGCCTTCCTGGAATCCCAGCTGGAGACCGTCCGCCAGGTGCGGGCCATGATCGAGAAGTACAACCCCGCCTGCGAGCTGGAGGTGGACGGCGGGATCTCCCCCAAGACCGCCCCCGCCGTGACGGCGGCGGGCGCCAACGTGCTGGTGGCCGGCTCGGCCATCTACGGCGCGGAGGACATCCCCGGGGCCATCCGGGCGCTGAGGGGGTAATTGCGGCCGTCCATCCTTTTTCTTTGGGAAACGAGTGGGCAAGGAAACTTTTATCGCAAAACTGCGTTTTGCTTTCCGTTTGGGAGGGTTTTTTCCTATGGAATATTTTTCCCCCGCCATGGAGCGGCTGGTGGAGCAGTTCGCCCGCCTGCCCGGGGTGGGCGTCAAGTCGGCCCAGCGGCTGGCCTTTCACGTGGTCTCCCTGCCTCAGGAGGAGGCGGAGCAGTTCGCCCAGGCCATTTTGGACGCCAAGCAGTCCATCCACTGCTGTCCCGTCTGCCAGAATCTGACCGAGGGAGACGGCCCCTGCGCCCTGTGCGCCAGCCCCCGCCGGGACGGCAGCGTCGTCTGCGTGGTGGCCGACCCCCGGGACGTGGCCGCCCTGGAGCGCAGCCGGGAGTACCAGGGGCTTTACCACGTGCTCCACGGGGTCATTTCGCCCATGAACCACGTGGGCCCGGACGACCTCCACATCCGGGAGCTGGTGGAGCGGGTGGGGGCGGGCGGCATTCAGGAGGTCATCATGGCCACCAACCCGGACACCGAGGGGGAGGCCACCGCCATGTACCTCTCCCGCCTGCTCAAACCCCTGGGGCCCAAAATCACCCGCCTGGCCTACGGCATCCCCGTGGGCAGCCACCTGGAATACGCCGACGACGCCACCCTGATGCGGGCCCTGGAGGGCCGGCGGGAAATTTGAGCCTGGACCCTATCGAAAGAGAGGCGGTTGCATGTCTCCCCTGTCCAAGGTCACACGGCGCTATCTTCTGGATTTTCTCTTCCGGCTGGCGGTCTTTCTGCTGATCGCCGGGGTGTATTTTGTCTGCCCCGGCCGGCTGGACTTCACCGCCCCGGGCGGGCTGTCCTGGCCGCTGATTGTGCTGTGGCCGGCGGTGCTGGCCTCTATGCTGGTACAGCTGAACGCCAACAGCGGGCTGACCACCGGGTGCCTGAAGCAGTACCCGGGCCGCTTTGACCCCGTCCCGGACTGCGACCCGGAGCAGCTGGCCCGGGCGGTGCGGGAACAGAACCGGGGCGCGCTCCGGGTGGCGGCGGTCTGGCTGGCCGTCAACCTGTGCTTTGGGCTTTTGTACCGCCGGGGCGTTTTGACCGCCCCCGCCCTGGTGCTGCTGTGCGCCCTGGCCTATCTGTGCGACTTGGTATGCGTGCTGTTCTTCTGCCCCTTCCAGTTCTTTCTGATGCACAACCGCTGCTGTGTCAACTGCCGTATCTTTGCCTGGGGCTCCTGGATGATGGCCGCACCGCTGATGTGCGTCCCCCACTGGTATTCCTGGACGCTGTTCGGAACCGGTCTGGCGGTCCTGGCCGTCTGGGAGGTCCGCTTCCACCGTTATCCGGAGCGCTTCTGGTTCGGCTCCAACCGCAATCTTCAGTGCGCCGCCTGCCGGGAGCAGCTGTGCCGCTACAAATGGCCCCCCAGAAGGGCGAGGTAAAAAAATCCGGGCGCGTACAGCGCCCGGATTTTTTGCCGGTATGCCAGCCGAGCGCGGCGGGCTACGCCTGCTTCTTGGCTCTCCGGCTGACCCAAAGCAGGCATACCGCACCGGCGGCGGCGGTACACAGGCAGAGGGTCCAGGACAGGCGGTAGCTGCCCGTGGCGTCGTACAGCCCCGAGATCACCGGGTTGCTGAAGGCGCTGACCAGCATGGTAAAGGACGCGGAGATACCGTAAACCTCGCTGTAGCGCTTCACGCCGAAAATATTGCTGATGAGCGCGGGGGAAAACATGCTCTGGGAGACGTTCCCGATGCCGAAGGCCGCTGCGGCCAGCACCAGCAGCGCCATGCTGGGCGCACCCAGCAGCACCAGCATCAGCACAAAGCTGCTGATGGTCCCCACCGAGACAAAGAGGATGCCGGGCCTCAGCCCCAGGCGGTCAAAAATCCAGCCTACGCCCATCTTCCCGAAGATGCAGACCATGTTGTACAGGGAAATCATGGACGCGGCGACGGCGGCGGCATAGCCCGCCGACTGGATAAAGGCCGACATATGGTACATAATTCCAAAGGAGAAGGCGTTTGCGCACATCCCCACAATATAGAGCCAGAAATTGGGGTTTTTGTAGATGCTTTCAGACGGCCGGTCCTCCGGTCCGGCCTGGGGCTCCGGGACCTCCTCCTGCGCCCCCTCCGGGTGGTCCCGGATGACGAACAGACAGATGGGGGCCACCAGCAGCGCGACGAAAAGGCCGCAGACGGCATAGCTGAAGCGCCAGCCCCGGGCAGCAATCAGGGCGGTCAGCGGGTTGGAAAAGAATGTGCCCCCCAGGCTGATGCCCACGAAAATCAGGCTGGTGGCAAAGGAACGCTGCTTGTCAAACCACCGGGTCATCAGCATGGAGAAGGGCATGGCCAGGCAGAACTCCGAGGCCGTGTCCCGGACGGCGGCCAGAACGTACAGCTGAACCACGGAGGTGACCCTGGACTGGGCCGCAATGCTCAGCCCGGCCACCAGAATGCCCGCGAACATCAGCCTCTTCACGCTTCTTCTGCTCAGAATCCGCCCCGCGATGGGGGCCATCACCATGCCCACCAGGGAGGAAATGGTAGTCACCAGGGCGAGCGTCGCCCGGCTTATCTGCAAATCCTCGGTAATGGGCACCATAAAAAGCGCAAAGCTGTTAAAGCACAGGTAGTGAAGCGTGCACATGACCAATACGCCGTAGGCCACAATCACCCAGCCGTAAGAGAACTTTTTCTGCGTCACGAAATCTACTTCCTTTACATTTGCAGGGGCAAGGGGAAAATCCCCTTGCCCCTTATGGATGGTTCCGCCCTGCGGACAGAGCGGTTTCCGGTACAGCCCGGACTCAGATAGGCGGATAGACCAGCGCCAGGTAAGGTATCTCCACCAGGGTCATCAAAACCGCGGGAATCCAGCCGATTTTCAGCAGGTCCTTCTGGGTGTAGCCGCCCACCTCCATCATCAGGGGCACGGCCACGGTGGACAGAGGAGTCATGTAGGACACCCAGCAGGCGGCGAAAATCATGTTGAACAGGCCGATGGGGTTCCAGCCCAGGGAGGCGCAGGTGAGCAGCACCACAGGCTGAAGCGCGGAGTACAGGGCCAGGTTGGACATGAACTGGGTCATGATCAGGCCGACCAGCCAGAACAGGGCGTACACAAAGATGGGGGAGGGGTTCTCGCCCAGCACGCTCTGGATAAAGCCGGCAATCAGGTCGCCGGTGCCGGTGTTGACCAGGGCCTTGCCGATCCCCAGGGAGCCCACATACAGCAGGATGGGGGGCAGAGACAGTCCCTGCATCGCTTCCCTCTCGGTGAGCACGCCGGTGAGGATGGTGAGCAGAGCGCCGGCAAAGCAGACCCACCACACGGGGATGTTCAGGTAGGAGGCGGCAAAGATGCCGACCACCACGCCCAGGAAGATGCCGTAGCCCAGAACCTCGCGCACAGGGTCCAGGGGCTTCTGCTCCTTCATGGTCTTCTTCTCTACCTCGGTATACAGCGGGCCGTTGTCGGGGCACAGCCGGGGGCAGACGAACACGCCGCAGATCCACGCCACGATGATGGGGGGCAGACGGACGAACATGGCGTCGAACATGTTGGAGGTGTAGTTCAGGCCATAGGTGGCAAACAGCTCATTGTTGGCAATGTAGCCGGTGGCGCCCGAGCCGATGGGCAGGGCGGTGACGGCGGTGATGGAAATCAGGCCGATGGAGAACAGGCCCTTGGCGGGGCTGACGCCCATCTTGCGGCAGAAGCCGGACACCAGGGGATAGCTGATGGTGAAAATCAGGATGGCGCTGGGGGCCACCTGGGCAATGAGCACGGTGGCGGTGCAGTAGCCAATCATGCCCTTGGTGAAGGATCCGCCGGATACCTTATACACCAGGTCCGTGACCTTGTTGACCATCTGGGTGCGGTTCAAGCCGGTGGCCACGATGAACATGGAGGCCATGATGATGGCCGAGCTGTTGGAGAAGCAGGACAGGGCGTCGGCGGGAGTGATGCACCCGGTAATCATCATGACGAAGAAGGAGCACATCGAAACCAGCGCCAGAGGGAATTTGTTAATCAGGTAGAAGCCTATGGTGATAAAGAATACCGCCAAACATATAATCTGCTGGGTTTCCATAACTTCTTTCTCTCCTTTTTTCTGTTGTGTCCGCAGAGTCAATCATCTGTCCCCAGGGGACAGATGGCGGGGCTAGCCCCGCCGGCTTTTCTGCTGACTTTTATTTGGAGATCACTCTGGGCTGCACGCCCTTGGGAATGGGACACTGATAGGTCACGCCGTTCAGCCGGCGCTCCAGCTCCGCCTTGGCCTCGGCCAGCAGCTCCGGCTTTTCAATCAGGTCGATGGCCGCTCCGGCCAGGACCTGCCCCGCCAGAAGCATGTTCTTGTGGGCCAGCTCGCTCTTGCCCACGGCCACCGCCTGCCAGGAGTGGGCCGGCGTACCGGCCGCCCAGGTGGCGGTCCCGCACATGGCGGTGGGGGTAATCCAGCTGACGTCGCCCGCGTCCACCGACACCGGGGAGACGGCGTTGCTGGGCACGAAGGGCATCACAAAATCGTGGATGGGCTCGTCCAGGCGGGCCAGCAGCCGGGCCCGCTCCTCGGGGGTAATCCGGTGGTCCGGAATCTCCGTAATTCTTCTGCGCAGGCCGGCCTTCTCGCCGTCGGGCGTGGTGGCGGCAATCTTTCTGATGAACTCCACCTCGCTGTCGGAGTAGGTGGGCTTCTCCGCCTCCATTAGGTTGTCGGTGAGCAGCTGGCCCAGTACGTCGTTGGGCACGGTGTTGGAGCAGGCCTTGACAAAGTCCACCTCCACCTCGGTGTCGGTCATCATGGCCGCGCCCTGGGCAATGCGGGTAACCCGCTGGTAGATATCGTCCAGCACCACGTTGGTGGGGGCCCGCATCAGGTAGAGCACCTCCGCCTTGGGCTGGACCACGTTGGGGGCGAAGCCGCCGGTGTCGGTGATGGCGTAATGGATTCTGGCCTCGGGGACGATGTGCTCCCGCAGGAACTGCACGCCCACGTTCAGCAGCTCCACCGCATCCAGGGCGCTGCGGCCCAGGTGGGGGGTCAGGGCGGCGTGGGAGCTGACCCCCTTGTACCGGTAGTAAACCTGGCAGTTTGCCAGAGTGCTGCCGGAGGAGGCGCCGTTAAAGTTGCCCGGATGCCAGGACAGGGCGCAGTCCAGGCCGTCAAAGCAGCCCTCCCGGGCCATGAAGGTCTTGCCCGATCCGCCCTCCTCGGCGGGGGTGCCGAAGTAGATGACCGTGCCCTCCTTCCCGGTCTCCTCCAGGTATTTTTTCATGCCCATGGCCCCGGCCAAAGCGCCCACGCCCAGCAGGTTGTGGCCGCAGCCGTGGCCGTTGCCGCCGGGCACCAGGGGGCTCTTCTCCGCGCAGCCGGACTCCTGGCTCAGCCCGGACAGGGCGTCAAACTCGCCCAGAAAGCCGATGACCGGATGGCCGTGGCCGAAGGTGCCGGTGAAGGCGGTCTTGATTCCCGCCACGTCCCGCTCCACGGCAAAGCCCGCCTCTTCCAGCGCCCTGCACAGAATCTCGGAGCTTTTGGCCTCCTGAAAGCAGGTCTCCGGGTTGTCCCACACGGCGTCGCTGGCGGCGCTGAGAAAGTCTGCCTGCCCGGACAGAAATTCAAAAACTTCCTTTTTTTTCATTTCCTTCTTCATTTCCTCGCTTTCTTCCCTGATTTCGGGGGAAAATACGGTTTCCCCGGTTTCGCCGCGGCACGCCCGCGCCGCGCCTCCTGCCTAAGCTGATGCGCCTGCTCTCCTCTCCCTCCGTAGGCGCGGCCCGCCGCACTCCAATTAGAGATATTTAGGTCACGCTTTATTCCGAAGCCATTGTAGCAGAATTCGACGCTTTCCGCAACAACTTTTTTCTTTTTTTCACAAAGAACGTCATTTTGAATAGGGCCGTTTCCACAGTTTTGTTAGAAATGAACAATTTGTGAATTTCTCTTTTTTCTTTCTTACTTCTCTTATTTCTCGAAATAATTGTTTGTGAATTTGCGCAGTTTATGGTATACTCACTACAAAATACGCGGCCATGTCCGGAATCTCTCCCCCGCCGGCAGTCCCGGCCGCCGCACCGGGGCGTACAGGCGGCCGCCCCCCCTAAGGAGTTGAAACCATGCGCCTTTCCATCGGGATTTTCGCCGCAAGGCCCTCCTGCGACTACATCCGTGAGGCCCTCCAGGAGCAGCCCAATTTCCCCCACCAGTTCACCTTTTACCCCTACGCCTCCCTGCGGGAGCTGCTGGACCTGTACCAGGCCCACGCCGGGGAGTTTCAGGGCATCGTCTTCAGCGGCTACTACCCTTACCAGTATATCTGCGCCCGGTGCGGCATCCCCCAGACCCCCAGCACCTATTTCGAGCTGGACCACCGGGACTACTACCGGGTCCTGCTCAGCGTGACCTACCGCAACCGGGGGCTGGACATCCGCCGCGTCTGGCTGGACACCCCCATTCTGGACATCCCCTGGTCCTATATTTTCGGCAGTCCAGACGCCCGGCCCCAGTCCATCGGCTTCTGGCCTGACCTCACGGCGGACGACTACTACGAGCAGGCCCTGGACGCCTATCTCCAGGCCTACCGCTCCCGTCAGGTGGACTTCATCATCACCCGCATGACCAACCTATCCGACCGCCTGACCCGGGAGGGGGTCCCCCACGCTCTGCTGTTCCCCTCTCCCTCCTCCGTCTGGGAGACGGTGGAGAAGCTGGCCAAGCTGATTCAGTCCCGGCGGGTGCAGGATTCCCTGTCCGCGGTGGGCTTCCTTCAGCCCGCCCAGGGGATGGCTCTGGATGCCCTGAGCCAGCTGCACACCTGGATTTATCAGTTCAACAAGGAGAACGGCGGCAAGCTCATCATCCTCCAGACCACCGACCGGTTCGAGCTGCTCACCCCAAACGCCTCCCTGCTGCAGCTCACCCAGTCCTACACCTGCTGCGCCCTCAGCGACTACATCCGCACCCACTGCGGCGTCCCCTTCTACACCGGCTGGGGGGTGGGCGCGGACATTCTCCAGGCCCAGCAGAACGCCTCCAGCGCCCTGAAGGAGTCCCGGAACAGCCCCTCCCTCGCGCCCTTCCTCATCACCCAGGAGAACCGGCTGATCGGCCCCCTGGGCCAGCCGGAGTGCCGCACCTGCGAGCTGGAGCCCGGCCAGGACGCCCGCGTGCTGGCCAAGAAAATCGGCGTCTCCCTGTCCACCGCCCAGCGGATGCTCTCCCTCTATGGGGAGCGGGCCGAGTTCCGCCTGACCCGCAACGACCTGTCCCGCTACCTGAACACCTCCGCCCGCACCGCCAACCGCATCCTCACCCGTCTGACGGAGGTGGGCGCGGCCAGAATCGTGGCCACCGAGAAGTCCGGCTCCGCCGGCCGGCCCATCTCCGTGTTCCAGCTGAATCTCCAGTCGCTGTACTGACCCCCGGCCTGCCTGACAGCCCCCTGTCCGGCAGGCCGTTTCCATAAATGATATTTATGGGGAAGATGAAAATCTGTTATTTGCTTCCATGGGACAGCTGTGATATAATAGCTGCCATGCAGTGAAGTAAACTGCAAAAGTGCCCGGCCCTTCCGGGCCTCAGCAAACCCCTATTTTTTGGAGAGGAGCATTTTCTATGAAAAAGATTCTTGCCGGCATCCTTGCCGCCGCCATGGCTGTCTCTCTGGCCGCCTGCGGCTCCCCCTCGTCCGCCCCCGGAACCCCCGCGGCGTCCACCCCCGCTGCCAGCACCCCCGCCGCCAGCACCCCCGCCGCTCCCGCGCCCACCGGAACCGACTACCCCACCAAGAACATCCAGGGTTCCATCATGTGGAGCGCCGGAGGCGTGTGCGACATCGTCTCCCGGGCCGCCGGCCTGCTGGCTCAGGAGGAGCTGGGCCAGACCATCGTGTTCACCAACCGCGCCGGCTCCGGCGGCGGCGTGTCCACCGCCTATGTCAACGCCCAGGCGGCTGACGGCTACGAGCTGCTCTTCGGCGCCGAGAACCCCCAAATCGCCAAGGTCATGGGCACCAGCGAGCTGGACTATGAGGATTTCTACCCCATCAACCTGCTGTGCAACAGCTTCGGCGGCATCTTCGTGGCCAAGGACTCCAAGTATCAGACCATCCAGGACCTGATTGAGGACCTGAAGGCCAATCCCGGCCAGCGCATCATGGCCTCCACCGGCGCCGGCGGCCTGCCCGAGACCGTCTTCACCATGATGAAGAGCATCAGCGGCGTGGACGCCACCATGGTGCCCTTCGACGGCGAGAACGAGTGCGCCACCAACGTCATGGGCGGCAACGCCGACTTCGGCATCTCCACTCTGGGCTCTATCGCCAGCTTCTACCAGTCGGGCGACCTGCGCATCCTGGCCATGTTCCACAACGAGCGGCTGGAGGGCTTTGACGACGTGCCCGCCATCACCGAGGCCTACAGCGAGTACAACGACGTGCTGCCCTGGGGGCCCTTCTACGGCGTGTTTGTGAAGAACGGCACCGACCAGGCCATTATCGACACCCTGACCGCCGCCTTCAGCAAGGCCTGCGAGGACCAGAGCTTCAAGGACACCATCTCCTCCAAGGGCTGCTTCATCATGAACATGACCGGCGACGAGGCGGTGGAGTATCTGGCCAAATACCGCGCCACCACCAGCTATATGCTCTACGACTCCGGCGTGGCCGCCATTGACCCCGCCTCCGTGGGCATCACCCGCTGATTGAAGGAACCGGTTCCCGGTCGTCCAAGCGGGGCGGGCGTGGGACCGCCGCAAGGCGGTTCCGCCACCCGCCCCGTATTTTTTTCGCCGTCCGCCCCGGCTCCGGGCCGGACACACGTTTGAAAGAGGAGGAGAGGCATGAAAAAAAGAAAGCTGGAAAAGGGCGAGCGCGGCTTCGTCATCGCCCTGGGCGTTTTTTCCCTGGTCTGCCTGATTGCGTCCCTGAAAATGTTCCTCACCGCCCCCATCCTGTCCGGAGAGGGCACCGTCCCCACGCTGTGCTCCCTGATTATGCTGCTGATGACCGCAGTCATTCTGGCGGAGATGCGCGGCTGCGAGAGAGCCTTCGAGGACAAGCTCCCCCTTGCCGCCAAGGCCAAGGAACTGTTCCTGTTCCTGTTCCCGGGCAAGGTCGGCCTGGTGGTGGTCTACTGTCTGGTCTATGTGGTGCTGCTCAGCTTCGCGGGCTTTGCCGTCTCCACCTTCGCCTTCCTGGCCATCTCCATGATCACCCTGAACAGTGAGAAAAAAATCCGTATGCTGGTGATTTCCGGAATTACAATGGTGTGCATCCTCATTGTGTTCCAGTATATCTTCCAGGTACAGCTGCCCTGATAAGGAGGGGAATTTATGGGATTTATGGAAGCATTCGGCTACGCGGCCCAAGCCGTTACCAACCCGCTGCTGCTGCTCTATCTGGCAGCCGGCGTCTTTCTGGGCATCTATATCGGCGCGGTGCCCGGCCTGTCGGTCACCATGGCGGCCTCGCTGCTGATCTCCTTCACCTACTCCTGGGATATGCTCCCCGCCATGGCCGCCATGGTGGGCATCTATATCGGCGGCGTCTACGGCGGCTCCCGCTCCGCCATCCTGCTGAACATCCCCGGCGCGCCCGCCGCCGTGGCCACCGCCCTGGAGGGCTACCCCCTGGCCAAAAAGGGCCTGGCCGGCCAGGCCATCGGCGTGACAGTCATCCAGTCCGTGCTGGGCGGCTTCATCGGCACCCTGACCCTGTGCTTCGGCGCGCCCTACCTGTCCAAGTTCGCCATGAGCTTCGCCCCCCGGGACTATTTCCTCCTGGCCGTCATGGGCCTGCTGCTGGTGGGCAGCCTGGGCAATGAGAGCGCCGCCCGGGGCGTGCTCTCCGCCGCCATCGGCCTGTTTGTGGGCTTTGTGGGGCTGGACAGCCAGACCGGGCACAACCGCTTCGTCCTGGGCCCCAGCGGCTCCATGTTCCGCACCTATATGATGCTGGGCGTCAGCTATGTGGTGGTGATGATCGGCCTGTTCGGCATGTCCGAGGCCCTGATGCAGCTGCGGGACCTGTCCACCAAGCCGGTCAAGCAGAAGGTGGACAAGATTATCCCCAGCTGGAAAAACACCGTCCGTTTTGTCCCCCTGACCCTGAAGAGCTCCATCATCGGCGCGGTAGTGGGCGCTCTGCCCGGCACCGGCGGCGACATCGCCGCCCTGCTGGCCTACGACCAGGCCAAGCGCACCGTGAAAAACCCCGAGACCCCCTTCGGCGAGGGCGCCCTGGAGGGCCTGGTCGCCCCGGAGAGCGCCAACAACGCCGCCATCGGCGGGGCCTGCATCCCCATGCTGTCCCTGGGCATCCCCGGCGACGCGGTCACCGCCATCATGCTGGGCGCGATGTATATCCACGGCCTGAACCCCGGCCCCCTGCTGATGACCAACAGCCCCGACGTATTTTACTATATCATCGGCGCCATGTTCGTGGGCAACATCTTCCTGCTGATTTTCGGCTTTACCGGGATCAAGGCCTTCTCCAAGATTGTGGAGGTCCCCAAGGAGATTTTGATGCCCATCATCATTATTCTCTCCGTGGTGGGCGCCTTCTCCATCAACAATTCCATCATGGACGTGTACTGGATGGTAGCCTTCGGCATTCTGGGCTACCTGATGAAGCTGTATAAAATCCCCGTGGGGCCCGCCATTCTGGGCATCATCCTCTCCGACCTGCTGGAGCTCAACTTCCGCCGGGCCGCCCTGATGACCGCCAACAGCCCCCTGCGCCTGATTGCCAACATCGTCACCAACCCGGTATCTCTGGTGCTGCTGGCCTTTATCCTGGTGATGGCGGTCACCTCCAGCAGCGGCTACAAGAACTGGCGCGCCAAGAAAAAGGGCGCCTGAATTACGGTGAAAACGGAGGTCCCAACATGAGACAAGTATCAGTGGGCATGATCGGCGGCGGCTTCGCCGCCCGGCTCCACGGAAACGCCTTCCGCCTGGTGGGCGGAATGGACATCCGCCTGCGGGCCTGCAGCGACCTGCGGGAGGACGCCGCCCGCACCCTGGCCGCGGAGTACGGCTACGAGACCTGGGCCACCGACTATCACCGGGTCCTCCAGGACCCGGAGGTGGACGTGGTCATCCTGTGTACTCCCCCCAGCCTCCACGCCGGCATGGTCCTTGAGGCCCTCCGCGCCGGCAAGCATGTCGTATGCGAAAAGCCCCTGACCGGCTACTTCGGCCAGCCCGGCAGCGATGAGCTGATTGGGCTCACCGTCCCCAAGCGGAGCATGTTCCAAAAGGTCCACGCCGACATGGAGCAGCTGGAGGAGGCGGTTCGCTCCAGCGGCCGGCAGTTCATGTACGCGGAGAACTATGTGTACACCCCCTGTGTCCAGCGGGCGGCGGAATTCCTGCGGGCCAAGGGCAGCACCATCACCTATATGCGGGGCGAGGAGACCGTCCAGGGCTCCCCACCGCCGGCGCCGGGCTGTGGCGCAACATCGGCGGCGGCACCCTGCTGCGCATCGGCTGCCACCCCCTGGGCGGGATCCTGTACCTGAAGAGCGTGGAGGCCGCCGCCAAGGGTATTTCCATCACCGTGGACAGCGTGGTGGCCGACACCGGCATGGTCAGCCCCCGTCTGGCCGTGGAGAAGAAGTCCTATCTCCGGGCCCGGCCCCAGGACGTGGAGGACTTCGGCACCGCTACCCTCACCTTCTCCGACGGCACCAAGGCGACCGTCTTTGCCAACGACAACGTGCTGGGCGGCGTCCGCAACTATGTGGAGGTCTATACCAACGACTCCACCCTGATGTGCCGCATTACCCCCAGCGACAGCCTGGAGACCTACTTCCCCGACCAAATCGGCCTGGAAGACGTCTACATGAGCGAAAAGCTGGAGGAAAAAACCGGTTGGAACCGCCCCTTTGTCTCCGAGAGCATTACGCGGGGCTATGTCAGCCAGCTCCAGGACTTTCTGGAGTGCGCCCTGGAGAACCGTCCGCCCCTCTCCGATTTCCGGCTGGCCCGCCAGGTGGGCGAGGTGCTCTACGCCGCCTATGTCTCCGCCGAGGAGGGCCGGCGCGTCTCCCTTTCCCAGCTGAAAAGCGAGTGCTGACCGCAAAAAGGACCTGCCGCGCATCGGAAGACGCGGCAGGTCCTTCATTGCATTTCCTTGATAAAATCCAGGGGCTTCAGGGGATTTTCCCGCACATAGTCCCGGAACCGCTCCCCGGCGGGGGAAAGGGGGATTCCCTCGTTCCACAGCAGGCAGATGGTCCGGGGCGGCTGGGGTTCTGCAATGGGAACCACGTCAATCCGTCTGGACAGCGTGCCGCTGGGCACCGGAATGATGGCGCACCCCAGGCTGTTGGCCACCATGCCGATAATCAGATTGTCAAAGCGGACCTCCGTGACGATGCTGGGCCGCACCCCATAGGCGGCCAGGAAACTGTCGGTGTCGCTGCGGATGGTGCAGTTTTTGCTGTAGGCCACAAAGGGCTTCCCGTCCAGCGCCTTTACCGACACCGCCTCTCCGCGCCCCAGCCCCCAGTCCCGGGGCGCGATGATGACCAGGGGGTGTTCCCCCAGCTCAAACGCCCCCAGCCCCTCCGCTCCGGGCCGTGTGCCAAAGCCCAGCATGGATTTCCCCTCCGCCAGGTCCTGCTCCACCTGAAGCGCCGCGGCCTGGGTCATCTGGAACTCCATCTTGGAGCTGGGTGTGAGTTTTCAGAATAGTTGAGAAATGGGACCAGGTGGGGGTTTGTTTATGAAAAAAGGCGGGAAAATCCGAAAAACGCCCTAATATCAAGGTA
>JAAWHL010000070.1 GCA_022795855.1 Lawsonibacter sp.
GCTTCGGATTTCCATCCACTGTGCTCCTTTCATTTCCTGACTCCCTTTCTGGGCTCTTTTTCGCCCTGATTGGGAGTCTATCTTTTTCCCTTCACCTCCACCACAAAACTACATTTTTTCCTCGGCGTTTTCTTTCATTTTATCATTGGCGCTGACAGTCAATTGTATAAAAGCAGCGGGAACTGAGCTTATGCCCAATTCCCACTGCTTTTATTGCTGCCGTTTAACTTTTCAAGAACAATTACCGTGACATATAGATAGCGCGCATAAAGAACATTTTATGAAAAAGATAGACTCCGTTTCGCAAAATGGTCTTGACCGTCACATTGTTCCAGTAGGGCGTCTCGCCCCGCAGGTTCGGCCTGCCCTCCGGCCATATACGTGGAAGCCATGGAGCGAGAGGACGCCCGTCTCCTTAAGCGTCCAGGCGATTTTCCGAAAGCTGCCCCCTGTAAACGCATATCGAAAATACGGCGAACAACGGGAGCGGTCACGGGGTCGATCTCAAGGATGTGCTTGTCTGCCGGAGATTTTCAGCACGCGATAGGCGCGTAACCCCTGATATACTTTCCGCTTCGGAAAGCGGACTGCTTCACCGCCCGGATTTTGCTGCTGGTGCCGCGTGCACGGAGGTCGTTCATGACATTTTTCAAAATCACCAGCATCTCGTTGTTCTTGTGAACGGAGCACGGCTTGAAGTCCTTCACGCTCAAAGCTGACACTGGAAAATCCATTATCCGCGAAGAAGCGGGAGTTAAAAAATAATGGCCGTCAGCACATAAAACCGGTTCCTTTTAACGGCTTCAGGGCTTCTCCGCACTATTTCTCTCCTCAGGGAGTATCTCTCCGCGGCAGAACACGTACTCAGCCCCCATCGCTTCCAGAGGATCCACCGGACTGCCGTCCTGCCGCACCTCAAAATGGAGGTGCGGGCCGGTGGACATCCCGGTACTCCCCACCTGGCCGACAACCTGGCCCTGGGACACGCTGTCTCCCTTCGACACGGCCCGGCTGTCCAGATGGCCATACAAGGTGGTGATCCCCGCGCCGTGGTCAATTATCACATAATTTCCATAATTCGCCTCAAAGTCGGAGGCGGTCACCACCCCGCCGCTGGCGGCCAGCACGTCGCTTCCCTTCTCAGCCGCGACGTCAATCCCTGAGTGGCTGGTCACCCTGCCGGTGAGCGGGTGGGTTCTTGTACCGAACAGCTGGCTTACTGTCAGCACCTCCCGGCTCACCGGCGGGAGCAGCCCCTCCCCGGGCCGGGAGTCCGCCTCTTGGGGTCCGTCTGCGGCCACGGGCTCCGTCCCGTTGGGCTCTCCCTGCCCCGCCGGCACTGTCTGTAGGGGCTGCTCCGGCGTCTGCAAAGGCGCGCCCAGTACCGCTGTGGACAGCAGCACCGCCAGGGCGGCCGCGCACAGGGCGGCCGCAGTCCATTTTCCATACCGTTTTTCTGTCATAATTGCTTCCAACCTTTCTTTCAGACGCTGTTTCTGGTCGCACATGGGTGTGGTCAGGCCGCCTCCGGCCCAGCCGCTCTCTGCGGCGGTCAGCACCAGCGTGCGCCCGTAGCGCAGCCGCATACTCTCGTCCCGGCGGGCAGTCACCGCCTCGTCGCAGGCCAGCTCACAGTCCCGTTCCAGCTGCCGGGCCAGCCACCAGCAGACCGGGTTGAACCAGTGCAGGCAAGTGCACAGGGCCGTCAGCCGCTTTCCCGTCAAATCCCGGCGTTTCCAGTGGCACAGCTCGTGCTCCAGCACGTCCTCCAGCATCCCGGGAGAAAAGCTGCGCCCAGGCAGCAGCAGAACCCCCCGGCCCATCCCCATCAGCAGCGGCCCCGTCTGGTCCTCCGTACGCAGCAGCAGCGGCCCGCGCCTGCCCTTCAGCAGACGGTCCAGCAGCTCCTGCTCCCAGGCCTCTGCGGGACGCGCCCCCGACAGTGCCCGGCGGCGGAAACGGCAGCAAGCCGCCGTCTTCCACCCCAGCGTTCCCGCCGCGCCCGCAGTCCAGAGGACGGCGGACAGCGTCTGCCAGGAAATCTGCTTCTTGGGAGCGGGTACAAAAACCGGGGCTTCCGGCGGAAACATCCCGTTCCGCCCTTCTGCCGCCGCCGTCCACTCTATCCGCATTCCCGGTTCGGGCTGCGGCAGTTCCGTGTGCGCCGCCCCCAGCGGGAGCAGAAAGCAGGCCAGCGCGGGCAGCCACAGGCAGTAGAGAAACCGCTTGGGGGCCCAGCTCCGGCACAGGCGGACCACCGCCGCCGACACTGCGGTGACCAGAGTGCCCGCCGCAGTCAGCGAGAGCAGAAGGCTCATCCACTCATTCATGCCCGTCTCTCCTGTCCAGCAGCTCCAGCAGCTCCTGCACGTCCCCCCGGCTGAGGCGGTCTCCCTCCACCAGGCTGGCCGCCAGCTGCCGGGCACTGCCCCGGAACAGCCGGTCAATCAGGTCCTGGGTGGACCAGGCCCGATACTCCTCCCGGGAAATCAGGGGGGCGTACCGGTATACGGCACACTTTTCCGCCCGGAGCGCCCCCTTTTCACACAGACGGCGGACCAGGGTCTTTACGGTGGAGCCGTCCCAGCTGCGGCTTTGGGCCAGAGCCTGACGTATCTCCGACAGCGCCATGGGGCCCTCCCCCTCCCAGAGGACGGAGAGCACCTCCAGCTCCGAGCCGGATATTTTCGCCGCGATTTGCTTCATGCACAGCGCCTCCAATCAATTTAGGGTACAATTGTAACCTGACCATAGGTTACACCCGTAACCTTCATTTGTCAAGCATAAATTTAGCCCGCCGGGCATTTCCCGGCGGGCTTCCTTTTTATGCTTCCTCTTCCAGAATCCGGCGGTAGTTGTCCCGGTCGGTGTCACCCTCGGTGCTGACCAGCAGCACACGGGAGCGCTCGTCCAGGCCCAGCCCCCTGCGCAGGCCCTCCAGCCGCTCCTCGGTCAGGATGGCCTCCAGCACGCCGGCGGTCACCGCTCCCGACTCGCCCGAGACCACAGCGGGGTCCCCTCCCTCCGGCCGGCCCAGCAGGCGCATTCCCCGGGCGGCGTAGCCGTCCCCGCAGCAGAGGAAGGCATCGGCGTAGGAGTCCAGGATCTCCCAGCTGATGGTGCAGGGCTCCCCGCAGCACAGCCCGGCCATCATGCTGTCCATGTCCCCGGTGACAAAGCGCAGTTTTCCGTCGTCCGCCTTGGCGCTGCGGTACAGGCAGTTGGCCTTATCCGGTTCCACAATGGCGGTCACGGGCCGCTCCTCCCCCCACAGGGCGGTGAAATACCCCAGCGCCGCCCCGGCAAAACTGCCTACCCCGGCCTGGAGCAGCAGATGGGTGGGCTTCTCCTCCCCCATCTCCTTCAGCTGTCCGGCAATCTCCCGGGCCAGAGTGGTATATCCCTGCATGATGCGGGCGGGAATTTCTTCATATCCCGGCCAGGCGGTGTCCTGCACCAGCACCCACCCATTCTCCCGGCCCATTTTATCGGCCAGCCGAACCGCGCCGTCATAGTTGCAGGATGTAATCTCCGCCTGCGCCCCCTGGGCCCGGATGTTCTCCAGCCGCTCCCGGGCGCTGCCCTTGGGCATGTATACCACCGCCTTCTGACCCAGCAGGCGGGCGCTCCAGGCCACTCCCCGGCCGTGGTTGCCGTCGGTGGCGGTGACAAATGTCACCTCCCCAATGGCCCGTCTGGCCTGCGGGGAGCACAGCCTGTCAAAGGTCAGCTTCTCCAGGGGCTCCCCCAGCTTTTGGGCCAGGTACTCCCCCATGGCGTAGCTTCCGCCCAGGGCCTTGAAGGCGTTCAGCCCAAAGCGCTTTGACTCGTCCTTGACCCACACCTTTGCCACCCCCAGTTTCCCGGCCAGGGCGTCCAGCGCCGCCAGGGGGGTGGGCGCGTACCCGGGCAGTCCGGCGTGGAAACGGGCCGTCTTCTCCGCCTGCTCCAGGGAGGTCAGCCCCAGCGGCGCCTTCGGCCGGGTCCCTCTCTCGCGCAGAACATACTCAAATACTTCCATCCGCTCTCACTCCTTCTCTGTTTCAAAAAGAGACAGGCGTCTTCCGTCTGTCTCCCGTTCACTATATCACCGTGCGCCGGAAAAAGCAAGGGAATTCGGCCTCCGGCCCGTCTTTTGACGGCTTTGTCCCCGCCGTCAAAATTTAGGGCAGATTTCCTCTTTTGTCTATGTCACATTTTTCGCCGGCGGGGTAAAATACAAAAAATGACCCTTTGCGAAAGGAGGGGCCGCCATGGGAAAAAGCCGCAGAAGGGCCGCCGCTGTCAGCCTTCTGACCGTTTTGCTGCTGTCCGCTCTGGTGTTCTATGTTCTCCGGGACGACTGGGACAGCATTCTGGAGAACCTGCGCCGGGCGCCGCCTCTGGGCCTGCTGGCGCTGGCCGGCCTGGGGCTTCTCTATCAGGTATTGGACGGGCTTATCTGCATGACCCTGCTGCAAAAGCGCCTGGCCGGCTTTACGCTGGCCCAGGCGCTGGAGGTAACCTTCCTGGGGGTGTTTGGAAACGTCTCCACCAGCGCCGTGGGCTCCATCCCCATGCAGAGCTGCTGCCTCCAGCGCCGGGGGCTGATGCTGGGCCGCGGGGTTGGGATCATGACGCTGGAGTACGTGTTCCACAAGGCCTCCATTCTGCTTTACGCGGCGGTGCTGCTGGCGCTCCAGGGCCGCTGGCTGTTCCGGACCGCCGGCGGGCTGGCCGGGTATCTCTGGCTGGGCTGCGGCGTCTGCCTTCTGGTGACGGCGGCGCTGGTGCTGGCCTGTGCCTGGAAGCGGATGATGGCCCTGCTTCTCCGGCTCGTCGCCCTGCTGCCCGAGCGCGGAGCGTGGCCCCGGCGCAAGCGCCTCTGGTCGGACAACCTGCGCTCCCTCTTTGACGAGGCCCAGGCCCTGCTGAAGGACCGCCCCCGCTGCCTCCGGGCACTGGGACTGAACGGGGTGAAGCTGTTCTGCCTGTACCTGACCGTCTACCTCTCCCTGCGCCTGCTGGGCGTCTCCTCCCTGCCCCTGTGGCGGGTGCAGCTGCTGTCCGCCGTGATGCTGCTGATTGTCAGCGCCCTGCCCAACGTGGCCGGGGCCGGGCCGGCGGAGTTCGCGTTTTTCCTGATTTTTTCCCAGTATATGCCCTCCGTCCAGGCCTCCTCCGCCCTGATACTCTACCGGTCGGCCACCTATTTTCTGCCCTTCCTCGTCAGCGTGCCGGTTTTTCTCCGGGCCCAGCGCCGGCTGCTGCGCAGGGACGGGACCGGGGTCACTTCTGCCCCAGGGCCTGCTCCAGGGCGCTGATTAAATGCTCCCGGTCAATGGGCTTATAGAGAAACGTCTTGGCTCCCACGGCCTCCGCCTCGTCCATGCTGCTGTCATCGGCCAGAGAGGACACCATTACAATGCGGGCCTCCGGGTGGGCCTCCATAATAATTTTCGCCGTCTCCAGTCCGTCAATTCCAGGCATAATAATGTCCATGGTAATCACGTCCGGGCGGACTTCCTCATAGCTGGCAATGGCTTCCTCGCCGTTTTCGCAGTAAGCCGCTATCTCAAAATCCGAATCCGCCAGCAGTCTCCGGAAATGATATTCCATCACGCGGGAATCGTCTACTACCATCAGGCGCTTTTTCATAAAGGTCGTTCCTTCTTTCTGTTAAATTACCTTTCGCTGTGCCGGCCGCGCGGGCGTCACATCAGCACAATCTCTCCGTCAATCAGCTTTGCGATACACTGCCGGGATTCCCGGCGCAGGCGGAGCATCTCCTCCCCAAAGCTGATTTCCGTACCCGCGTAGGCGATGCCGCACTCCAGGCGTCCCTCGTTTTTCTGATCCTGCCCCGCGGTGATTTCCGCCAGCTCGTCCTCCAGCTGTCTCAGCTTCAGCTCCGCGGTGGACAGCTTTACCCGGATTTTGCTGAGCTGATTGGTCTTCACCGGGTTGTCCGGCTGGCACTCCAGCTTCTCCAGCTCCATCTCCAGATTCTTCAGCTTCTGCTGCGCAATCTCCCGCTCGAAATTGGTGCAGGGCAGTCCGCCCAGCGCGACGGCGGTCCGGCACTCCGACTGAGAGCCCACCGTCTTCGCGCTGATTTTTTTCGCGGCCCAGATTCTGCCGCCCATGATGCTGCCCCGGCCGGAGCGGACCTGCACCTCCCCGTCGCAGTAGACCCGCCCGTTGATGATGCAGTCGGTCTGAAGGTTCTCCCGGACGTAGAGGGTGGAATTTTCAATGTACTTTGCAAAAACGCTCCGCTGGGAGCGGACCACCGTGCTCCCGTCCCCCAGGATGCCCTTGACCACAGCCAAATCGCCGCCGGCCTCCACGGTGCTGCCGGCCTCAATCACGCCGCCCACCTGGATGTTTCCCATGGCCCGGACGGTAAAGCCGCTGAGCACGTCGCCCTTGACGTTGATATCCCCCAAAAAGTTGATGCTTCCGGTGGAAAAATCCACGTTCCCGTCAATATCCAGCACCGGCTTCACCTGGAAGCTGCGGCCGGTGAACTCCACGTGGCCTGCGATGGAGGCCAGCAGGGACACGCCGTCCTCGCTGATTTCCGTGTTGCGGCCGGCGGGGAGGGGCACCGCCTTGCCGCTTTTCGCCGGAATCTCCTGGTCCAGAACCGTCCGCCCCGGCTCTCCCTCCGTAGGGAGGATCAGCCGGCAGATTTCCTGCCCCTGCTTTACATTGCGAATCAGGTTCAGGGCGGTATAGTCCACCTGGTCGTATTCGTCCACCTCCAGCATCCGCTCCAGGACCCGGGGGAAATAATCCACAATGTTGCCGTTTTTCCCGTCAAAAGCGGGTTTTCCTCTGGCAATCAGGAACAGGTTGAAATACCGCTTCTCGTCCCGGTACAGCCGGTCCGCCGTGCGCATGTCCACGCCGTAGGCAATCCCCTGCTCCGCCATGCTCTGATAAACCATTTCCCGGGACAGCTCCTCCCCCGCGCCCACCGGCGGAAAGACAATCAGCCAGGCGTACAGCTTATCTGCGGAGAGGAAAAAGTAGGGCAGCGCGTCCAGCGCCGGCGGGCCGTCCTGCATCTCCTCCCCCGCGTCCTTCTTCTTTTTCGGCCGGCCCTCGTCCTTCCCCTTGGCCGCCTTGGCACGTGCGCTGCATACGCTGGTCAGCACGGTGCGCAGGCGGATCTTCTCCCGCTGCACCAGCTCCGGCGGCAGAACCCCGTCCTCGTCCAGGCAGATCCGGGGGCTGGCCAGATAACCGCTCTCTCTTCTCCTCTGGTTGTAAAGGCGGTTGAGGGGATGGTCTGAGGGCAGCTCCAGCACCGTCTGGTCCACGGCCTCGTTTTTTTCCGCGCTCTCCGGCCCCTCCTGCGCCGCAAGCACCTGCTCCGTGCTGTTTTCCTCCTGTGCCTTCTCCTTCTGTTTGGAAGAGAACAGCAGCGAGGTGATTTTTTCTTTTAGCGACATTGACGCAACACCACCATTTTCCGGCATTTTTACCTGCTTCTATTATACTCAGCAGCCGCTCCTCTTGCAAGACGTAATTTTGATTCTATGGGAATTCACTTTTTTCCTGTATCTCCGGAAAACTGTTGCCTTTCCGGCGGCACGGTGTTAAAATAAAAGAATATCATAAAGGCGCCGCCTCCGCGGCGTTTGAAAATAAAGGAGCCGCGCCACTATGGACGAGAAAAAGATTATGCTTTCCGGCATCCAGCCCAGCGGGGAACTCCATCTGGGCAACTATCTGGGGGCCATCAAGAACTGGGCCGCCCGGGCAGAAGAGTTTGACTGCTACTATTTCCTGGCGGACATGCACACCATCACCGTGCGGCAGGACCCCGCCGACCTGCGCCGGCGCACCCTGGAACTGCTGGCCCAGTACATCGCCTGCGGCCTGGACCCGGAAAAGAACACCCTGTTTATCCAGTCCCACGTGCCCGCCCACGCCCAGCTGGGCTGGGTGCTCAACTGCTACACCATGTTCGGCGAGCTGTCCCGCATGACCCAGTTCAAGGACAAGTCCGCCCGGCACAAGGAGAACATCAACGGCGGCCTGTTCACCTATCCCGCCCTGATGGCGGCGGACATACTGCTCTACCAGCCCGACTTTGTCCCCGTGGGCGAGGACCAGAAGCAGCACGTGGAGCTCACCCGGAATATTGTTCAGCGGTTCAACGGCATCTACGGCGACGTGTTCAAAATGCCCGAGCCCTATATCCCCAAGGCCGGCGCCCGGGTCATGAGCCTGACCGCCCCGGACAGCAAAATGTCCAAGTCCAACCCTGACGGCTGCGTCTTCCTTCTGGAAAAGCCGGAGGACATCCAGCGCAAGTTCAAGCGGGCGGTCACCGACAGCGACCGCGAGAATCCGGTCCGCTACGACCCGGCGGCCAAGCCCGGCGTGGCCAACCTGATGAGCATCTACTCTGCCGTCACGGGGAAGAGCTTTCCGGAAATCGAAGAGGAGTTCGCCGGGCAGGGCTATGGGAAATTCAAGCCCGCCGTGGGCGAGGCGGTGGTGGAAACCCTGCGCCCCATCCGGGAGGAGGCCGCCCGGATTCTGAAGGACAAGGCCTATCTGGAGGGGGTCTACCGGGCCGGCGCGGAGAAGGCCTCCTATACTGCCGGCAGGACCCTGCGGAAGGTGTATAAAAAAATCGGCTTCACCGCCCCGTAAACCTTTGAGGGAGCCCCTCCCCGGAAGCGCTTTCCTCAAGCCGTAAACGTAAGAGGTATTCTTCATGCCATTTTCTCTCCAAGCCGTCGCTTTTGTGGGCGCGACCCTGCTTACCGCCGCCCTCATCGCCCTGATTACCACCCCGGTGGTCAAGTCCCTGGCCTTCCGTGTGGGCGCGGTGGACGTGCCCAAGGACGCCCGGCGGATGCACGACCACCCCATCCCCCGCATGGGCGGCCTGGCCATCTTTTTCGGTTTTCTGTTCAGCGTGCTCATCTTCCTGCCCCTGACGCCTCAGCTGCGGGGGATGATGCTGGGCGCGGTGGTCATCGTCGTCCTGGGCATCCTGGACGACATCTACACTCTGGGAGCCAGGCTGAAATTTCTGATTCAAATTGCCGCCGCCCTCATCGCCGTCTCTCAGGGCAACGTCATCACCCACCTGTCCAACCCCAATATTTTCAGCCCGGAGCCCATCTGGAGTCTGGGCGTGCTGTCCGTCCCCTTCTCCGTTTTGTGGATTGTGGCTATCACCAACGCCGTCAACCTGATTGACGGCCTGGACGGCCTGGCCTGCGGCGTGTCCACCATCAGCTCCATGACCCTGCTGGTCATCGCCCTGGCGGTGTCCGAGGCGGAGGTGGCCATTCTGATGGCCGCCCTCGCGGGGGCCTGCATCGGCTTTCTGCCCTACAACCTGAACCCCGCCAAAATCTTCATGGGGGACACGGGGTCCACCTTCCTGGGCTATGTGCTGGCGGTGGTTTCCATTCAGGGGCTGTTCAAGTACGCTACCATCATCTCCTTCGCGGTGCCCTTCCTGCTGATGGGCCTGCCGATTTTTGACACCTGCTTCGCCATTCTCCGCCGGGTATCCCACGGCCAGTCCCCCATGTCCCCCGACCGGGGACACATCCACCACCGTCTGATTGACATGGGCCTGTCTCAGAAGCAGGCGGTGGCGGTGCTCTATGTCATCAGCGCCATCCTGGGCCTGTCGGCGGTGGTGCTGACCACCAACGGCGTCACCAAGGCCATGATTTTTCTGGCCTCCCTGGGGACCGCCGGCGGAGTGGCCGCCATGCTCTTTCTGGGCAAGGAGAGCGGAACTCCCCCCCGCCGGACCCGCCGGCCGCCTCCCGACGTTGCGGGCAACGACCACTTTTTCGGAGAGGAGGAGCGAAGCGACAAATGAAAACGGTTATGACCATTTTCGGGACCCGGCCCGAGGCCGTCAAAATGGCCCCGCTGGCCCTGGAGCTCTCCCGGCGGGAGGGGCTGCGTGCCCTGTGCTGCGTCACCGCCCAGCACCGGGAGATGCTGGACAGCGTGCTGGACATCTTCCGTCTGAAGCCGGATTTTGACCTGAACGTCATGCAGCCCAGCCAGACGCTGGCCTCCATCACCTCCCGGTGCCTTCTGGGCCTGGAGGAGGTCTTTGTCCGCGCCCAGCCCGACCTGGTCCTGGTCCACGGGGACACCTCCACCACCTTTGCCGGCGCTCTGGCGGCCTTTTACCATCAAATCCCAGTGGGGCACGTGGAGGCGGGCCTGCGCACCTACGACAAGCTCTCCCCCTTCCCTGAGGAGATGAACCGCAAAATGACGGGGGCCATCGCCGACCTCCACTTCTGCCCCACCCCCGCCAACCGGGACAACCTGGCCCGGGAGAATATCCGCTCGGGGGTGTTTGTCACCGGAAATACGGTGCTTGATGCGCTGAAGACCACCGTGCGGGCGGAGTTCCGCTTCACGGACAAGATTCTGAATCAGCTGGATTATGTCAATCAGAAGGTCGTCCTCGTCACCTGCCACCGCCGGGAAAACTACGGCCGGCCCATGGCCAATATCATGACCGCCCTGCGCCGCCTGGCCGACGCCTTTCCGGACGTCCGCCTGGTCTATCCGGTCCACCTCTCGCCGGTCGTGCAGCAGGCCGCAGGCCAGTACCTCTCCGGCCACCCGCGCATCCATCTGATCCCCCCCCTCTCGGTGGACGAGATGCACAACCTGATGGCCCGGTGCTTCCTGGTGATGACCGACTCCGGCGGCCTTCAGGAGGAGGCCCCCGCCCTGGGCAAGCCGGTGCTGGTTCTGCGCCGGGAGACCGAGCGCCCCGAGGCGGTGGAGGCCGGCACCGTAAAACTGGCCGGCGTGGAGGAGGAGGAAATCTTCCGCCTGGCCCGGGAGCTGCTGTCCGACCCCGCCGCCTACCAGCAAATGGCCCGTGCCGCCAACCCTTACGGCGACGGCCGCGCCTGCCGCCGCATTGCCGACGCCGTTCAGTGGCATTTCGGCCAGCTGGACCGCCCGCCCCAGCCCTTTGCCGTTTGACGGGAGGCGGGTACTTTGGAACAAAAAAACCGACTGATTATCACCGGCATTGTGACGGTGCTGATTGCCTTTGCCATCTTTGCCAGCTTCGGCCGGCGGTGGTTTGCCGCCGACCTGCCTGAAATCGTCCTTCCCTCCCCCGACGCCAGCCACGGGCCCTCCAGCGGGGACACCTCCAGCCAGACGCCCTCCGACCAGCTCCAGCGGGTGGAGGTCACGCCGGAGACGGTGCAGAGCGTGATTGCCGCCCTCTCCCGCCAGACCAGCTATTACCGGGAGCTGACGGTGGAGACCTATCTGGAGGACGGCGCCTCCGTCTCCTCCGCCGTCCAGGTGTGGGCGGACGGCGGCTGGACCCGCACCATTCAGCCCCTCCCCTCCGGCCTCATCCGTCACGATCTGATTGGAGAGGAGCTTGTCTATTACTGGTACGCCGGGGACGAGAGCTGGCGCACTGCCCCGGCCGACCGGGTGTCCGCCGACATCGCCCAGCACATCCCCACCTATGAGACGGTCCTTCATCTGCCCGCCGCCGCCATCACCGCTACCGGCTATGAGCAGCGGGGCGAGCTGCACTGCATCTATGTACAGGTCCAGAGCCCTGTGGCGGGCTATGAGGAGCGCTACTGGGTCAGTGTGGACAGCGGCCTGCTGGTGGGCGCGGAGTCCCTGGAGGACGGGGTCCTGGTCTATTCCATGTCGGCCCTGACCCCGGCGGAATCCCTGAACCCGGCTGACGAGGGGATTTTTTCCCTCCCCGACGGCACCGTACTCCACATCCCCTGAGCCGCTACCTCTCCGGCTCCTCCTGTGCCTCTTGACCGGACGGCCCGCCGCTGTCCGGTCCTTTTTCCTTCCGGCCGCCCAGCCCCAGCAGCACAATCAGGCCGATGGTAATGATTCGCTCCAAATCGTCCCCCTCCAGCAGGAGAAAAAGGATGATCAGCAGCAGCAGAATGTCCCCGCTGTCCAGGTCCTCCAGGCCCAGCGCCTCCAGCAGCCCCCCCAGCCCTCCGCCGGACTTGTCCCGGTCAAACAGCTCCCCCAGCTTTCCCAGCTTCAGCCCGTCCAGCACACCGTTCCCCGGGAAAAATGTGCCGGAGCTCCTGTTTGCTCCTTGCCCCGGCCCGCCGGCCCGTATGTATTTTGGTCGGTCGGAGGAGGCCGTCTCAGCCGCAGGGCCCGAGCCGGCCGGCCGCCCTCCCCCCCCCGATACCGGGGTATAGCCGCCGCTGTCCGATATGTACCGGTTATACACGGTCCTCCCCCTCCTTTCCCATGGCCTGGAACACCGCGCGTATCACCCTCGTCAGCCGCGCCACCTGGATGGCCCGGTCCAGAAGGGCGTACCGCTCCTCCCGGACCAGAGGGCGCAGGGCCCGCAGCAGGGCGGTCTTCTGGTCGTCCTCCCGCCGGTACTCCTGCAAAATCCGCATCCCCATCTGCATAATGCGGGGGTCCAAATCTCCCAGGGGGAACGCGGCGCCTTCACCGGCAGGCGGCGGGGCGGCGGGCTCCGGCTGGGACGGGGCCGTCTGACGCCCTTCTCCGCCTCCCAGCGCTCCCGAGGCCCCCAGGGACTGGGCCAGCGCCATAATCTGCCCCATGGCCTCCTGATTGCCCAGAATGGCATTTAATTTTTCATCCAGTTCTCCCATAGGACCGCTCACCTCCGCCCCGTCCCGTCCGCGCGCCTCCTCCGGCCGGCGAGGGTTTTCCCGTTACTCGCCGGTCAGTCCGCTCTCCTTGGCCTGACGGCTGATGCGCTCCACCAGCTGGGCCCCCTCCTTAGTATTCATCAGCTGCTGCATCCGCCGAATCAGCTCGCTGGGGTCACCGTCCGCCGCCGCCTGGGCCGCCTCCTGCACTCCGCCCCCCCGCTGAAGCAGCTGCATCAGCTGCTGGGCGTCGCTGGACTGGGCCAGCCTGGAGATGGCCTCACGGTTTTTGACCAGCTCTATCCCGCTGATTCCCTTATCCCGGTTCTGCTTCATGTCCATCACTCCTCCATAGGATTTCAATCCAGTATATGCACACAAAGGAATAAGGTGACTATCTTGAAAATTCTGGTTTTTTCCGACTCCCATCACGCCCGGGCGGACATGATTCACACCGTCGGGGCTCAGCGGCCTGATTTGGTCATCCATCTGGGAGACCTGATGCGGGACGCGGAGGAGCTGGGGTTCGCCTACCCCGAGCTTCCCCTGGTCAGCGTCCCCGGCAACTGCGACGGGTGGACCACGGAACCGGCCGTCCGGCAGTTTCAGGCGGAGGGCAAAAGCATACTGCTCTCCCACGGACATCTGTGGCAGGTGAAGCAGGGCTACGGACCGGCCATTGCCCAGGCCAGGAAGGCCGGGGCGGATATTCTGCTGTTCGGGCATACCCACCGGGCCTACTGTGAGGAGCTGGAGGGGCTGTGGGTCATGAATCCCGGCGCCAGCCGCTCCAGCTACGGCACCATCCTGCTGGAAAACGGGCGGGCGGAGTGCTTTGTCACTCCAATGGAATAGTCAGGACCACCCGTAAAACGGGTGGCCTGCACTCGCCCTATAAGGGCGTGATATTGGCCGCGCCTCAAGGCGCGGTGAAACGGTCTGCCGAC
>JAAWHL010000071.1 GCA_022795855.1 Lawsonibacter sp.
GTTCGGAAGCTTCCGAACCCGCCGCATTCTTCAATATCAGTACGGAGGAAGAAGTCAAAAAGTTCCGGGCCGCCCTTTTCAGGGGGCGGCGGGGTCCGGGGCAAGGCCCTGCAGGCTTGGGCCGGTTCCCCGGCGCCGCCTTTCACATCAGCTGTGCGCCGATTTTTCCGCCGTCCAGCCGGTTGGGGTCCACACCGGTCCTGACGCTCTCCGCCGCCGCCAGGCCGGCCGCCTCCCCCAGTCTCATGCAGGTAATCATCACCCGGGCGGAGGCGTGGGCCTCCGGCTCGGTGGAGATACACCGTCCGGCCAGAATCAGATTGCTGACCTCCTCGGTCACCATCGCCCGGTAGGGAATGTAAAACACCCCGGTTTTCGGCTTTTTAATCACACTGTCCACTCCGTTGGCGTCGTGGATGTCAATCGGATAGGAGCTTTTGGCCACCGCGTCGTCAAAGGTGCGGCCCTCCAGCACATCCTCGCTGGTCAGAACGTACTTCCCCATAATCCGGCGGGAGTCCCGCAGGCCGGTAAAGCTGCCGGTATTGGCCAGGCGGGCCTGCGCAAAGCCGGGGACATGGGCCACAAAGTAGTCGCTGATGGTCTTGACCTGCTCCCTGGCCTCTATCTCGGCCCGGGTCCAGTCCCGGGTGTCCAGGGGGTTGGCATTGATGCGGCTCATGTTGCAGTAGCGCAGTCCGTTGGGCAGCGGTCTGGCCAGAAGGTTGTTTACCTTCAGCTTGCCCTCGGCAATCCCCCGGTCGGCAATGGCCTTCTTCTCCGGCTGGGGCACTGCGTCGTATACCTCGCCCTCCACTCCGGCCATTTCGTACATCAGGGAGCCGGGCTGCAGAACGCCCCGGCCATCCCCGATTTTATACCGGCACCCGGCGTCCGCCGCCGCCGCCGCGTGGAAGGAGGCGTCAATCACCACCTTGGCCCGGACCCGCTGGATGCCCTCCTCGTTGTGGAAGGCCACTGCGGTAATCCGGCCGTCCTCGGTCTCGGTTCCAATCACCCGGGTGTGGAGCAGAATCTCCGCCCCGGAGTCCCTCACCAGCCGCTGGATCACCCGAATCAGCGCCTCGTGCTCATAGGGAATCACCTCCACCGCCAGGTCCTCCCGCCCGCACAGCCAGATGGTCTGGACGCCGGGGGTCGCGCCCTCTTGGGTCAGCCCGTCCAGCACCTCTTTGACGACTCCCTTTTTGGGCGCGGAGCCCTCTCCCTCGGCAAAGCCCATAAGCATACCGATCTGCGCGCCTGTGGCGGTGCCGCCCAGAAAGGCCTTTTCCTCCAGAAGCAGGGTTTTTGCGCCGTTCCGGGCGGAGGTCAGCGCCGCCGCAAACCCGGCGGTGCCGCCGCCCACCACTACCGTATCGTACTCTCCCACCAGGGGAAACGCGCCGAATTTACTCATATCAAGTTCCTCCTACGGTTACATAAACATTGCCCCGATGGGGTATCCCACCACCGCGAAGAGCACCGCCGCCGTCACGGACCACAGCAGGCCGTATTTCAGCATGGTGTCCGTCTTCAGCCAGCCGGTGCCGGCGGCAATGGCGGCATGGGCGGTGCTGGGCGGGGTGGCGCAGGCCACGCAGGCGCCGGCGCCGATGACGCAGGTCAGGGCGGCGGGGTTCACGCCCGCAATGGCGCCGCCGTAGACCAGGGGCAGGGAGATGCTGTACATCAGGGTGACGGTGACGGTGTTGGAGGCGAAGTTGGTGATAATCACCGTGAACAGGGAGATGAACAGAACAAACACGATGGGCGGCATGTTGCCGATGACGGGGGCCAGCGCGCCGCTGACCAGGGCGGTGATGCCGGCCTCCTCATTGGTCAGCGCACTGCCCAGGATGCTGGTGGCCGCCACCATGAACACGGCGCCCCAGGGCACGCCCTTGGTCATGGCCTCGTTAAAGTTCATCAGGGGCTTGCCGTCCACATGGAGGATGCACAGCACCACGGCGCCGATGATCGCGGGGGTGGGGGTGCCCAGCCCGCTGATGGCGGAGGCCGCCCCGGGCAGGACCGGCTTGATGATGCCGGGCAGCAGCCACATAGCCACCACCACCAGGAAAACGGCCAGGGTGTACCCCTCCTGACGGGTCATGGGGGCCACCTCCCGGGTCAGCACCGAGCTGTCCAGGTTCCGGATGCGGTCCACGTCGGGCCGGCAGACAAATTTGGTCAGCAGCATGGCCGCCAGGAAAACCACAACGCAGGAGACTACGCCGAAAATGGTGTAGGACACAAAGCTGACGGGCGCGCCCATGTCGTTCTCGTACAGGCTCAGGGCCATGGTGGTGACGGTGTGGGCGATGGGTGTGGCCGCCGTGGACAGGGAGGCAAAGAACAGGATGCCCAGCACCACAATCTGGGGGAACCGGTCGCCCTTCTCATACTTCAGCTCGGCAAAAATCTGCTCCGCGATGGGCAGGCACACCACAAAGGCCGGGATTGGGCTCATGAAGGATCCGATGAACAGCGGGGCGAAAAACAGCAGCCCCAGAAACAGCCAGGGGTTCTTCTTGGCAAAGGGGCGGGTTACAAACCACACCGCCACCCGCTTCAGGAAGCCCGTCTGCCGCAGGGTGTAGGTCACAACCGAGCTGAACAGCACAAAGGAAGTAATCCATCCGCCCATGGACCCGCTCAGGGCGCTGGAATAAGTATACAGCGGGGTCAGAATCAGCGCCACAATGCACAGCAGGCTGGGCCAGGTCACGGACACAAACATCCACAGCAGAATCGTACCCAGGAAGATGCCGGCCACCTGCATCCCCAGCGCGTTCAGCCCGAACAGGGGCGGGAGGTATCCTCCGAAGAGTACCAGCAGAACGCCAGCAGCGGTAAACACCAGTTTTTTCGCGTCTCTCATAAATTGCTCTCCTTTCTTTTGGGGAAATCCTATGCCATCGGACCATTGGACAGCCCTATTTTAGAGGAAGGGAACGCGGATAGCAATTCGAGTTTCGCCTGATTTATTCCAGTTCCGCACAAATCAAGGGGATAAACCGCGGGTGTTTTTGGCAGAATGCCCATCACGGCGGCAGGGAAAAAGGCGGGCGGCCCGGCCGGGCCGCCCCTCCGCTATGCCGACTGCGGCATGGTGACAATGGCCTTGAACAGATCCCCGTCCACCACCAGCTCGAAGGATCCCCCCTGTATCTCGGTCAGGCTGCGGGCAATGGACAGCCCCAGGCCGGACCCCTCCGTGGTGCGGGACTCCTCTCCCCGGACAAAGCGCTCCATCAGCCGCTCCGGCGGGACGTTCAGCGCCTCCCGGGAGATGTTCTTCACCGACAGCGTCACCTGCCCGTGGCCGCGGGTCAGCTCCAGATAGACCCGGGTGCCCTCCATGGCGTACTTGCAGCAGTTGGACAGCAGGTTGTCAATCACCCGCCACAGGTGGCGGCCGTCTGCGCAGACGAAGGTCTCCTCCTCGGGCAGGGTGGTGATGACGCTGAGACGCTGGGCCTCCAGCCGCTCACCGTACTCGCCCAGGGCCTGGTCAATCAGCTGTCCCATGCCGATTTTCTCCCGGTTGACGCTGAGGGTGCCTGTGGACGCCTTGGAGGCCTCCACCAGGTCCTCGGTCAGCTTTTTCAGCCGCTGGGACTTGCGGTCCAGCACCTCGATATACTCCACCGCCTTGGGGTCGGTCTGCTGGGTGCTCTGCAGCAGATTGACATAGTTGATGATGGAGGTCAGGGGGGTCTTCAGGTCGTGGGAGACATTGGTAATCAGCTCCGCCTTGAACCGCTCGCTCTTCATCTGCTGGTCCACCGCGCTGCGCATCCCCACGGAGATGTTGTTCAGGTCCTCTGCGTGGAGGCGCAGGTCGTGGAACATGCGGTGGGTGTCAATCTGATAGCTCAGCTCCCCCGCGGCGATGGCCCGGCTGCCCTTCCGCAGGCGCTGAAAGCCGATGGCCCACCAGCACAGGAACAGAAACGCGGCCAGCTGGAGCAGGAGCCATAAAAACAGGAACCCGTCGCTGTACCGCCCGATTTCATACATCCACGCCCCGGTGATGCAGTACGCGCAGAACAGCAGAATGGTCTTCCAGATAAAGGGCAGGGACCGGGCCAGCTCCAGCCCCATCTGCCACAGGCGCGCCGCGCAGTTCCCCAGCCAGATCAGCACCCTGCACAGCAGGGTGCTCCGGACCAGGGTCCGGGCCTTGAAGCGCACCGCCAGGGTGCGCAGCATCAGGGCGCACAGCGCTCCAAACAGGGTGTACAGCGCAGCGGTCCCCAGCAGAATCCAGGGGAAATACTCCCGCATCCCAATATCTGCGTAATACTCAAACCGGTATGCTGCCTCCGTCGCACTCACCGCGCCGACCGCCACCGTGGGGGCGATGCAGCCGCCCAGCACCAGCAGATAGGCCTCAAGGAAGAGGTTGTCCTGCCAGGTCAGGACAATACCTCCCTCCGTTCCGTGTCCCGCGGACCACAGAATCCAGCACAGGCACACCGCTGCCAGGGCCAGACAAAGGACGGTCCCGCCCATCCGGGAGGGGAAGGCGTTCCGCTCATTCAGGAAGCTCTGATACAGCCAGGAAAGCTCGTCCTGCCCTGTGAACGGCTGGGTCACGCCGCACTCGATCACATAGCGCACCGGGGCCGCTTCCCCGCTGTCCGGCTGGGCGGGGTCCTCCTCCCCGCCTGCGGCGCCGGGGTCCTCCTCCGAGGGGAGCGGCGCCCCGTCCGGGCCGGCCTCCGCCTCCTGGGCCGGGTAGCCCTCCTCCGCGTAGAAATGCCCCAGTTCAAACCAGGCATAGTACACCGTGTCCACCGCTTGGGAGATGTCCTGACCCTGCTCTACGCCCCAGGAGAACACCTCCTCCCCCTCCAGATCCCGGACCGTAAAGCAAAAGCTGCCCTTCTCCCCGCCGTTCATCCAGAGCTCCTCCCTCAGCTCCTCCAGCTGGGCGGTAAGCTGCTGGCGCTCCATATAGTTCAGCCCCTCCGATTCCAGCCGCTGATTCACGGAGAACAGGGCGGCCACGCTGTCCTCCTTGTTCCGCAGCAGCGACTGAAACTCCCAGGTCTGGCGCACGTCGCTGTAGGGCATCCAGCGGGCCGACCGCAGGGCCGTCAGGCCCAGCTGCGCTCCCAGGAACAGAAAGACCAGCATCAGCCCCCACGCAATCCCCTTCCCCAGGGCGCTGCTCTGCAGGCGCTTCACGATCAGTTTCCTCCCTTCTCAATCTTGTATCCCAGGCCCCAGACCACCTTCAGATACCGGGGTTCGGCGGGGTTGATCTCAATTTTTTCCCTCAGGTGGCGGATGTGAACGGCCACCGTATTCTCCGAGCCGTAGGCCGGGTCGTTCCACACCTGCTCGTAAATCTGGGCGGAGGAAAACACCTGTCCCGGGTGGGACAGCAGCAGCTTCAAGATGTTGTACTCAATGGGGGTCAGCGCCACCGGACTGCCGTCCACCGTCACCTGCTTGGAGGCGTCCTCCATTGCGATGGGCCCCACGCTGAGCAGGCCGGGGCCCTTGTCCGCCCCGCCCAGGGCGGTGTAGCGCCGCAGCTGGGATTTCACCCGGGCGATGACCTCCAGCGGGTTGAAGGGCTTGGTGATATAGTCGTCCGCGCCGATGTTCAGCCCCAGAATCTTATCGCTGTCCTCGCTCTTGGCGGTCAGGAGGATAATCGGCACGTTGCTGCCCTCCCGCAGCCGGGCGGTGGCCCGGATGCCGTCCAGCTCGGGCATCATCACATCCATCAGAATCAGATGCACCTCGTTCTCCTGCGCCGCCTGAATGGCCTGCCGGCCGTTGCTGGCAGAGATGGTGCGGTACCCCTCGCTGGTCAGATAAATCTCCAGCGCCGAGACAATGTCCCGGTCGTCGTCACAGATTAAAATAGTGTACACGGCGCTCCCCCCGTTTTCCTTTTTTCCTTAGCATAGCATACAGTTTTTAAGTTGCAAGCCCGAAAATCTTAAAATCCCTTTAAGCAGGAAAATTTTCACGGAGCCCCGGCCCCCTTCCCCGGGCGCCGGGGCGGTTCCCGGCGCGTACTGTAACGATTTTGTAACTTTTCGCCCCGTTTCGTCATTCCTCTGCGGATTTTGTGCCGCAGATGGCTATTTTATCCAGTTTTATAACTTTTTGTGCAAATTTCCAGAGAAAAATCCGCTCCGGATATTTGACAAATGGTTTCAATTGTGTTACAATTCGGTTACAACTTCAAAATCAGGAGGAGCGACATGGCTTCAGAAAAACTTCCCCTCACCTACAAGGGCCGCCCCCTTCGCAGAAAGGACAGCCTGATCTACTACGGCTCCATGGCGGAAAAATATATCATCATGCTCCAGGTCATGGCCAGCCAGAAGCTGGATGATTTGGACGTAGCCACCAAGGTCTCGGTTCAGCTTCAGCTGACCGACCCGGATTTGAAGAGCCGGGACCGGGTGGTGAAAAAGACCGAAAAGGACAGCCTGTACGCCGCCATGGATGTGGCCTCCGTCTGGCTGGAGCGGGCGCTGAGCACAAAATAAGCGCTTTATACAAAAGAAATTACAATTCTGGAGGACGTCCGTCATGAATCTTTCCCTGCGCATCGGAATGAAATTCGCCGCCGGCCTGCTGGCCGCCGCCGCCATGGTTACCCCCGCCCTGGCCGTATCGGGCACCGTCAGCGCCGACGGCGGCCTGCGTCTGCGCAGCGGCGTAGGCACCGACACCGCCATCCTGGCCGTCCTGCCCGACGGCGTGTCGGTTGACGTATCCGGCATCACGGAGGAGGGCTGGTTCCAGGTCTCCTACCGCAGCCACACCGGTTTTGTCTCCGGGGAGTACCTGGAAATGGACGAGGACGAGGTGCAGTCCCTGGACGTGGTGGGCGAGCCCCTTTACGGCCGGATCACCGAGGGCCCGCTGAATGTCCGCTCCGAGCCCGACACCGGCGCCGACCGGGTCAAGCAGCTCTCTACCGGCACGGTGGTGCAGATTGTGGATCAGCTGGACGGCTGGTACGGAATTGCCGACGGCTTTATCTCCTCTGACTATGTGGAAATCGTGGACGCTTCCGAGGCGGTCTCCTCCGGCAGCGGCAGCCAGGTGGTGGATTTCGCCCGGCAGTATCTGGGCTGCCGGTACGTCTACGGCGGATCCTCCCCCAAGGGCTTTGACTGCTCCGGCTTTGTCAAGTATGTGTACTCCAACTTCGGCGTCACCCTGAACCGCACCGCCTCCGCCCAGATGGACAACGGCATTTCCGTCTCCATGGGCGAGCTGATTCCCGGCGATCTGGTCTTCTTCAAAAAGCCCGGCAGCAGTGCCAGCCGCGCCTCCCACGTGGGCCTGTACATCGGCGGCGGACAGTTCATCCACGCCTCCAGCTCCTCTACCGGAGTGATTATCAGCAATATGGATTCCGCATACTACACCACCGGCTTTGTGGGCGGACGCCGCCTTCTGTAACAGACATTTTATCGGGGTGCTGAGCGCTTTTGTGCTCAGCACCTTTTTTGACGCCGGGACTGCCCAGAGTGGCATGGCCTGCACGGCCGGGGCCGGGCTCTGCCCCGGTCCTCCGGGAGTTCCTGCGCATTCGGACGGTGCGCCCCGCGCACGGCAAAACTGATTTCTTCCATAAAGTTTACAATTTGCTCTTTTCTCTTCCTCTGAAGTGTGTTATACTGAAGCGATATCCCAGCGGCAGAACCAATTGCGGAATCTCCGGCCCCGGCCGGACCGTTTTACAAGAGGTGTTTTTACAATGAGCTTACTGACCAAAATCTTCGGCACCACCTCCCAGCGGGAGCTGAAGTCCATCTACCCCATTGCCGACAAGGTGGACGCCCTGGAGGAGCCCTACAAGGCCCTGTCCGACGCCCAGCTCCAGGCCAAGACCCCGGAGCTGAAGGCGCGTCTGGCCGCCGGCGAGACCCTGGACGACATTCTCCCCGAGGCCTTCGCCGCCTGCCGGGAGGCCGCCTGGCGGGTGCTGGGAATGCGCCCTTACCGGGTCCAGGTGGTGGGCGGCATCGTGCTACACCAGGGCCGCATTGCCGAGATGAAGACCGGCGAGGGCAAAACCCTGGTGGCCACCCTCCCCGCCTACCTGAACGCTCTGGCGGGCAGGGGGGTCCACATTGTCACCGTCAACGACTATCTGGCCAAGCGCGACTCGGAGTGGATGGGCAAGGTATACCGCTTCATGGGGCTGACGGTGGGCCTGGTCATTCACGGCGTCACCGGGCAGGCCAAAAAGGACGCCTATCAGGCGGACATCACCTACGGCACCAACAACGAATTCGGCTTTGACTACCTGCGGGACAATATGGCCATCTACTCCGGCGAGCTGGTCCAGCGTGGCCACGCCTTCGCCATCGTGGACGAGGTGGACTCCATCCTCATTGACGAGGCCCGCACCCCCCTGATTATCTCCGGCCAGGGGGACAAGTCCACCCAGCTGTACACCATTGTGGACCAATTCGTCTCCCGCCTGAAGTGCCAGCGGGTGCGCGCGGTGGACGCCAAGGAGGAAGAGGACGTCAATATTGACGCCGACTATATCGTGGACGAGAAGGCCCGGACCGCCACCCTCACCGCCCGGGGCATTGAGAAGGCCGAGCAGGCCTTCAACATTGAGAACCTGGCCGACGCGGACAACACCACCCTCTCCCACCACATCAATCAGGCCATCCGGGCCCGGGGTGTGATGAAGCGGGACATCGACTATGTGGTGAAGGACGGCCAGGTCATCATTGTGGACGAGTTCACCGGCCGCCTGATGTTCGGCCGCCGGTACAACGAGGGCCTCCACCAGGCCATCGAGGCCAAGGAGCACGTGGAGGTAGCCAACGAGTCCAAGACCCTGGCCACCATCACCTTCCAGAACTATTTCCGCCTGTACGACAAGCTCTCCGGCATGACGGGCACCGCCCTGACCGAGGAGGAGGAATTCGGCACCATCTACGAGCTGGATATTGTGGAAATCCCCACCAACAAGCCCCTCGCCCGGGTGGACAACCACGATGTGGTGTATAAGAACGAGGCGGGCAAGCTCCGGGCCATCGTAGCCCAGATTGAGGCCTGCCACGTCAAGGGACAGCCCGTGCTGGTGGGCACCGTCTCCATTGAGAAATCGGAGCAGCTGTCCGAGATTCTCAAGCGCAAGGGCATCCGCCACAATGTCCTGAACGCCAAGAACCACGAGAAGGAAGCGGAAATCGTGGCCCAGGCGGGCAAGCTGGGGGCGGTCACCGTGGCCACCAACATGGCCGGCCGCGGCACCGATATCATGCTGGGCGGCAATGCGGAATTCCTGGCCAAGAGCGACCTGCGCAAAGCGGGGATGAGCGACGAGCTGATTGCCGAGGCTACCGGCTTTGCCGAGACGGACGACCAGGAGATTCTGGACGCCCGCCGGAAGTTTGCCGAGGCGGAAGCCAAATACAAGGACGCCATCCGCGAGGAGGCGGACCAGGTCCGCGCTGCCGGCGGCCTGTTCATTCTGGGCACCGAGCGCCACGAGTCCCGCCGCATTGACAACCAGCTGCGGGGCCGCGCCGGCCGCCAGGGCGACCCCGGCGAGACCCGGTTCTTCCTGTCCTGCGAGGACGATATCCTGCGCCTGTTCGGCTCGGAGCGGGTGATGGGCATGATGGAAAAGCTGGGCGTGGACGAGGACACCCCCATCGAGCAGAAGATGCTGTCCAACGCCATCGAGAACGCCCAGAAGCAGATGGAGTCCCGGAACTTCCAGACCCGTAAGAACGTGCTGGAGTATGACGACGTGATGAACACCCAGCGCGAGGTCATCTACAAACAGCGCCGGCAGGTGCTGGACGGCGAGGATTTACAGGCCTCCATCCAGACCATGCTCCGCTCCGCCATTGAGCGCTCCATCCAGGGCCACATGGGCGAGCAGAAGCACATGGACGCAGACTCCTTCCAGGACGCCGTCTCCCTGTTTCGCACCATGTTCCTGCTGCCCGGGGACCTGCGGCTCAGCGATGCGGAGCTTCAGCAGTATGATGTCGAGGGGCTGACCCAGCTGGTGCTGGAGAAGGCCCAGGCCGTCTATCAGCGCAAGGAGAAGGAATTCACCCCCCCCATTATGCGGGAGCTGGAGCGGGTGCTGATGCTCCGGGTGGTGGACGAGTACTGGATGGACCACATCGACGCCATGACCGAGCTGCGCCAGGGCATCGGCCTGCGGGCCTACGCCCAGACCGACCCCGTAGTAGCCTACAAGCACGAGGGCTACGAGATGTTCGAGGAGATGATTGCCGCCATTCAGGAGGAGACCCTGCGCCGGCTGTTCCTGGTCCGCATCCGGAAGAACGAGGAGGTCAAGCGGGAGCGGGTGGCAAAAATCACCGCCGAGTCCTCCGGCGGCGACGGCACCGTCCGCAGACAGCCCGTCAAAAAGACGGTCAAAATCGGCCGCAACGACCCCTGTCCCTGCGGTTCCGGGCTGAAGTGGAAAAAGTGCACCTGCCCCCAGTACCACCCGGACCAGCAGTAAAAACCGAAACCCCCGGAATCGCGGGCCACAGGCCCACGGTTCCGGGGGTTCTTTTGCAGTTTCCGGGAACAGGCACCCTGCCCGGCGGAGCAGTCCCCGCCCGGATGCGGTTCCGGCGCAGAATACAGGCGCTAAAAGGGCAGCCCCAGGCCGCCGGTCAGCTTCTGCATGGTGTCCGACGCGTCGCTGTCGGCGGCGCGCATGGCCTCGTTCACTGCGGCCACAATCATGTCCTGGAGCATTTCCACATCCTCCGGGTCCACTGCCTCCGGGTCAATCTCCAGGCTCTTCAGCTCGTGCTTTCCGTTCACCGTGGCCGACACCACGCCGCCCCCCGCCTGCGCCTGATACTCCTTCTCCTGGAGCTCCTGCTGCATCCGCATCATGTCCTGCTGCATCTTCTGGGCCTGCTTGAGCATGTTCATGTTCATGCCGCCGCCCATGCCCATACCGCCGCGGCCTCCGTATCCCTTTGCCATACCGTTTCACTCCTTAAAAATGTATCCCTTATTGAATTACAATGTTGTCAAACTGCTCCCCGAAGGCCAGCAGCCGGTCCAGAGCGTCCTCCGCCGGAGCGGCCGCCCCCCCGGAGGCGGGCGGGGTTCCCACCTTCAGCTCCACCCGGGCCGGGCCGCCGAACCGCGCCTCCGCGGCCTGGACCACGCCGGACACCACATTGGGCCGGCTCAGCATAGTTTTGGTGAAGTCGCTGTCCACCCACAGGGTCAGCACCCCCGGTCTCCAGGTTCCTGTCACCTTGGCGCTGTTGTTGAAATAGGGTACTACCGATGGGGGCACCGCCCCCTTCAGTCCCGCCGCAAAGGAGGGCCAGAAGCTCCCCTCCTCCGCCGGAGCGGCCGGCCGGCCGGCCTGGGGCGGCGCGGGGCGCTCCTCCTCCGGAACGGGCAGCTCTCTCGCTCCGGGGGAATCCTCCGGCAGCGGGAGCTCCTCACCGGCGGACTCCGGCAGCGCCGGGAGGGGTTCTCCTCCCGCAGGCGCTTGGGGAGACGCGGCGTGTTCCGGCACGGCGCGAACGCCGTCCTTCACCTGCTCCTCCAGCCGGGCCACCCGGGCAGACAGGCCCTCCAGCGAGTCGTCCAGCCCCTCGTCGCACAGACGAATCAGGCAAAGCTCCGCGTCGGTGCGCCGGTTGGCGCTGCGGGGCAGCTGGGCCGCCGTCTGCTGCAGCAGGGTCAGCATCCGGAGCAGGCGGGGAGCGGTCAGCTTCTCCCCCAGGGCGCGCATGGTCCCCTCGTCAAAGCCGCCGGACAGCAGCGCCGCGCCCCCCTGGGGGGCGGTCCTGCGCAGGAGCAGGTCCCGGGCCAGCCCTGCCAGCTCCCCCAGCACTGCGGATATATCCTTTCCGCCGGCGTACAGCCGCCCCAGCCGCTCCAGCGCGGCGGCGGTGTCCCGCCCGGCGGCACAGTCCATCAGCGCCGCCGTCTCCAGATTGCCCGCCAGCCCCAGGGTATCCAGAATCTCCTGCTCGTCCACCCTGCGGCCCGTCCCGGAGCACTGGTCCAGCAGCGACAGCGCGTCCCGCATCCCGCCGTCGGCCAAACGGGCCAGCATCTCCGCCGCCGGAGCGGTCAGCTCAATGCTCTCCTGGCCGGCCACATACTGTAGGCGCTGGGCAATCTGTCCGGGCAGGATCCGCTTGAAGGCAAACTGCTGGCAGCGGGACTTGATGGTGGCGGGCACCTTGTGCAGCTCTGTGGTGGCCAGAATGAACATCAGGTGCTCCGGCGGCTCCTCCAGAATTTTCAGCAGCGCGTTGAAGGCGGGTACGGAGAGCATATGCACCTCGTCCACAATGTACACCCGCTTCCCCACAGCGGCAGGAGTGTACACCGCCTCGTCCCGCAGGGCGCGCACCTGGTCCACCCCGTTGTTGGAGGCGGCGTCCAGCTCCAGCACGTCCAGGATGGATCCGCTCTCAATGCCCGTGCAGGCGGGGCAGGTATTGCAGGGGTTCCCTCCCTGGGGATTTTGGCAGTTCACTGCCCGGGACAGAATCTTGGCGCAGGTGGTCTTGCCCGTCCCCCGGGTGCCGGTGAAGAGATAGGCGTGGGACAGCCGGCCCTTCTCCACCTGCTGCTTCAGGGTATCGGTAATATGGCTCTGCCCCACCACGTCGTCAAAGGTGCGGGGCCTCCACTTTCGGTACAGGGCCTGATACATTTGGGTTCACCTTACCTTCAAAACGGTAAAAAAACAGCGGCGGCTCCGCCGCCGCAGCCTTTTGATAAAGATTGCGCGCCGCCCTCGGAAACGGCGCGGAGCAAGACCGCACACCGGCCTTTGAAGCGCATATTATGCCCGTTACCAGAACAGCCGGCTCAGAAACAGCAACCCCGCGGCACACGCGGCGGTCCGCTTAGTGCTGCTCGGTTCCCCGCCTGACACGGTTCACGGTCTCCGCGTTGCGCGGGACCGTCTCTTCATCGCTGCTTATTCAGGTCAGTCGGCACAACACACGTCCGGGGGCCGGGATTCATCCCTGCTGAAGCGGGTTGCAGGTACAGGGCACCGCTATCTCCCCGACTAGTGCGGCCTTGCTCCGCGCCGCAGGCGCAAAGCGTGGTTGACTATTATTGTACTACAGGATTTCCGATTTATCAATATATTTTTCCGCAGGGGCGCGGAAATCAATCTGTGCCCTTCCCGGGAACCGGCGCGGGGCGGAACGGCCCGCCGGGATGTTCCGCTCCCATTCCGAATGTGCCGGCGGCTCACAGCGTGGGCCGCCGGCACGGTTTTGTAAAAAAGACAACCACAGGCTATGCCTGTGGAATAAAAAAGGCTATGCCTATGAGTAGAAATGATAAACCTCCAACGATACAATAGGAGATGG
>JAAWHL010000072.1 GCA_022795855.1 Lawsonibacter sp.
GGTGGCGGTCAACGATGATTGCGCCCTCAATGCCGCCCACACTCTCACCTCAATCGAAGGTATAATCCCGGCTCTCGAAAGCTCCCACGCCTTGGGCCACCTCCCTGACCCCCGCGCAGGAGAAGTTCACCGTATTCGTCTTTGTGGCCTGCGTGGTAGGTATCGTGTCCTGTGCGCTGCTGGGCCTGAGAACCTGGTGGCCCGCAACCATCGCCGCCTTTGTGCTGACCGCCAGCGGCGTGATGAGCGTCAACGAGACCCGCATGGCCATGTCCGTTCCGGTAATCTTCATCACCGTGGGCACCCTGCCTCTGGCCACCGCCCTGAGCAAGACCGGCGCCGACCAGCTGATTGCCGAGACCTTCCACCGGGTGACCGGCACTATGCCGCCCGTGGCGATTATGATTTCCATGTATCTGGTGTGCATGATTCTGACCCAGTTCATGTCCAACCTGGCCGTAGGCAGCGCCTTCCGCACCCTGGCGGCGGTGATTGCCGTACAGTTCGGCTATGACGGACGGGCCATGATGCTCAGCGCCCAGGAGGGTGCCTCCAACGCCTTCATGCTGCCTACCGCCACCCCCGCCATGATGATGGGCTACGAGCACGGCAACTACCGCATCAAGGACTTTATCCGCATGGGCCTGCCGGTCTCCATTGTGATGACCATCATCTTCTCCATCTACACGCCCTTTATGTTCCCCCTGGTCCCCTGAGCTTAAAATTATCATTGAAAACGCCAGGAATCCCTATGGGTCCGGTCCTGGACCCGTAGGGATTCCAAAATTCCGGCAGACTTTGAGACGGGCCGGATAGTTAGGAGGTAACTATGCAGTTTGAAAACCAAGTGGCGGTGGTCGCCGCCTGCGGCTCCGACGCGGGGGCCGTATGCGCCCTGAGCCATCTGCGGCAGGGGGCCCGGGTGGCCCTGTACTACGACGGGGAATCCCGGCTTTCGGTGTTTCGGGAGCTCAGCGAGGAGGAAAAATCCCGTCTGCTGACCATCCAAATCAGCGATTTCCAGGATGACGGGGAGCTGAAGCGGGCGGCGGACCGGGTCAAGGAGGCCTTCGGCACCTGTGACATCGTAGTCACCGCCGTCACCACTATGCCCCGGGAACCCGGCTTTGCCATGAGCGAGGCGGAGTACAGGCGGGTAATGCGCACGATTACCAACGGTGCGCTGTATACCATTCAGCCCCTGATGCCCATGATGCTGGAGAAGAACTACGGCCGCATTGTGCTGGTGTCCAGCCTGGCCGGGCGCACCGTCCTGCCCGGGGTGGCGCCGGTGTACGCCGCGGCCAACGCGGCCCTGGGCGGCATGGCCCGCAACATCGGCTGTACCATGGGGACTCACTTCATCACCGGCAACGCGGTGGCGGTGGGGCCGCTGGAGGACGGGTCCTACAAAACCGGCGCGGTGAAGGAACCGGAGGGCATTCTGCCCGGCCGCGCCCAGGGGCGGCTCCAGGACGTGGCGGGGGCGGTGGAGTACTTCACCTCTCCTCTGGCGTCCTGGACCACCGGCGAGACGCTGGATCTCAACGGCGGATATTTCATGGTGTAAGGAGGGACAGGCTTGAAAAAATTACAGGATAAGGTGGCCGTTTTTGTGGGCGGAGGATCTGCCGTGGCCACCGTGGCGCTGAAGCACTTTATGGACCAGGGCGCAAAGGTGGTCCTGGTGGATGTGGACGAGAAGTATTTCGGCCGCAGCCAGGACCTCCGGGCGCAGTACCCCGACCGGATTCGCACCTTCCTGGGCGCGTGCACCTCCCAGGAGGACATGGAGCAGGCCATGGCCTTCACCCAGAAGGAATTTGGAAAAATCGACATCCTGTGCAACTACGCCGGCTTCCACGGCGGCGGGGATATCACCACCGTGCTGGCCGGCCAGTGGCGCATCGCCATGGACGTGACCTGCCTGGGCATCTACCGGGCGGTGCGGGCGGCCTACCCCTACATGAAGGAGCGGCAGTACGGCCGAATCATGAATTTCGCCTCCATCGGCGGCCGGGCCAACCGGGGCGTGCCCGTCACCTATGCCGCCTTCAAGGCCGCCGCCATCGGCATCACCCGGGCCCTGGCCCTGGAGCTGGCGGCGGACGGCATCACGGTGAACAGCATGGCCCCCGCCTCGCTGGACACCTCCGCCTTTGAGCGGATTCCCGAGAAGGACTCCGTCCCCATGAAACGGCCCAAGGGCGCACTGAAGGGCGGACCCGGAGCGACCCAGGGCGGGTCCTTTATTCCGGACCGGCCGGTGGCCAATCTGGATGAGATTGCCCACGTAATCGTGTTTATGAGCAGCGACGATTCCGCGTTCCTGACCGGCGACTGCCTGGACGTGAACGGCGGACAGTTTATGCAGCCGTAGCGCAGGAGGGAGAGAAACCATGAGATTTGAACATAAAACTGCGGTGGTCGCCACGTCTGGCGGCTCTATCGGACTGGCCTGCGCCCGGCTGCTCCGGCAGGAGGGCGCGCGGGTGGCCCTCCTGGATCTGGACAGGCAGGAGGCCGCAGGGCTGGAGGCGGCCGATACCCTGAGAGTGGTGCCGGTGGAGTGCTTCTATGACCCGGAGGAGATGGAGGGCAAAGTGAAGTCCGCCCTGGAGGGCTGGGGGGCCGCCGATGTGGTGGTCACCTGCCTGACCTCCCGGCCCCCGGAGGGCCCCTGGAACGAGATTTCCGAGGAGGAGGCCCACCGGGTATTTGACGAGATTATGACCGGCGTGCAGACCGTGCTGAAGTACACCGTTCCCGCCATGATTGAGCGGGAGGCAGGCAGCGTCGTGATTGTCCAGAACCTGTCCGGCCGCACCGGCGTGCAGGGGGAGAACGTGATGACCGCCGCCGCCTACGCCGGCCTGGGGGGCCTGATTCGCAATATGGGCACGGTATTCGGCAAGCACCTGATTACCGTCAACGGCGTTTCGGTGGGCCCCATTGAGGGACAGTACTTCGAGCCGGCCATGTCGGCCGGCGCCCAGCCGGTTCTGGCGGCCGCCGGCACCGGCGAGGACGCGGCCAACGCGGTGATGTACCTGGCGGACCAGGCCGTGTTCTGGAACACCGGCGAGATTGTGGATCTCAACGGCGGCCGCTTTGCGGTGTGAGAAAGGAGGAGTTATTTTGAATCGTTTGAAGGACAAGGTGGCCGTTTTCATCGGCGGCGGCTCCTCCGTGGGCTCGGTGGCCTGCCAGACCTTCCTGGAGGAGGGGGCCAACGTGGTCCTGGTGGACATTGACGAGAAGTATTTTGCCCGCACCGCCGGCCTGCGGGAGCAGTACGGGGAGGAACGGGTGGCCGCCTTTATAGGCGCGTGTACCGAACAGGCCGAGATGGACGCGGCTATGAAATTTGCCGTGGAGAAATTCGGAAGAGTGGATATTTTGCTGAACATCGCAGGTTTCCACGGGGCCGGCTGGGTGGACGAGATTCTCCCCGAGCAGTGGGACCGGGCCATGGACGTGACCTGTACCGGGTCCTACCGGGCCATTTTGTCCGCCATGCCCTACATGAAGGCCCAGAAGAGCGGCCATATCATCAACTTCACCTCTCTGGGCGGGCGGGGCAACCGGATGGTGGCCATCTCCTACGCCGGATCCAAGGCCGCCTGTACCGCCCTGACCCGGGCCTTTGCCATGGAGCTGGCCCCCTACGGCATCAACGTGACGGCCTATGCCCCCGGCACCCTGAACACCAAGCAGTTTGAGCGCATCGCCGAGAAGGGCTCCATCCCCCACAAGATGCCTCCCGGCGGCGTGCCAGGTATGCCGGGCTACAAGGGCCCGGATCTGTACAACGGCCAGTCGGTCATCCGGGACCGCCTGGTGGCCAACCTGGACGAGGTGGCCGCCGCCCTGGTCTATCTGGCCAGCGACGAGTCCAAGTTCCTGACCGGCGACTGCCTGGATATGAACGGCGGAATCCTGATGGCCACCTGAGCTCCCCATAAGATTTTCGGTTTTTCCGTATTCCCGCCCGCCGGGGGCGGGAATACGGCGGATTGGGCATGGAAAGGAAGTACCAGCTAATGAGAAAACAGTGGAAAGGCATGTTTATGAACCCCCACCTGTGGGAGACCGTCTATCTGGCCCACCGGGCGGGCTATGACGCCTGCGGCGCCATGCTGCTGCCCAGAGGCGGCCAGGGCCCCAGGCATGAGCTTCTGGAGGACCCGAAGCTGTGGGACAATGTGCAGAACGCCCTGGACGAGACCGGGCTGTTTCTGGACGGGATCGGCAACTGCATCATTGACGATCCCGACAATATCCACCCCTACGGCATGGGCGTCCCCCCGGAGCCCGACGACCTGCGGGAGTATTTCGAGTTCGCCGGGAAGCATAGCCTGGGCGGGGTTCAGACCAGCATCTGGACCGCCAATCAGGATCTGGCCGCCGAGCGCTTTGCGCATCTGTGCGACGTATGCGGGGAGTACGGCCTGACGGTGAATCTGGAATTTGTGGCCTGGGGAATCTGCGACAGCCTGGCCAAGGCCAGGACCCTGCTGGAGACGGTGAACCGGAAGAACGCCCGAATTACCCTGGACATTATGCACCTGTACTACAGCGATGTGAAACCGGAGGAGATTGCGGCCTGTCCGCCGGAGTGGTTCGGCGAGTTCCACCTGTGCGACGTGCCCCACCTGGAGTTCCCGGACAGCCACGAGGAGCTGGCCAAGGAGGGCCGCAGCTACCGCCTGTGGCCCGGGGAGAGCGGCCTGGATCTGAAGCCCTGGCTGAAGGCAGTCCCCGGCACGGCGCTGGTGATGCCCGAGATTCCCAACAGGGAGCGCAGCGCGCGGTACGGTCAGTTTGAGTACAGCTGCCGCACCCTGGAGGAGTGCAGGCGCTATTACCGGAACAACGGAATCAGCCTGTAAAACGGAAACCGCGCGGACGAGGAGTCCGCGCGGTTTTTTGATGGGGATGGGGCGGTTCGGCCGGAGGGGGCCGGGAGCGCCTCCGGCTCCGCGTCCCGGACGGTGTTGCCGAAGAAGCCGCAGGCAGGGAGCGGCCGCTCCGGGCCGTCGGAGAAGGACAGGCGGGATATCCCGCTGACCGGGTGATAGCCTGCCCGGTCAAACAGCTGCCCGTACATGTCAGCATCCTAATATCTCGGGGCCCCGTCGGTGAGGAACCACACCGGCAGCAGCCAGGTGAACAGGTAGACCAGCAGGTTCAGAGGGGAGAGGGAGACGTAGGCGTCCACAGAGGTCAGATAGGCGCACAGGAGAATACCCAGGGCCGAGCCGGCGCAGCATACCGCGGCCCCCAGGCGGGCGGCCCGGCGCAGGCGTCGAGCGCCCACCACCGCGTCGGCGAAGGGGCCCAGGCCCTCCCGGCAGAGCACGGCGGTCAGGGCGGCGCTGTGCTCCTGCTCCGGGGCGGACAGCTCCCGCCGGCGCTGGATGGAGGGGAAGTCCATCCGGTCGGCTGCCAGCTTGAAGCGCTGCTGGAGCATGGCGGGGATGATGTTGAAATCCCGGGTGGCCAGCACAGGGGAGACCTTCTCATGGAGCAGGGCGGCCAGGGAGGGGAACACCGTGTCGGGCAGGGAATAGCTCAGGGCGAAGATGCCCGCCAGCTCCCCGTCAATGGCGCAGAATACCGCGTTTTTTACGTTCAGGCCCGGGGGCAGCGGGATCTCCATCAGATTCATGAAGGCAGCCGAGCCCACCAGCACCTGGTCCCCCCGGATCAGGGCGGACAGGCCGCCCCCCTCGTAGCAGGCCAGCTGCTCGGCCCGGCGGAAGATGGAGCCCTGGGAGCGCAGCAGGTCGTGAAACAGCTTGCCCAGCCCGCTGCCGCTGTCCCGAATCAGGGTGGCGGTATAGCCGACCACCCGCTCCACCGGAAAGTCGCCGAACACCTTGATGCCGTTGAGCTCCACAAAGCCGGGAGGGAAGAGGTCGGTATCGCAGATGAGCACGCCGCATCCCCGGCGGCCGGCAGCCCCCGGCCATCCGGCCAGGGCAGCGCCGTCCTGGGCCAGACGGCGGGCAATCAGATGAAAGGTCCGGCCAAAAGCCAGACTCCCGCCCAGAGCGGCGGCGGCGGTGAAGGTGGCGCTGAGGCACCAGCACAGATGCTCGCCCTTGCCCAGCCCGACGGAGGCCAGCAGGGAGAACAGCAGGCAGGCCAGGGCCAGCAGGGGACAGACCAGCCGGTAGATCCGCTGAGCTCCGTCGTCCATCTGAACCTGACTGCCGAAGCCGTCGGGCAGGCCGGACCACTTGACGTAGGTGTCCCGGCCGTTCCACTTCTCCCGATCCAGGGTGACCAGGTAGGGGTGGGCGGAGGCGGCCGCCGTTTTGCAGGACAGGCGCAGGCCGCAGCGCTTGTGATACGCCCCGTGGACGGTCATCAGCAGGGCGGCCAGGGAGGCGGCGCAGTAGGGCAGCTGTCCCGCCCGGTCCTGCCGGACCGCCAGAAGGGCGGCGTCGGCCAGGGTAAAGCAGCAGGACAGCAGGGTCAGGGTATCCATACCGAATTTCAGCCGCGCTGTGCGCAGCAGGGCCTGAACCAGCACGTCCAGGCCCAGCAGCATCCCCGCGGCCAGCAGCAGGGCGCAGACAGACACCTGCACCGGGTACTCGTCCAGCGGCGGGGAGAGGGTCAGACCGGCGGCGGGGGCCAGCAGCAGCGCGACAGCCAGGGCGGTGACCAGCCCCAGCAGCAGCACCCGCAGGCGCAGGCCCCTCAGGCCGCGGGCATACCGCCGGGCCAGCTCCTGGGGGGGCAGGTCGGGAGGAGGGGGCTCCTGCCGCCTGGGAGGACGGGTGTAGCGCAGGCCGTCCTCCTGCTCCTCCTCCGGGTCCTCCTCCTGGTCGGTGCCGGGAATCAGCCGCTCCAGGCGGCGGACCTCCTCCGGGTCAATTTTCTCCGACTCCTCAAACATCTGGTCGGCGTAGTGGTCGGCCCGGCTCTTCAGGTCCTTGAAAAGAGCGCCCAGGGCGCTCTCCTCCTCGGGAAACTCAATAATCTTGTCCCCGCCGGAGGGAGGGGGCTGGGACGAATCTTCCGGTTCGTCTCCGTCCTCCTCAAGCTCCCCGTCCTCCGGTTCCACGCCTTCCGGGGTCTCGCCCTCCTGGTCCGCGTCCTCCGGTTCCTCATCCTCCGGGAGGAGGGAGGAGACGCCGGGGAAGGCTACCACCTTCCCGGACTGGCAGGCAGGGGGGGTGGGCTGGACCGGGCCGGAGACGTCCCCGCCGGCTCGGGGCGGGCTGACTCCGTACTCGGCCAGAATGTCGTCCAGCTCATAGCCGCCGCCGTCCGCGTCCTTGACCAGGGATTTCAGGTCAATCAGCTCGTTGGGGGAGTTTGTGTTTTGTCTGTCGTTGCCGCTCATGAAAGCTCCTTGGTCCCGTCAGGGGGAATTTCAGCCGCCGGTCCGCTGGCGCACCGCCTCGTACAGCAGGACGGCGGCGGCGGCCGAGGCGTTCAGGGAATTGATTTGACCAAACATGGGGATGGATACGGTGAAGTCGCAGCTCTCCGCGACCAGACGGCCCATGCCCGCGCCCTCGCTGCCGATGACGATGGCGGCAGGGCCCTTCAGGTCGGCCCGGTACAGGGTGGTGGAGCCCTGGGCGGCGGTGCCGAACACCCACACCCCCGCCTGCTTCAGCTCCTTCAGAAGGGCGGGCAGGTTGGGCACCCGGGCCACCGGGACATGGGCGACCGCTCCGGCGGAGGTTTTGGCCACTACGGCGGTCAGACCGGCGGAGCGGCGCTTGGGAATGATAACCCCGTGGGCGCCGGCGGCGTCGGCGGTGCGGATGACCGCGCCTAAATTGTGGGGATCGCTCAGCTCGTCGCATACCACAATCAGGGGCGGTTCCCCCTTCTCCCGGGCGGCGGCGAGTATATCGTCTACAGAGGCGTACTCCCGCACGGCGCACAGGGCGATGACCCCCTGGTGAGCGTGTGTGCGGCTGATGCCGTCCAGCTTGCGCCGGTCAGCGTCCACCACTACCACGCCCTTTTCCCGGGCGGCGGAGGCAATGTGGCCCAGCACAGGGCTGGAGTCCCCCTTCAGCATGTAGATTTTGTCGATGGCTGTGCCGGCCCGCAGGGCCTCGACCACCGCGTTGCGCCCTTCGATGACCCCGTCGTTTTCCGCCTCCACCGGGGCGGAGCGGCGCAGAGGAGCCCGTCTGTCCATGGGTTGCCCTCCTGAATCTGGAAGAAAGAACCGGGCGGATTCCCAAAGGGGGATCTGCGGCGGCTTTCTGAAATATGAAAAAATGATATAAAATTATTCTATCATATTTTCTTCTGAATGGAAAGTGAAATTTTAGGAGATGTCAATTTTATCCTGTCCTGCATTCCGTCGGAGGGGGACACAGGGGCATGGATGCGCCTCACAGCTCGGCAATGGTGCGGGTTTGATTCGGAACGAACAAACCGGAGAAGAATGCGGCTGCTCCAAAATAAATTCTGATGGGTCAGAGCTCTCCCTTGAAGTGGGCCGCAGGTTATGGGAAAAAGAGTGGTTCAAACAGTCAAACGGGCGCTTGGTAAGAACAGGCGGCGATCCCTTCCGGTTCTCAAATCATAGTGAGGAGAAAGCCGGCGCAGCATTCAGCTGCACCGGCTTTCTTAGAGCCTGTTTAATATCCCGAAGTATGCCGGATGGCAGGGAATTTTGCCGCCAGGCAAGGCAAATTTTCGCAGGAATCCTTGGCGGCTTCCAAGAAAATTTCACACAGTATGGCGGCAAAAGGCCCGCAGGTTGGGCGTATGGACAATTTTCAAACAGGCCCTGAGCGCAGAGATGGGCGCGGACTCCGGCGGAGGGCGTTCTCGATCAACATTTTCTTGACCCGCCTGCCCCATTGGCCGGCCGGTTTCAGGGGCTTAGCCCGGAGGCCAGGTCATATCCCGGCCTGCCAGGACATGGAAGTGCAGGTGCGGAACCGACTGGCCCGCCTGGGGGCCGATATTGGAGACGATACGGTAGCTCTCCAGTCCCTGGTCTCGGGCGACCTTGGCGATTACCTCAAGAATATGGGCGGCCGCGGCGCTGTTTTCCGGGGAAATCTCTGCTGCGGAGGGGATGTGGGCCTTTGGAATCACCAGAAAATGGGTGGGAGCCTGGGGGTCAATGTCGGAGAAGGCACAGCACAGCTCATCCTCATAGAGCTTCTCCGAAGGGATTTCCCCGGCGGCGATTTTGCAGAACAGACAGTCTGACACAAGAAAAACCTCCTTTTGTACAATGGATCATAAAAGCGGATTTAGAACCTCTATTCATAGCCGAACATGACGCCTGGGGAGGGATTTTTCCGGCGGGTAAGGCAGATTTTCTTGGACTCCTTGGCGGATTCCAAGAAAGTGGAACACAGTATGGCGGGAAACGGCCCGCCCAGGCGCGCGTTTGAGGTTGTGAATACAGGCTTTTAAGTGGACAAATCCACCTCATCCCAGCCGCACTGGCCGCCGCAGCCGGCCAGCCAGAAAAGGGCGCGGTGCCGCTCCGTCACCACGCCGGGGTCCAGGCCGGCAGGGGCGGGCATTCCCATTGCCCGGGCGTCCGTGCAGGCCCAGTCCAGGCGGTAGATGAGGTCGGCGGCGTCCAGCAGCTCCTCCTTGGAGCGCAGGGTGCAGGCCTGCTCCAGCTTTTCCAGGGAGTCGTGCTCCCGCATGACGCGGACGGCCTGGGGCACGTCGCAGACGTGGCTGGGGTAGGGGAGGCGGTCGGCCAGGCCCAGGGCCCATTCCATGACCAGCAGGTTCTCATACTGCCAGGAGAAAGGGATCTGCTCCTTTTGGGAGGAATTCGGGTTGTCCAGATAGGCCTGCTCTTTGGGAGAGAAGAACTGGCCGGCCTGGAACAGGTCGATGACCTTTTGGGTGAAAGCCCGGGCGCTGGGGTAGTCCATCCCCTCGCTCAGGCGGCATTCGGAGTAGAGGGACACCGCCAGCAGGGCGGCCGCCCGGCCGCAGACCTGGGATACGCTCCGGGGTATCCAGCTGCCGGCGTCATCCAGGGGAGGCAGCGAGGGCGTCACGTAGAGATACCGCTCCCGCAGCCAGGCCATGGAGCGGGCCTTTCGTTCCCGGCTCTCCGGAGAGGACGTCCCGTCCCAGTCTGGCTGGGGCGCGGGCTCTGGGGGGAGATAGAAGTCCACCTCGCTGCCGCCGCCCGCGTCCAGAACCACCCGGGCCTGGCCGTCCAGCAGGGCGGCCTCGCCCCGGGTGGCCACGCCGCCCAGGCAGCCGGCCGCCCGGCCCATCAGGGCATAGGCCTCGCGGGCCCGCTCCTCCCGCTCCTGGGCGTTGGCCCCCTCGTAGGAGTAGCGGACCTGGATCACGCCCCGGCACTGGCGCAGGTGGTAGAGCAGGTTGCGCTGTACGTCCGTATTAGAGGCCGTGACCAGACGGAAGCGGTTCCAGGCGTCCTGAAGGCACTGCTGGACGTAGGCGCCGTTTTCCGCCACCTCCGCCATGCCGAAGGCGGTGAAGGCCAGCTCGACCTCCCGTTCGCGGACGGTTACGCGGTTGCTGGTGCCTCCGGGGGGGATGCGGAACAGCTCTTCCAGCTGGGACAGGGCGCTGTTGGGGTCCTCCTCCAGACAGAACAGCAGCTCATCCCCCCGGACCCGCTGCGGGATGCTGTCCTTCAGGCGGTCAAAAAATCCCATGGCAAATTCTCCTTACTGTTTGATGGGAAAGCCCTCGCCCTCCCAAAGGTATTCCGTTTCGGTATGTCCGGCCTCATAGGCGTCCACCGCCCCGCGCAGGATATCCGGGTAGTCGCTGATAAGGCCGGTGACGCCCATCTCCAAATACTGCTGCATCTTTTCTCTGTCGTAAACGCTCCATACGTACAGGGGGAGGTTCAGCTCCCGGGCCTGGCTGGCCAGCCGGTTGGTGACCAGCGATTCCTCCACCGCCAGAAAATCCACTTGGTAGCGCCACACCGCGTCGTCAATGTCGCCGGCCGCGCTGTAGGCGCAGCAGCCTACCCACCAGTCCGGCCGGCGCTCCATAATCGGCAGCAGGGAGGGGTAGTCCAGGGACATGAACATGGCCCTCCGGCCGAACCTGTACCGCTCCACCAAATCAACGACGGCGTTGGCCAGGGCCGTTCCGTTTCCGCCGGAGGGCTTGAGCTCGATGAGCAGGCCCATGGAGCTGTCCTGGAGGGCGCAAAGCACCTCCTCCAGACAGGCCGGCGGGGCGGTCAGGTCCAGCTGTCCGTCCCGGAGAGGGATGTCCCGCAGCTGCTCCCAGGTCAGATCGCCTACGCTCTCCCACCGGTCGGCCAGACGCAGGAGGTTCCCGTCGTGGAAGAGCACCGGAACCCCGTCGGCGGTGAGCTGCACGTCAATCTCTGCACAGTCCATGCCCCGGTCCCGGGCGTCCAGCACTGCGGACAGGGTGTTCTCCACGGCGTAGCTGCTGCCGCGGTGGCCGATGGCCAGGGGGTGGTGGACCAGCAGGGGCTGGGAGAGGCTGAGCAGCAGTCCGGCCGTCAGAGCCAGACAGGCCGCCCCGGCGGCGGCCCGCCAGCGCCAGGTCTGAAATCTTCGCTTCCACGCCTGGCCCCACCGGCTCAGCCGGCGCTCCAGTATGGACAGCAGCGCTTGCGCGTCGGGCCCCCAGGGGGGCGGGAGGGAGACACCGGCAGGGCCGCTCCGCTCCAGCCCGCCCACCAGAACCCAGAGAAAGCAGACCAGGAACAGGACGGACAGCGCCGTCAGCAGCAGCCACCAGATCAGGTCCTTGCGGAAGGCCTCGGAGTAGAGCAGGTATTGCAGAAACCGGCTGTCAAAATCTCCGTTGTCCAGCAGACTGCGCCGCCAGTAGCGGGCCAGCTCGCTGTTGATTTGGAGCATGGCGCCCGACACGGCCAAGGTCAGAAGTCCACGCCGCCAGCCCAGGGCCCGCCAGCAGCGCAGGCTCTCCCGGGCCGCCTGGAAGAAAGTGCGGCGGCGCAGAATCATGCACAGCGGGACAAAGAGGAGGGCCAGCCAGAGGCCGAAACAGCCCAGATAGACGGCCAAAACCCCCGCCGTGCCTGGAGCGGTTTTAATCATCTCATCAAAAATAAACCAGGGGATGCTGATGCGGGGCACCATGGAGTTTACGTATCCGACGCCCACCAGGGGCAGCAGCAGGACATAGTACAGCGACCCCGCCGCCAGGGACCAGCCCTTCATGACCCCGAGATTCCACAGGGAACCCTGCATCACCTGCCGGAGGGGGGCGGATTCCCCCCGGCGGCACAGGACGGTAAGAGTAACCGCCGTACTGTACTCGTAGAAAATCAGCAGGGCCGTGCCCAGAAACAGCAGGAGAAACAGCAGCGCACCCTTCAGGTCCAGAAAGGACCAGAGGATGCCTCCGTTGAAGCTCAGCCCGGAGGCGGACACATAGGTCTGGAAGAGCCCCCGGAACAGAGGGTGGAACAGGCACAGGACGGCCAGCTTCCACACCGCCTCGAACCGGATCACTTCCCACAGCGCGTTTCGGAAACGCATGTTATCCTCCTTCCGGCCGCTCCAGGCCAAGTACATCGTAGTACTCGTCGGAGAAGCGCAGAACGGAGGGCTCAAACTCCGCCTGGAGGGCCTTGACCTTGTCAAAGGGGGCGGCGGGGGTCAGGTCAAACGTCCGGGCGATGGCGGCCAGGGCGGCGTCCGTTTTGACGAAGCGGTCCGCCATTCCGCCGCCCTGCCGGGCGGCGGCGTCCTCGGCCAGCAGGCCGCGGAACTGCTCCTCCCGCATCCACCAGATTTGGGAGAGGGGGTTGGCGTCCTGGCAGTAGAGGACAAAGGACAGGAATTCCCGGAAGTCCCTGCCTACGGGGAGGACGTATTTCCCCTCCTCGCCCATAGCCGGGTCCACGCAGAACACCCGCTCGTCCCCCGGAAGGAGAACGAAGTGGACGCCGTCGCAGCCGATACGCCCCACAAACTCCGCGTCCGCAGGGGTGCAGAAGTAGGCGAAATCACCCGTTCCGTCCTGAAGCAGGCCGATGGCGGAAAAATCAATGTCCAGCGCCCGGAAGCGCCTTAAATCGTCTCGGGTCATAGGGTTCTCCTTCCCGCCCGCAGGGCGTGGCCGCCGGCACGGCTTACAGCCCCAGCTTCATCGATACCACATTGTCCACCATAGCCAGGGCGTTGTCCACCATCAGCGGATCTTTGCCGCCGTTCCCATTCCGGCCTATGCCGGAATGGGAGCCCTTGTGATTTTGAATGCTCGGGCGAAATCAATTCGCCCTGCGCAAATTCTCCGCTGCGCTG
>JAAWHL010000073.1 GCA_022795855.1 Lawsonibacter sp.
TCGGTTTTGTTAAGTGTGGTAACTCAACTTTAACCGATTTGGCCTCATCCTTCTACTCTTTTCTTCCCCTACTGTCCAACATGTATTGTACTCCTACATCGGCTCCCCCGGCATTTTCAAAAAAACACTTGACAGCCGGCCGCCCGGAGGTTAAACTATAAGGCAGGGGAAAGAGTTCCCCCTTTGAGTGTTTGAGAAAACCGCGTCCCCCGGACAATTTCATAATATTGAGAGTTTGAGAGTCAGGAAACAGGCGTCGTCTGCCCGTTTCCTGTTTTTCATGCCAGGATGAGAGGATGCGCCCGGCCGGGCGGCATCCTCTTCTTGTTTGGAAAATTCAAGGAGGTGCAAAGAAAATGGGACCTGTGGTCTACGCCCTGTTCGCCTACGCGCTGACCGCCGTCATATCCTTTGCGGTGACGGGAATCATCGTGCTGACCGACCGGCTGATGAGTAAGGACGAGAGGGGGAAGGAATAATCATGGAGTGGCTTGCGAATCTGTTTCCCGGCATCGGCACGCTGTTTGCCGTGGAGCCTGTGGTTGCGTTTGCCCGGGTGTTTCTGATTATCCTGGGCTTTGTCCTGGCCTGGATGGGCTTTCAGCGCAAGCTGGAGCCGCTGATTATGGTGCCCATGGGCATCGGCATGATCTGTGTCAACGCCGGCGTGCTCTTTCTGGAGGGAGGCCGGGCGGGCACCCTGATTCTGGATCCCCTGGTCACCGGGGCAGAGCCCATTATGGAGGTCCTCCAAATCAACTGTCTCCAGCCTATCTACAACTTTATGTTTTCCAACGGCCTGATTGCCTGTCTGGTCTTTATGGGCATCGGGGCCCGCAGTGAAATCAGCTTTCTGCTGGCCCGTCCCTGGACCAGCATCACCATCGCCCTGTTTGCCGAGCTGGGCACCTTTGTCACGCTGGCGCTGGGGATTGCGGCCTTCGGCCTGGAGCCGGGGCAGGCGGCGGCCATTGCCACCATCGGCGGGGCGGACGGGCCCATGGTGCTGTTCGCCTCCCTGAACATGGCCCCGGAGCTGTTCGTCCCCATCTCCATCATCGCGTATCTGTATCTGAGCCTGACTTACGGCGGCTATCCCTATCTCATCCGCCTGCTGGTCCCTAAAAAGTACCGGGGCATTGACGTGGAGGTCTATCCCCCCGAGGTGCCCCAGAAGACCAAATTCATTTTCGCCGTGGTGGTGTGCGGGGTACTGTGCCTGCTGCTGCCCATGGCCGCCCCCCTGGTGATGTCCTTTTTCCTCGGCGTGGCCGTGAAGGAGGCGGAAATCGGCCCCTATCAGGAGATGCTGGAGGAGGGCCTGACCTATGTGTCCACCTTCTTCCTGGGGCTGACCCTGGGCGCCCTGTGCGAGGCCTCCACCATCCTGGACCCGGTGGTGGTCAAGATTCTGATTCTGGGCATTCTGGCCCTGACCATCTCCGGAATCGGCGGGCTGCTGGGGGGCTGGTTCTTCTACCTGCTGAACAAGGGGGGCTTTAACCCGGTCATCGGCATCTCCGGCGTGTCCTGCGTCCCCACCAGCGCCAAGCTGGCCCAGCACGCCGCCGAGGAGGAGAACCCCTTCGCCATGATTCTTCCTCTGGCCATGGGGGCCAACATCAGCGGGGTCATCACCAGCGCCATTGCCGCCGGCGTATTTGTGACCACCATCTCAATGATTGGATGAAAGGAGCGCGGATATGGAAACTGTAACTGAAAACGTCTGGAACCGCCTGGCTCAGGACACCGCCGGGCGGCTGGAGGCCGCGGCGCAGGCTGCGGGCGGCGGAAAGATTGTGGCGGCCAAGGACACGGTCCGGCTGCTGGAGGCGGTGCTCCGCCCCGGCGACAAGGTGAACCTGGAGGGAAACAACCAGAAGCAGGCCGACTTTCTGGCGGAGAAGCTGTGCCGGGTGGATCCGGCCAAGGTTCACAGCCTGCACATGGTGCAGTCGGCCATCACCCTGGAGAGCCATATAAAGCTCTTTGAAAAGGGCATCGCGGAGAAGATTGATTTCTCCTATGCCGGGGCCCAGGCCGGGGCGCTGGCCGCCGCCGTCCGGGAGGGGAAGGTGAAGCTGGGGGACATCCACACCTATCTGGAGCTGTTCGGCCGCTATTTCATCGACCTGATTCCCCGGGTTTCTCTGATTGCCGCCTATCAGGCCGACCGGGAGGGCAACCTGTACACCGGGTCCAACACCGAGGACACCCCGGTGATTGTGGAGGCCTGCAAGTTCAAGCAGGGCATCGTCGTCGCCCAGGCCAACGAGATTGTAGACCGGCTGCCCCGGGTGGACATCCCCGGGGACTGGGTGGACTTTGTGGTGAAGGCCCCCCGACCCTTCTACCTGGAGCCCCTGTTTACCCGGGATCCCGCCCTGATTACCGATTCCCAGATTCTCCGGGGCATGATGGCCATCAAGGGCATTTACGCCGAGTACGGGGTACAGACCGTCAACCACGGCATCGGCTTTGACACCGCCGCCATCGAGCTGCTTCTGCCCACCTACGGCCAGGAGCTGGGCCTGAAGGGGAAAATCTGCACCTCCTTCGCCCTGAACCCCCACCCCACCCTGATTCCCGCCATTGAGAGCGGCTGGGTGAAGAACATTCACAGCTTCGGCGGGGAGCTGGGCATGGAGCGCTACGTCCAAGCCCGGCCCGACGTGTTCTTTGTGGGCCCCGACGGCACGCCCCGGTCCAACCGGACCTTCTGCCAGATTGCCGGACACTACGCCGTGGACATGTTCATCGGCGGCACCCTCCAGATTGACGAGGACGGCAACAGCTCCACCGCCACCGCCGGCCGCATCGCCGGCTACGGCGGGGCCCCCAATATGGGCTGCGACCCCAAGGGCCGCCGCCACGCCACCCCCGCCTGGCTGAAGTGCGGGCAGGAGTACGGAATGCGGGAGGTCCTGACCGGCCCGGTGCCCCGTGGGAAACGACTGGTGGTCCAGCTTCAGGAGACCTTCCGGGAGAAGATGGCCCCCGGCTTTGTGGAGCGGCTGGACGCCTGGGACCTGATGGAGCGTGCCGGCCTGGCCATCCCGCCGGTGATGATTTACGGCGACGACCTGACCCACATCGTCACCGAGGAGGGCATCGCCTATCTGGACCGGTGCCGCAGCATTGAGGAGCGCCGGGCCGCCATCCGGGCGGTGGCGGGCTTTACCCAGGTCGGCAGGAAGGCCAAGGCGGAGGAGACCCGCCTGCTGCGGGAGCGCGGGGTTGTCAAAACGCCCCAGGACCTGGGCATTGACCCCGCCCGGGCCACCCGGGACCTGCTGGCCGCCCGGAGCATCCGGGATTTGGTGCGCTGGTCCGGCGGGCTGTACCAGCCGCCGGGAAAATTCAAGAATTGGTAAGGAGGCAGGAGCATGGCATTGTTAAATCTGGAATTCTCCTTTGACGGAGTTCCGGGCGCGTCCATCCCCGGGGAGTGGGCCCACAGCGGCGTGGTAGGCTCGGGGGACATGGAGGTGCTGCTCTTCCGCCGGGACCAGGGGGGCGCGGTCAACGTGAAGGTATGCACTCCGGTGTCCGGCTTTGACCAGGTGTGGAAAATGGTCCTTCAGCGCTTTGTCGCCGAGAGCGGCTGCGGCGACCTGGACCTGGAGATCAACGACAACAACGCCACCCCCTTCATTGTACGCCTGCGCCTTCAGCAGGCCCTGGCCCAGGCCAGAGAGGAGGGCGGCCGATGAGACGCAGCGAGCTGATGCGCAGCAGCTTTTTGGAGTGCCCCGCCCGGGCCCGGGCGGCGGGGCTGGTGGACGAGGGCACCTTTACCGAGCTGGCCGGCCCTCTGGACCGGCTGACCAGCCCCCACCTGCCCGCTCTGGGGGAGGCGGTGGCCTTTGACGACGGGATTGCCGCCGGCGTGGGCCTGATTGGAAACCGCCCGGTGTTCGTCCTCTCCCAGGAGGGGCGGTTCATCGGCGGCGCGGTGGGCGAGGTCCACGGGGCGAAAATGGTCGGAGCGTTCCGTCTGGCCCTGGCGGCCTATGAGAAGGCCCTCCGGCGCCACCCGGAGGACCTGGAGGAGTACCGCCCCGCGGTAGTCATCTCCTTCGAGACCGGCGGCGTCCGCCTCCACGAGGCCAACGCCGGGCTGCTGGCCCACGCGGAGGTGATGGACCAGATTCAGGACTGCCGGGGCAGGGTGCCCGTTATCGCGGTCATCGGCAGCAAGGTGGGCTGTTTCGGCGGCATGGGCTTTGTGGCCGCCGCCGCCGACGCCGTGGTTATGAGCTCACAGGGCCGCCTGGGCCTGACCGGCCCGGAGGTCATCGAGCAGGAGATGGGGAAGGAGGAGTTTGACGCCTCCGACAAGTCCCTGATTTCCCGCACCACCGGCGGCCGGCACAAGTACATTCTGGGGGACTGCAATGTGCTGTGCGAGGACCGGGTGGGCGATTTCTATCAGAGCCTGCGGGACCTGCTCTCCCTGCCCTATGAGGAGCTGTGCCGCTGCCGGCGGATCGGCACCTATTCCCTGGTGCAGGAGCAGATGGCGCTGACCGCCCTGGCGGCGGAGCTGAACCCCTCCGATGCCCGGGACGTTTGGCGGTACTGCGGGAACGCCGACCCGGAGGGCCTGACCGAGCTGGAGACCGGGGAATTTTTGCGGACGGCGCGCCGCAGGGCGCGGGAGGTGAGCTGAGATGGAGCAGAGCATGATTGGACGGGGCCGGGACGCGGTCGAAATGATTGCGGACCCGGGCAGCTTTGCAGAAAACCGGGTGGGGGAGCATACCTTCGACCCGGACTACGGTCCCGGCGCGGTGGTGGGCACCGCCGCCCTGGACGGCCGGCCGGCCACCGTCATCGCCAACGACGCCCAGGCCGTGAACCCCCGGTTCCCGGTGGTCTATTTCGGGGTAATCGGCATGGAGGAGGCCTATAAAATGGCCGGCGCCGTGTACGAGACCCTGGCCGCCGACGCAGATAAGCCCGTGGCGGAAAAGCGGCCCATTGTGCTGATTGTGGATACCCCGGGCAACGCCCCCGGCAAGGTGGAGGAGATCTTCGGCATGAACAAGGCCACCGGGGCCTATCAGCTGGCCCTGGCCCAGGCCCGGAAGGAGGGCCACGCGGTGGTGGCCATGGTCATCGGCCGGGCCATCAGCGGAGCCTTTCTGTGCCACGGCCTTCAGGCCGACCACATTCTGGCCCTGCCCAAGGAGTACGGCACCGTGATTCACGTCATGCCCCTGAGCAGCATCTCCCGCATCACCAAAATGGACGTGGAGCGGCTGGAGGAGCTGTCCGCCCGGAGCCCGGTGTTCGCGTCGGGGGTGGAGTTTTTCTACCGGCTGGGGGGCGTGGAGGAGATTGTCCCCTCCCCCAAGGAGATGGGGAGGGCCGTCCGGGCCCATGCCGCGCAGATTCGGGCGCTGAAGGCCGCCGGGAAATTCGAGGAGACCGGCCCCTGGGGCCGGGGAGAGCTGGGCCGCGTCCGGGGGGGCCGGACCGCCCGGGCCGCCGTTCTGGAGCGGATGGAGGAGGAATTCTCCCAGGTCTCCGGGCGGTATCTGAGGTGAGGCCGTGACGCGCCTGGAGCAGCTGGGCCGGGACGTGCTGGAATTCGGCGCCGGCCCCGCCCTGGGGGAGATGCCCCGGGCCACCCTGGAGGATAAGCTGCAAAACGGCCCCACCGCCGCCCACCGGATTGAGGAGGTCCACACCCCCGTCAACCTGGCCTATCTCACCTGCACCACCGGCACCTCTGCCTTCCAGAACCTGGTGGGGGTCACCTGGCAGGAGCTGCCGCGGCGGGCAGAGGCGGGGGAGCGGGCCCTGCTCCGGTCGGGCGTCCGGCCGGGGGACCGGGTGCTGATTACCTACCCTCCCCTGGCCGGCGTCTTCTCCCGCCGGGTGTTTGACCGGCTGGAGCTGGCCGTCTCCTTCATCCCCCGGCCCAGCCGGGACGCGCTGCTGGCCGCCCTGGGGACGGCGCGCCCCCGGGCCGTCATCGGGGAGTCCTCCTTCCTCCGGGCCGCTCTGGTGGACGCCGGACGGCTGGGGGTGCGGGAGGAGCTGCCGGAAAACCTGATTTTCCTGGCCGCCGGCTCTCCCCTGGACCCCTGTCTGGAGGAGGAGGCCGCCCGGCTGCGGGGGGCAGCGGTTCACGACCTGTACGGCTGCCAGGAGTTCGGGTGGCTGTGTCTGGACGGAGCGCCGCTGCGGGAGGACGTCGTCCTCTGGGACTCCGGCCGGTCCGACGGCCGCAGGCACCTGATTGTGGGGGGCCTGCCCACCGGGGACTGCTTCCTGACCCGGAGGAGCGGCGGTGCGGAGCAGGTGCTGACCCCCACCCGGGAGCGGGCTTACCCCGAGGCGGAGACCTGGATCCTGGCCGCCCCCGTCCACGACTGGTCCACCGCCGCCCGGGCCGCCCGGACGATTCTGCGGCTGAAGGGCCGGGTGGTCCGGGCAGACCCCGGCTGCGGGTGCCGGGCGGAGCGCACCCGCCTGCGCCTGACCCTCCCCGGCCAGCCGGAGTGCCTGGAGCTGGCCGGCCCGGAGCAGACGGCGCTGTTTGACGACTTGCTGGAGGCCCAGAAGGCCTACCAGCGGGAGGCCAGAACCGACCCGGTCTGGAACAAGCCATGCTGACCCCGCCCCAGCGCCATGACCTGCTCTTCCTCACCCCGGAGGGGCGGGAGCTGGCCTGGCTCAGCCGGGAGGAGGGGCCGGAGTGGGACGGCAGCTGCTGGACGGACTTCCCCGGGGTTCCCGCCATCTGCACCGGCCGCACCCGGGAGGGCGCGCCGGAGCTGCTCCGGGTGGGGTTCTCCTTTCCCCGGCGGAAGAACGGCGTGCGGTGCCGCCTTGCCGGCTGGGTCCCCCTCCGGACCGTCGTCTGGACGGTCACCCCCTGGGAGGCCGCCTGGGGCGGAAAGCCGCTGACGGGGGCCTTCGGGACCTGCTTCCGCCGGCTTCAGCGGGCGGCCCAGACCGCCGGCGTGCCCTTCGGCCTGTTCGGCTCCTCCGCCCTGGCCCGGGCCACCGGGCTGCCCTACCTCCATCCCGGCTCCGACCTGGACATCCTTCTGGGGGCCGCCCCCCCGGCGGCCCTGGAGCGCTTTGCCCGGGCGGCGGAGGAGATTCAGCGCGCCTCCGGCGTCCGGGTGGATGGAGAGGTGCGCATTGACAGCGGACGCTATCTGAAATTCCGGGAGCTGTTCCTGGGCCAGGATACCGTTCTGGTCAAGGGCGGCCCCCAGCCTCAGCTGTTATCCCGCCGTGAGGCCCTGCGGGCCCTTGAGGCGTCGATATCATAAAAATCATCAGTAAAAGGAGTCATTACAATGGAAATCAAGACCAGAGTTCCCGGCATGATTCAGAAAATCAACGTCAAGGTGGGCGACCAGGTGAAGGCCAAGGACGTGGTGGCCGTGATGGAGGCCATGAAGATGGAGCAGAACATCCTCGCCCCCGCCGACGGGGAGGTCACCGATGTGGCCGTGGAGGCCGGCGAGCGGGTCCGCGCCGGCGCGGTGCTGATGACCGTAGAGTAACAGGGGCGGAGCGGCAGGCTGCCCCTGGCCGCTGCCCTCCGGCCTTCTCCCCTTCCGTTTCCCCATAACATCGCCCCCTGATGCAGGTCTATCCGCCTGCACCAGGGGGCTTTTGTCTGTTGTCCGTTTATGCCGGTTCCGCGCAGGCCGCTCACGGGGTGTCCTCCCCGGGGCCTTCCTGGGCCATCAGGCCCTTCTCATACCGGTCGATTTTGAAGTTCAGCCGCTCCAGCGACCGGGCCATGTCCTCCATCCGGGCGGTCAGCTCCTCCCGCTGCTGAATCAGCAGCTCCTTCCGGGCCTCCAGGGTCGCGTCCCCCTGGCGGTAGAGGGCCACGTACTGGATCAGCGCGTCAATCCGCACCCCCGCCCCCCGCATACATTTCATCAGCTCAATCCAGCCGCAGGACGTCTCGTCATAGTCCCGGATGCCGCTCTTGCTCCGGGGCACCGGGGGCAGCAGGCCGATGCGCTCGTAATAGCGCAGGGTGTCGGCGGACAGGCCGTACTTTCTGCTCACTTCCGCAATGGTCATGTGGAGTCCCTCCTGATTTCTGTATCGGTTCAGACCGCGGCAGCCGCCTGCGGCCCCCATGCAAGCATACCACCTGGAGGACGCTCCAAGTCAAGGGGGAATCTCCAAAAAACCGCAGCCCGGTCAATTTTCTCCGGAGCGCTCCGCCGGCAGGCAGAACATCTCCCGGGCCTCGTCGAACAGGTCGGTCATGCCGCAGTAGTTGAGCACCTCGTAAGTGTGAATCCACTCCTGCTGCTCCGGGGTCAGCTCCTGGCGGGAGAGGGCCTCCCCATCGCCGGTGAGAAAGCCCACCGGCGTGATGACGGGCAGCTCCTGGTACATCCGGAGCAGGAAGCTCTGAAAGCCCGTCAGGGGCAGCCCGGCCAGCCGGGCGGTCAGCGCCCCCAGATAGTTGGGGCTGAGGACCACGTCTTCCTGTTCCTCAATGTCGTAGTTGGCCCACAGGAAGAAGGGGACGGCGTACTGCTGAAGGACCTCCCCGGCGGTGCGCTCCGACAGGCGCTTGCCGTACAGCTCCTCGTAAAAGGCGTTTTTCAGGGGCGGCTGGTGGTCGCCGAAAAAGACCACCAGGGTGGGCTCCTCCACCTGGCTGTAGTGGGCAATCAGCTCCCGCAGGGCGTCGTCGCTGGCCCGGACCAGGGCAAAATACTGCTCCGCCGTGCTGTCGGCGGTACGCAGGCGGGCGGGCAGCTGTATGGTCCGGTCCAGATTGTTCCACCCCTGGGAGTAGCCGCTGTGATTCTGCATGGTGACGTTGAACACAAAGCTGGGGCCTCCGGCCTCGCCGGTAATCCGGAAAATCCGCCGGTAATCGGACAGGTCGGAGACGTAGGTCCGGACCCGCCAGGGGTCCTCCACGTCCTCCTCGTAGAGCTGGTCCAAAAAGCTGAGGCACTGATAGGCCACCGGCCGGTTCCAGCCGGAGGACTTGTAGGGGTGGAAGGCGGTGGTATGATATCCCCGGGCCAGAGCGCTCTGCGCCAGAGAGGGCATGTCCTCCTCCACGTACAGCTGGTAGGCCACCGTGTGGGGCGGCTGGAACAGGGTGGAAAATCCGGTCAGGTACTCAAACTCCACGCTGGCGGTGCCGCCGCCGGTGACGGGGGAGTACATCCAGCCCCGGACCGTGTCCTCCTTCAGCGTGCGGAGGAAGGGGGTGGGGTCCTCCTCCAGGGCGCCGTCCAGGCTGTCAAACAGGGTCAGGTCGGCAAAGGACTCGTTCATAATCACCACAATGTTCACCGGCTTCACGGCGGAGGGGTCCCCCTCCGCCGCCGGGTACTCCGCAGCCAGGCGGAGTACCTCCTCGCGGCTGTAGCCCTCCGGCCGGTCCACCCGGCTGTAGCGCAGGGCTACGGTGAAGTTCAGCAGAAAGCCGTTGGCCTGGGTCACCCACTGCTGGGTGTAAATCCCCAGATTGGGCAGCATTCCGGTGGCAAAAAAGGCGAAGCAGTACCCCGCCCCGGCCAGCAGCAGGGCCGCTGCGGCCAGCGGGCGGAGGCGGTCCCGCCGCTTCTGCCGGGGGCACAGCCACAGGGCGGATAAATATACGATGAGTAAGACGGCCGCCTGACAGATGTACCAGTCGGGGGAAAAATCAAAGCCCCCGGCCACATTGGCCGCCGTGCGCCAGCCGGCCACGTCGGCGGGGAAAAGGATGCGGCCCCGGAAGCGCAGGACATAGTGGTTCACCAGTCCGACCAGAAAGGACAGCCCGATTCCCGCCGTCCCCGCCCAGGCCCGCCGCCCGAAAATCAGGCGGCACAGCAGGAACAGGAGGTAGTACCAGACCAGATTCATCAGCACCTGCCAGGGGTACAGGTCGGAAAATATGTCGTTCTCGTTCAGAATCTCCACCATCCAAAAGGCGGCCCAGGGCCCGGCCAGAAAAAGCAGGCGGGACAGCCACGTTCCGGGAAACTGCCGGATATCCTGGGCCAGGCGCGGGAAGGTGTCGGCATACAGCAGCGCTCTCATGTAGTCCTCCAGATTTCAAGGAATTGCGGAAATAAGCATACCGCATTTTGAGAAAAAATCAAGGGTTTTAAGAAACACTTAACCATTCAGACGGAAAATTCCGCGGAATGTTTCCGGCCCGGGAAAAAATTCCGCGGCCCCAGGCAAGGCATAAAAATCCGCAAGGCCCGGTGAATATTCAGAAAAATATACATTCCGTCGGTCTTTTGCACAAAATGATTTCATATTATTTCAATCGTTGTGAATATTTATCAATTGACCCGGAGACGGGGCGGAGGTATACTAAAAAGCGAAAACCGCGCGGGGACCGCCCCGCCTCAAAAAAGGAGAAATTGAAATGAAAAAGATCCTTGCTCTGGCAATGGCGGCCTGCCTGTCCGCCGGCCTGGCTGCCTGCTCCGGCAGCCCCAGCGCCCCCTCCGCTCCCGCGGACAGCAGTCCCGCCGCCTCCGCCCCCGCCCAGTCCGCCGGGGCCGACATCTCCGTGTACACCAACGCCTACTTCGCCCCCTTTGAGTACTACGACGGCACCGATATCGCCGGCGTGGACGTGGACATCATGAACCTGGTGGGAGAAAAGCTGAACCGCAAAGTCGTCTACACCAACGTAGAGTTCGGCACCATCATCGACACCGTCTCCGCCGGCAAGCTGGCCGACGTGGGCGCCGCCGGCATCACCATCACCGAGAGCCGGCAGCAGCAGGTGGACTTCTCCGACCCCTACTTCACCTCCGTGCAGTATGTCATCTACCCCGCCGGCACCATGGCCCCCGACGGCTCCGACGGCGATGTGAGCTACATCCTTTGGGGCTCCCTGGCCGGCAAGAAGATCGGCGTGCAGGCCGACACCACCGGCGACATCTATGTAGATATGGAGATCAACGCCGCAGATGGGGACGACTACGACCTGGGCCGGGACGGCGTGCTTTTGAACTCCGGCGCGGAGGAGGTCCGCTATGACAGCGCCCAGCTGGCGGCGGACGCCGTGGGCGCCGGCCAGGTGGATGTGGTTGTGGTGGACTATCTGCCCGCCTCCTACATTGTGGACAAGAACAGCGGCTACGAGTGCGCCGCCCTGTACTACCCCGCAGGGGTTGACGGCGCGCCGGCCCCCTTCCCCACCGAGGAGCAGTACGCCATCTGCGTCACCAAAGGCCAGGACGAGCTGCGCTCCGCCATCAACGAGGTGCTCGCTCAGCTGGGCGAGCAGGGCATCAACGACCTGGTGCTGAAGCACATGGGCCTGGAGTAAAACAGAACCTGCACAAACATAATCTGCGGCGGAACGGTACCCACAGGCACTGTTCCGCCGCGTCACACAGCAGTGGAAAGCCGGTGAACGCATGAGTTTTTTGGAAAAATTCGCGCTGATCTTTACCAACGCCAAATATCTGGACAGTATGCTGACCGGCCTGCGGATGACCATCGCCATCTCCGTAGGCGCGGCGGTGCTGGGGCTGGTGCTGGGTACCATCGTGGCCCTGGTGGGGCTGACCCGCTCCAAGAACCCGCTGTTGAAGCTGTGCAAGCTGGTCTGCGCAGTCTATGTCACCGTGGTGCGCGGCACCCCCATGGCCCTTCAGCTGTTCATTATGGCCTTTGTGGTCCTGGCCATCCGGGGCTTCCCCCTGGTTGTCACGGCCATCATCGCTTTCGGAATCAACTCGGGGGCCTATGTGTCGGAGAACATCCGGGGCGGCATCCTGTCCGTGGATATCGGCCAGACCGAGGCCGGGCGCTCCCTGGGCCTGTCCGCCGGCGCCACCATGTGGTACATCGTCATCCCCCAGGCCATCAAAAACGTCATTCCCTCCATCGGCAACGAGCTGATCGCCCTGATTAAGGAGACCTCCATTGTCAGCATGATTGGCATGTACGATTTGACCGCCGCCGCCAAAAACGTGGGCAGCGGGCAGAATCTGGCCAACTACCTGGCCCCCATGACGGTGGCCGCCCTGTTCTATCTGGCGATTGTCTATCTGCTCACCTTTGTCATCAAGCAAATCGAGGGGAGGCTGCGTCAAAGTGATCGACGTTAAAAACCTGAGCAAATCCTTCGGCGACCATCTGGTGCTGGACAACCTCTCCGAGCACATCTCCCCCGGGGAGAAGGTGGTGGTCATCGGCCCCTCCGGCTCGGGCAAGTCCACCTTCCTGCGCTGCCTGAACCTGCTGGAGACCCCTACCGCCGGGGTTATCACCTTTGACGGCACCGTCATCACCGACCCCAAGGTGAAAATCGACCAAGTCCGCCAGAAAATGGGGATGGTGTTTCAGCACTTCAACCTCTTTCCCAATATGACCATCCGGAAAAATATCACCCTGGCCCCCGTGCGCACCGGGCTGATGAAGCAGGCGGAGGCCGACGAGACCGCCTCTGCCCTGCTCCGCCGGGTAGATTTGGCGGACAAGGCGGACTCCTACCCCAACCAGCTGTCCGGCGGGCAGAAGCAGCGCATTGCCATTGTCCGGGCCCTGGCCATGAAGCCCAAGGTAATGCTCTTTGACGAGCCTACCTCCGCCCTGGACCCGGAGATGGTGGGCGAGGTGCTGGACGTAATGAAGGAGCTGGCCCAGGAGGGCATGACCATGGCGGTGGTCACCCACGAGATGGGCTTCGCCCGGGAGGTGGCCAGCCGCATTCTCTTCATGGACGGCGGCCATATCCTGGAGCAGAACACCCCCCAGGAGTTTTTCGACCGCCCCCAGCATCCCCGTACCCAGCTGTTTTTAAGCAAGGTGCTTTGAGAATGAAAGCGGTAAACGGCCCGCCCGGTTGGGCGTATTGACAATTTTCAAACAGGCCTAAGTGCTCTGCCAAGTCAGAAATTGTAAATTGAATTTTGAGCAGGATTTTTGCAGAACAAGGACGACAGCGAAGTTGTGCGAAAATCAGCCAAAAGGCAAATGCAATTTCCTGGCTTGGTGGAGTATTAGTGATTCCAAGGGAATTTCACGCAGGATGGCGGCAGAAGGCCCGCCGGCCGGTGTGCTGAGCGATGTTAAACAGGCTCTTAGAGCCTGTTTAATATCTCGAAGTATGCCGAATGGCAGGGAATTTTGCCGCCAGGCAAGGCAAATTTTCGCAGGAATCCTTGGTGGCTTCCAAGAAA
>JAAWHL010000074.1 GCA_022795855.1 Lawsonibacter sp.
CCCCATCCTGCTGGGCCTGAACGCCCCCATCAACGACCTCAGCCGGGGCTGCAACGCCCAGGAGGTCTACTCCATGGCCATCATCACCGCCGCCCTGGCGGAGTAACCGGGCAAATCAGAAAGCGGCCTCCCTGATCGGGGGGCCGCTTTTTCCGCCCCCGGCGGGGAAGAAATTTGTTTGGACCAATGTGAATTGTGTCTGAATACTTGATTGTAAGGGCCGGGTTATGGTATAATCCTTTCTAAATAATGGCTTATTTTGCCCGCCGGAGAGGAGGGGGCCGATTGAAATTCACCCAGTGGAATATTGCCCCCTTCCGTCCGGAGCACCGGGCCGCTCTGGAGCGGGCAGGCCTGCCCGCGCTGCTCTCGGCGGTGCTGGCCGGCCGGGGGGTGGAGGACCCGGACCAGGCGCGGGCCCTGCTGGAGGGCGGCGGAGAGGGCCTTCACGACCCGATGGAGATGAAGGACATGGACCGGGCGGCGGACCGGGTGCGCCGGGCCCTGGCGGCCGGCGAGACCGTCGCCGTGTACGGGGATTACGACGTGGACGGCATCACCTCCACCTGCCTGCTCACCGACTTTCTCCGCCGCTGCGGCGGGCAGGTGATTCCCTACATCCCCGACCGCATGGGGGAGGGCTACGGCCTGAACCGGGAGGCGGCGGCCCTGCTGAAGGCCCAGGGGGTGTCCTTGATTGTCACGGTGGACTGCGGCATCACCGCCGTGGAGGAGGTGGACTTTGCCGCAGAGCTGGGAGTGGACGTGGTCATCACCGACCACCACGAATGCAAAGACCGCCTTCCCCGGGCCTGGGCGGTGGTGGACCCCTGGCGGCCCGACTGCGGCTACCCCTTCCGGGGTCTGGCCGGCGTGGGGGTGGCGCTGAAGCTGGCCATGGCCATCTCCTCCAACCCCCGGGCGGTACTGGAGGAGTACGCCGACCTGGCCGCCGTGGGCACCATCGCCGACGTGATGCCCATGACGGATGAAAACCGGCCCCTGGTGCGCCTGGGGCTGGAGGCCCTGGCCCGCCCCCGGCGGGTGGGGCTGGCCGCCCTGCTGCGGGAGGCGGGGCTGGAGGGGAAGACCCTGTCCTCAGTGTCGGTGGGCTACACCCTGGCCCCCCGGATTAACGCCTCGGGGCGTATGGGCATGGCCCATCTGGCCGTGGAGCTGCTGCTGACCCAGGACAGCCTGCGGGCCGGAGAGCTGGCCCAGCAGCTGTGCCAGCTGAACCGGGAGCGGCAGAGCATTGAGGGAGAAATTTTTCAGCAGTGCGTGGACTGGCTGGAGCGGGAGCCCCAGCCGGGCGCGGTGGTGCTGTCCGACCCGGGGTGGCACCAGGGGGTTGTGGGCATTGTGGCCTCCCGCCTGGCGGAGAAATACGCCTGCCCGGCCTTCATGGTCTGCATGGGGGAGGACGGCGTGGGCAAGGGCTCCTGCCGCTCCTGGGGGAACATCAACCTGTTCCGGATGCTCTCCGGCTGCGCCGACCTGCTGGAGGGGTTCGGAGGCCACGCCCTGGCCGCCGGCTTTACCGTCCGGGCCGAGCGCCTGCCGGAGCTGTCCCGCCGCCTGCGGGAAGCCGCCCGGGAGGCCGCCCGGAACCAGACCGGCGGAGCGCTGGAGATTGACGCGGCGGTGCAGCCTCAGGACCTGACGGTGGAGGCCATCCAGGCCCTGGAGCGTATGGAGCCCTGGGGCGGCGGCAACCCCCGGCCGGTGCTGATGCTGTCCGGGGCGGTGGTGCAGTCCATGACCCAGGTGGGCCGGGGCCGGCACCTGAAGCTGCGGCTGGAGGCCCGGGGGACCCTCCTGGACGCCATCTTCTTCTCCGCCGACGGCGGAGAGCTGGGCCTGACCCCGGGATGCCGGGTGGATGCGGCCTTCTATCCCCAAATCAACGAGTTCCGGGGGGTGCGCACCCCCCAGCTTCAGCTGCTGGACCTGCGTCCGGCCATGACCCGGGCCCAGACCGAGCGGGCCGTTTATGAGAAATACTGCCGGGGCGGCGGCCTGACCGCCGAGGAGGCCAGAAGCCTTCTGCCTACCCGGGCCGAGTTTGTGTCCCTGTGGCGCTGCCTACAGAGCCGGCGCGCCGGACAGGAGGCGGTGGAGGACACCGCCTCCCACCTGGCCCGGGCCTCCGCCCGGGCGGGGGGGCAGCGTGAGACCCTGTCCCACACCCTTCTGTGTCTGGAGGTGTTCGCCGAACGGGGCCTGATTGGCCTGCGGCGCAGGCAGGACACCCTGTCCATCACCTTCCCCCCGCTGGAGGGCAAGGTGGACCTGGAGGAGTCCCGGATCCTCCGCCGCCTCCGGGAGATTGCGGAGGGCTGACGCGGTCCCGCGCGCCGGGGCCGCCGCATCCTGCGCGGGACAGCACTGATTTTTGCGATTCCAATCAAGAAAGCAGGCAGGTGATCGTATGGATCCCATTTTAGAGCGCTATCAGGCCCTGGAGGACAAGGTGAGCGCCTATACCCCCAATCTGGATACCAGGCGGCTGTTCGAGGCCTTCACCTACGCCGACGCCGAGCACCACGGGCAGCTGCGCAAAAGCGGCGAGCCCTATATCATCCATCCCCTGGCGGTGGCCGACATTGTGGCCGACCTGGGGCTGGACGTGGACTCGGTGATTTCCGCCCTGCTCCACGACACCCTGGAGGACACCAAGGCCACCCATGACGAGGTGGCCAAGCGCTTCGGCGTGACGGTGGCCGACCTGGTGGAGGGGGTCACCAAGCTGACCAAGATGCAGTTTGTCACCAAGGAAGAGGAGCAGATGGAGAATCTGCGCAAGATGCTCATGGCCATGGCCCAGGACATCCGGGTGATTCTCATCAAAATCTGCGACCGGCTGCACAATATGCGCACCATGGAGTACCAGTCCCCCCTGAAGCAGCGGGAGAAGTCCCTGGAGACCATGGAAATCTACGCCCCCATTGCCCACCGCCTGGGAATGCAGAAGCTGAAGTGGGAGCTGGAGGACCTGTCCCTGCGGTATCTGGACCCGGTGGGCTACAAGGAGATTGAGGAGGAGCTGGCCGCCCGGTCCTCCGCCCACGAGGAGTTTCTGGCCGCCATCCAGGCCCGCATCCAGAAGCGCCTGGACGAGGAGGGCATCCGCTGCACCGTCTACGGCCGGGTAAAGCACACCTACTCCATCTACCGGAAAATGTTCGCCCAGAACAAGACCCTGGACGAGATATTCGACCTGTACGCCTTCCGGGCCATTGTGGACGACATCCCGGAGTGCTATAACGTGCTGGGCTGCATCCACGATATGTTCAAACCGGTGCTGGGCCGGTTCAAGGACTATATCGGCACGCCCAAACCCAATATGTATCAGTCTCTTCACACCACCGTCATCGGCCGGGAGGGCATCCCCTTCGAGGTGCAGATACGCACCTGGGAGATGCACCAGACCGCAGAGTACGGCATCGCCGCCCACTGGAAGTACAAGCAGGGCATGGCCAACAAGCACCTGGGCACCGAGCACGAGTTTGAGTGGGTGCGCCGCCTGCTGGAGAGCCAGCAGGACACCGACGCGGAGGAGTTTGTCCGGACCCTGAAGGTGGATATGTTCGCCGACGAGGTCTTCGTGTTCACCCCCAACGGGGACGTGAAGAGCCTGCCCGCCGGGGCCACGCCCATCGACTTTGCCTACTCCATCCACTCCGCTGTGGGCAACCGCATGACCGGCGCCAAGGTCAACGGCCGCATGGTCCAGTACGACACCCCCCTGCACAACGGGGACATTGTGGAGGTCGTCACCTCCAAAAATGCCAGGGGCCCCAGCCGGGACTGGCTGAAAATCGCCAAGAGCAACGAGGCCCGCAACAAAATCCGCCAGTGGTTCAAGAAGGAGAAGCGGGAGGAGAACATTGTCACCGGCCGGGCCCAGTTCGAGTCGGAGCTGAAGCACGCCGGCATGAAGCTGGAGGCCATCACCGCCGAGGAGGTGCTCCCCCACGTCCTGCACAAGGTGCGCTTCGGCACCCTGGACGAGATGTACGCCTCCATCGGCTACGGCGGCACCACTGCCGCCAAGTGCGTCACCCGCATCCGGGACGAGATGCTGCGCCTGGGCCGCCTCCAGGCGGAGAAGGCCGCCGCCGCCGCCCGCACCACCGCCGAGAGCGCCTTTGTCCCCTCCGCCGCCCCGGCCCAGCCGGCGCTGAAGGGGTCCAACAAGCATTCCGACTCAGGCATCATCGTGGAGGGGCTGGGCAACTGCCTGGTCAAGTTCGCCAAATGCTGCACCCCCGTCCCCGGCGACCCGGTCATTGGATTTATCACCAGAGGCTACGGCGTCTCCGTCCACCGGTCGGACTGCCCCAACGCCGCCCCGGAGAACCGCAAGCCCGGGGAGAACGACCGGTGGATTCAGGTATCCTGGATGGAGGGCAGTCTGCCCAATTACAAGACCTCCCTGGAGCTGTCCGCCAAGGACCGGGACAATCTGACCCTGGACGTGGCCATGGCCCTGTCCGCCGCCAAGGTGAAGGTGACCACCCTGTCCGCCCGGTCCATGCCCGACGGCTACGCGGTGATTCACGTGGTATTGGAGGTCAGAAACAAGGAAGAGCTGAATACTGTGATCAATAAGCTGGGCAGCATTCACGGGATCTATCAGGTCAGCAGATCCGCCGGAAAATGACTGGGAGGAGTGGAACGCCATGCGAGCGGTTGTAACCCGGGTGTCCTCCGCCTCCGTCTGTGTGGACGGCACGGCGGTGGGAACCATCGGGAGAGGGTATCTGGTCCTGCTGGGGGTGGGCCCCGGCGACAGCGAGGCCGTCTGCGAAAAGCTGGCGGAAAAAATCTGCAATCTTCGGATATTTGAGGACGAAAACGGAAAAATGAACCGGAACCTGGAGCAGGCGGGGGGCGAGCTGCTGGTGGTCTCCCAGTTCACCCTGTACGCCGACACCTCCTCCCGCCGCCCCGGGTTCTCCCGGGCCGCCAAGCCCGACCTGGCCGTACCGCTGTACGAGCACTTTATGGAGTGCTGCCGTACCCGGGGCTTCCGTGTAGAGCACGGCCGGTTCGGCGCCCACATGGAGGTCTCCTCCGTGAACGACGGGCCGGTGACTATCCTGTTTGACACCGACTGACGGGGGCTGCGCGTTCTTTTCTTTTGAAAAAGGAAAGGGTCAAAAGAAAACTTTTGCGCGAAACTGCGTTTTGTTTGGAGGAAAAAGCATGTGGCCGTTTACCAGAAAGAGGAAGGGGCGGGAGGGCCGGCCCCGCAGGGACTGGCCCTGGACGCTGCATGTGGGAGAAGAGCTCTGGCCCAATTTCGACACCTGGGAGATGGTGGAGCCAGAGCTGCGGGAGCTGAATCTGGAGGACCCGGACAGCTTTCTGATTTTGGAGCAGCGGGACCCCAGGGACGCGGGCCGGTACTGGTTTATTCAAAGCGCCATGAATCCCGGAGGGGACAACGCCGGCGGGTACTCGGTGGAGTGCGGCTGGTCCACGGCGCAGGGGCCGGTTTTATACGATTTGCAGGTGCGCACGGTGGAGGAGGTCATCCCCTGGTTCCGCTCGGCCTTTCAGGAGGGGGCGGTGGACCTGTCCCGGTTCACCGACGTATCCGATGATTTGCCCGCCAATCAGAAAAAGTGAGGTTTGTAAGATGAAAGTGAAAATCATGCAGGTGGGGCCCATTGCCACCAACTGTTATTTTCTCATTGATCCGGACAGCAATCAGATGGCCGTCATCGACCCCGGGGACGAGCCGGAGGCCATTCAGCAGGCCATGGAGGAGACGGGGGCGGAGGTGAAATACTTCCTGCTGACCCACGGGCACTACGACCACACCACGGCGGTGCCCTCTCTCCACCGGGTCTATCCCGATGCAAAGATTTATATCCATCAGGCCGACGCCAACGGGGCGGGCAGCCGCCTGTTCCCTCTGGCCGGCGAGGTGGAGGGCCTTCTGTTTTATGGCGAGGGGGACGCCCTGGACCTGGGAGGGCACACGATCACCGTGCTCCACACCCCCGGGCACTCCCCCGGCTCCGTGACGCTGAAGGTGGACGACGTGCTGTTCACCGGGGACACCCTCTTTGCCGGGTCCTGCGGGCGCACCGACCTGCGGGGAGGCAGCTATGAGGAGATCCTGCGCTCGCTCAAGCGGCTGGGAGAGCTGGAGGGCAATTTCCACGTCTGCCCCGGCCACGAGGGGACCTCCAATCTGGACCGGGAGCGGAAGACCAACCCCTATATGAAAGAGGCCATGGCGCAGGGGTAGGTCTGCGCCCGCTCCGGGGCCATGCAGGGTGTGCTGCCGGCCAGGCCCCCCGGGTGTGAAGCGGCTCCCGGCACAGACCCGGGCCAAAAAGCACACTGCCCTCGTTTTTCAGCGCCCGCAGGGCGCTTGTGATGCGCTCCGGTTCCGGCTTTCTGTCCAAAACCGTTTCCGCCTTCCCCATAGCGCACCAGTACTGCCCATAAGTTTCCGCGTAATGGGGCAGGCTTTTACAGTAACGGCAGGCCTCCTCCCACAGCGCGGGGTTGTCAAGGAACTCAGAATATGGTATGTTTGGGTTCATAATAAGCGCGCCTCCGAAACAGCAAGTTTCACTTATTAAGAACAACATCTTAAAACTCCGGCTTTTGTCAAAAGGGACATGAGAATATGGAAGAGTTTTCTGTGCGCCTGAATGCTCTGCGGCGGGAGCGGATACCTTAATGAAGCTGTATTTTGAACAATCGAATATGCCCTGGCAGCCGGAGCGCTTCCGCTACGCCGCCGAGCAGATGATGCTGACCCTGTTCCCGGAGGAGCGGCCGGAATATCCCGCCGGGCCGCTTCCAGGCAGCCTGGCGGAAGAGGACAATGCGGTTGTCTTCACCCTCCACAGGGGGAAGAAGCTGACGAACGTCAGCGCCCTGGTCTTCCGGCCCCAGGGCTGGCACAACGGGGTGAGCCGGTTCCCCTCGGAGGAGCTGGACCGCCCCCCGGAGGAGGCCTTCCGCACCGTTCAGCACGCCCTGAAGCTGGCCTTTTACAAGGCGGGCACCGCGCTGCTGGGATACGAGCCCCCCTGGGGGGCTCTGACGGGGGTTCGGCCGGTGAAGCTGCCCACCCGCGCTCTGCTGGCCGGGGCCTCTCCCGCGCAGGCCCGGAGGGAGCTGGAGCGGAAGTATCATGTCTCCTCCCCTCGGGCGGCGCTGGCGGCGGACTGCGCCCAGGCCAGCGCCGCGGCCCTGGAGTCCCTGCGGCCGGACGAGGTGTCGGTGTACGTGGGAATCCCCTTCTGCCCCACCCGGTGCGCCTACTGTTCCTTTGTGTCCGCCGGGGTGGGCCGTACCTTGAACCTGGTGGAGCCCTACCTGGAGGTTCTGCTCCGGGAGGCGGACGCGGCCGGCCGGGCCCTGGCCCGGGCGGGGCTGCGGGTGCGGTCGTTCTACATGGGGGGCGGCACCCCCACCACCCTGTCGGCGGGGCAGATGGACCGCCTGCTGGCCCGGTGCCGGGTGGCCCTCCCCCTGGGGGGCTGCACCGAGTACACTGTGGAGGCGGGCCGGCCGGACACCATTACCGCGGAAAAGCTCCGGGTCCTGCGGGACTACGGGGTGGGGCGCATCTCCATCAACCCCCAGACCCTTCAGGACGAGGTGCTGGCCGCCATCGGCCGCCGGCACGGGACGGCGGAGTTTTTTGCCGCCTGGGAGCTGGCCCGCCGGGCGGGGTTTGACTGCGTCAACACGGACCTGATTGCCGGCCTGCCCCGGGACAGCTTCGACGGTTTCCGCCGCTCTCTGGAGCAGGTGCTGGCCCTGGAACCGGAGAACGTGACCGTTCACACCCTGGCCCTGAAAAAGGGGACCTCCCTGGCGGAGACCCGGCAAGCCTTACCGGACGGGGCGGAGGTGGCCCGGATGCTGGACCTCTCCCGGGAGGAGCTGTCCGGGCGGGGCTGGCGGCCCTACTACCTCTACCGCCAGAAATACATGTCCGGGGCCCTGGAAAACGTGGGCTGGGCCCGCCCGGGGACGGAGAGCCTGTACAACATTGTCATGATGGAGGAGCTGCACACGGTGGTCTCCATCGGAGCGGGCGGGGTCACCAAGCTGGTGGACCGGGCGCAGGGAAAAATCGTCCGCCTGTCCAACCCCAAGTACCCTCAGGACTACCTTCGGACCGCAGAAAAGGTGCTGGCCCAAAAAGAGGGCTTGTTTATTTCATAAAAGGAGCTGTTGAGTATGGCGTACCAGCTGCAGGAAATCAACCGGCGGATTCAATTGGATGTGGAGGAATTTCTGGCCGAGTGCGACGAAAACTACGCCCAGAGGGTCTCCCTGGCGGCGGACCGGATTTTGGGGAATCTGGAGCGCAGCCCCATCGTCCTGCTGTCCGGGCCCTCCGGCTCGGGGAAGACCACCACCGCCATGAAAATTGCGGAGGAGCTCCAGCGCCGGGGGGTAAACACCCACGCGGTAGCCATGGACAACTATTTCAAAACCCCTGACCGCAGAACCGCCCCCCGCACCCCCGAGGGGGATCTGGACTTCGAGTCCCCCCTGTGCCTGGACATGGAGCTGCTGGACCGGCACTTCCGCGCCCTGTCCCGGGGCGAGGAGGTGCTGGTGCCCAAGTTTGAGTTCGCCCGCCAGATGCGCAACGACAGCCTGGGCCGCCCTCTTTCCCTGGGGAAGAACGAAATCGCTATTTTCGAGGGCATCCACGCCCTGAATGACGAAATCGCCGGCCGCCACCCCGAGGCCGCCAAGCTGTACATCTCCGCCCGTTCCAACGTGAACGAGGGGGCCGTACTGCGCTTCAAGGGCACCTGGATGCGTCTGGCCCGGCGGGCGGTGCGGGACTACAACTTCCGGGGCACCGGCGTGGGGGAGACCCTGGGCATGTGGGCCAACGTACGCCGGGGGGAAAAGCTGTACATCTCCCCCTTCAAGGGCCGGGCGGACATTGTGTTTGACTCCTCCCTGCCCTATGAGGTGCCGGTGATGAAAAATTACGCCCTGCCCCTGCTCCAGGCCGTGCCGGAGGAGAACGTCCGCCGCGCCGAGCTGCTGGAGCTGATTGACGCCTTCCGGTACTTTGAGGCCATCGACCCCGAGCTGGTGGCCCGGGACTCCCTGATTCGGGAGTTCATCGGCGGGGGAAGCTACAAATACCACTGAAGCGGGAAAACCTGCCTGTCACGGCGGAGCTGCCCCGGGCGGGGACCGGGGGAGGGGCGGACCTGTTCACCGGGACGCTGGCGCGGGGGACGCTGTCTCTGCCGCCCCGCTCCGGCGCCCCCCAGGCGGCCGGCGCATGACTGAAATCCCGGGAGGAGAGAGAAATCCTATGGTTTATTTTTTGCTGGCCGCCGTGCTGGTGGCTCTGGACCAGCTGGTGAAATATCTGGTGCTGACCCGCATTCCCCTGTACGGCAGCGTGCCCTTCCTGCCCCATATCCTGGAGCTGACCTATGTACAGAATACCGGCGCGGCCTTCTCCATTTTCTCCCAGCACACCTGGCTGCTGGCCTTGACCTCCGGGGTGATGTCGGTGGTGCTGGCCGCGGCGGTGTGGAAGAAATTCTTTGCCCACCCCTTCGGGCGCACCGCCCTTACCCTGATTCTGGCCGGGGCGGTGGGCAACCTGATTGACCGGATCCTGCGGGGGTTCGTGGTGGACATGTTCCACACCCTGTTCATGGAATTTGCCGTCTTCAATGTGGCGGATATCTGCGTGGTGGCGGGTGGGATCGCCGCAGGGATTTATTACGTGTTCTTCTATGAAAAGCTGGAGGGCGCGGCCCGGAGGGAGGCCCCAGGTGGAGACTCGGATCAGAACGGCTGACCGGGACGGTGAGCGGGCGGACGCCTTTCTTGCCCGGACGGTGGAGGGGCTGACCCGCTCCGCCGCCCAGCGCCTTCTGGAGGAGGGGCTGGTGACGCTGGCCGGGCGGCCGGTGCAGAAAAACGACCGGCTGCGCCCCGGCGATACGCTCCGGATAGAGCTGCCGGAGGCCCGGCCGGTGGACGTGCGTCCCCAGAATATCCCCCTGGACGTGGTTTACGAGGACGGCGACGTGATTGTTGTCAATAAGCCGGTGGGTATGGTGGTCCACCCTGCCCCCGGCCATCCGGACGGGACGCTGGTCAACGCACTGTTGTATCACTGCGGAACATCACTGTCCGGAATCAACGGGGAACTGCGCCCGGGCATCGTGCACCGCATTGACCGGGACACCTCCGGACTGATCATCGCCGCAAAAAACGACCGGGCCCACCTGGCCCTGGCCGGACAGCTCCAGGACCATACGCTCTCCCGGGTGTACCGGGCGGTGGCGGCGGGACGCCTGCGCCAGGACGCAGGGACGGTGGACGCCCCCATCGGCCGCCACCCCGTTGATCGAAAGCGCATGGCGGTCACCCCCCAGGGCCGGCCCGCCGTCACCCACTGGCGGCTGCTGGAGGAGCTGAAGGGGAACTCCTATGTGGAGTGCCGCCTGGAGACGGGGCGCACCCATCAGATTCGGGTCCATCTGGCCTCCATCGGCCACCCCCTGCTGGGCGATACGGTATACGGGAACAAAAAGCCCTATCCCGGCCTAGAAGGGCAGTGCCTCCACGCCCAGAAGCTGCGGTTCCGCCACCCCGCCGACGGACGGGAGGTGGAGGCGGAGTGTCCCCTGCCCCAGTGGTTTGAGCAGATTTTGAAGAAGCTGCGGGAATGAGAAACCCCCGGCCGCAAAAGCGGCCGGGGGACCTTTTTTAACCTCTGGGAACATTGGTCAGGCCCAGCAGATAATCTACGCTGGTGTTGTACAGGGCAGCCAATTGGATCAGGACTGAGGTTGGGATATCGTTTTCTCCCGTCTCATATTTGGAATATCCGGTTTGGGACATATTCAATACCTTTGCAACCTCCCTCTGAGAGAGGTCCCGATCTTCGCGCAGCTCTCGAATTCTTCTATACATGTTCTTACCTCGTCCTCATTATAGTTTAACCTGAATCAGGGTATTTACTTTTAACCTGAATCAGGTTAAAATGAGGTGAGGTGATTATTGTGACGGTTACTCCCAAAAAATCAGTTTCAGTCCTGATGCCTATGCCTCTGTACGACAAGCTGACCGCACTGGCAAAGGCGGAAAACCGCAAGCTGTCCGCCTATATCCGTCAGGCACTGAAGCAGCACATCCGGCAAAAGGAAGAAACGCAATAGAAAAAGGCCGTCCGGACAGAATATCCGGACGGCCCGCCTTTCTGCCGGGTCTTGCCCTATGAAGCCTTTACTCCTCGTCCAGCTTGAGCACCGCCATAAACGCCTCGGTGGGCAGCTGGACAGTACCCAGGGAGCGCATTTTCTTCTTGCCCTCCTTCTGCTTTTCCAGCAGCTTCTTCTTCCGGGTGATATCGCCGCCGTAGCACTTGGCCAGCACGTCCTTGCGCATGGCCTTCACCGTCTCCCGGGCGATGATTTTTCCGCCGATGGCGGCCTGGACGGGCACCTCGAAGAGCTGGCGGGGAATGTTCTCCTTCAGCTTTTCGCAGATGCGCCGGGCCCGGCCGTAGGCCTTGTCCTTGTGTACAATAAAGCTGAGCGCGTCCACCTGGTCGCCGTTGAGCAGCATGTCCACCTTGACCAGCTCGCTGGTGCGGTAGCCCTCCAGCTCGTAGTCCAAGGAGGCGTACCCCTTGGTGCGGGCCTTCAGCGCGTCGAAGAAGTCGTAGATAATCTCGCCGATGGGCATGGAGTAGTGCAGCTCCACCAGATTGGTGTCCAGGTACTGCATGTCCTTGAACTCCCCCCGGCGCTCCTGGCACATGGGCATAATGTTGCCCACAAAGTCGGGCGGGGAGATGATGGATACCTTGGCGTAGGGTTCCCGGGCCTCGCTGATGGCCCCGGGGTCCGGGTAGTTGTGGGGATTGTCCACCCGGACGACAGTACCATCTGTTTTTGTGACCTCGTATATTACGGACGGTAGTGTAGTGACCAGGTCCAGATCAAACTCCCGCTCCAGCCGCTCCTGGATAATCTCCATATGGAGCATCCCCAGAAAGCCGCACCGGAAGCCGAAGCCCAGGGCAATCGAGGACTCCGGCTCGAAGGACAGGGAGGCGTCGTTGAGCTGGAGCTTCTCCAGCGCGTCCCGCAGGTCCGGGTACTTGCTGCCGTCCTCGGTGTAGATGCCGCAGTAGACCATAGGCTGGGCGGGCCGGTAGCCGGGCAGCGCCTCGGAGGCGGGGTTCTCCGCGCCGGTGATAGTGTCGCCCACCCGGGTATCCTTCACATTCTTGATGGAGGCAGTGAACCAGCCCACCTCCCCGGCGGTCAGCTGCTGGCAGGGATCCATGCCCAGCGGGCGCAGATAGCCGCAGTCCAGCACCTGATACTGCCCGCCCGAGGCCATCAGCTTCACCCCCATCCCCTTGCGCAGGGCTCCCTCCATCACCCGGAACAGGACGATAACCCCCAGGTAGGGGTCATACTGGCTGTCAAAAATCAGGGCCTTCAGCGGGGCCGACGGGTCGCCCGAGGGCGCGGGGACATTCTGTACGATGTCCTCCAGCACGGCGGGGATATTCACCCCCATCTTGGCGGAAATCTCCGGCGCGTCCAGGGCGGGCAGGCCGATGATGTCCTCCACCTCCTGCTTGGCCTTTCCGGGGTCGGCGGCGGGCAGGTCGATTTTGTTGAACACAGGCAGAATCTCCAGGTCGTGCTCCAGGGCCAGATAGGTATTGGCCAGCGTCTGGGCCTCCACCCCCTGGGTGGCGTCCACCACCAGCACCGCCCCCTCGCAGGCGGCCAGGGAGCGGCTGACCTCGTAGTTGAAATCCACGTGGCCCGGCGTGTCAATCAGGTTCAGCGCGTAAACCTCGCCGTCGGCCGCCCGGTAGTCCAACCGCACCGCCCGCGCCTTGATGGTGATGCCCCGCTCCCGCTCCAGATCCATGTTGTCCAGCAGCTGGGACTCCATCTGGCGCTGCTCCACCGCGCCGCAGGCCTCAATCAGCCGGTCGGAGAGGGTGGATTTGCCATGATCTATGTGGGCAATGATAGAAAAGTTTCGGATTTTGGACTGGTCTGTCATAAATAGAAACGCTCCTTGCAAATCCACCCTGGGCCCCGCCGAAGGGCGG
>JAAWHL010000075.1 GCA_022795855.1 Lawsonibacter sp.
CCGGCGCGGTCAGGTTGATGGCCGACAGGGCCTCCATGCCGATGAGATTCGACACAAACAGCCCGTCCACCATGGTGTAAAAGGACATAAATACCGACATGGCGATGGTAGGCACGGCGAAGCGCAGAATATTCCCCAGCGTGACCGGCCTGTCGTAGGCGTTTTGAGCATTCATCATTTTTTCTCCTTTTTCCTTGCTTTTTCCCGGGACAGGCCCTATCATAAACCATACAGTAACTGTACGGTCAAGGGGGAATCGGAATATGGAGAAAAAAAGCCGTCTGCTCACCATCGGCCAGTTTGCCGCTCTGCACGGCATCAACAAGAAAACTCTGATGTGGTACGACGAGGCCGGCCTGTTTCATCCGGCGCAGGTCACCCCGGAAAACGGATACCGGTACTACAGCTACCGCCAGAGCTCCGTCCTGGAGACCATTCTGCTGCTGCGGGAGCTGGGCGTATCCGTCGGCGAAATCCGGACGTTCATGGACAACCGCTCTGCCGCCGGCATGGAGCGGCTCCTCCGGGAGCAGATTGAACATCTGGACGCCAAAATGGCCCGCCTGAAGGAGGTCCGCAGGGCGCTGGCCCACCACTGCCGGAATATGCAAACGCTGCTGGAGCTGGACCTGTCGGAAATCAGCGTGGCGGAGCGGGCGGAGCGGCGGCTGATTACCGTGGACATCCGCCCGGACGCCTCCTTTGACAAGCAGGTGGAGATGATTACCGCCGAGACAAAAAAGCACCGCCTGCGCCGCCTCCACGACGCCTCCTACGGGACCATGATTCCGGTGGAGAGCCTGTACTGCGGCCGCTTCGACGACCGCTCCCGGCTGTTCATTGAGATTCCCTCTCCCGCCCGGAAGACGGGGCTGCACATCCAGCCCGCCGGGAACTATGCGCGGGCCTTTTACCGGGATTCCGGGGAAAACGCGGCCCTGTGCTTCCGGAGGATCCTGGACTACGCGGCGGAACGCGGCCTGGAGCTTACGGGATTTGCCTATGAGGTGATTCTCAACGAAAACGTGATGGAACGGCAGGAGGACGCCCTGGTCCAAGTCGAAATCCCCATCAGGCCGGAGTAGGTCAGGGCAGAAGCTCCAAAAGCTCCCGGAAGGAGTTCAAATCATAGTCCTCCAGGCCGCAGCCCCTGGCGTCGCCGAACAGGGCCAGCGCGGTCATCCCCCCCGCCCCGGCCGCCTCAATCCCCGCCCCGGCGTCCTCCACCACGGCGCAGTCCTCCGGCCGGACCCCCAGCTTCCGGGCGGCCAGCAGAAAAACCTCCGGGTCCGGCTTGGAACGGGTGATTTCCGTTCCGTCGGCCACCGCGTCAAAGAAGCCTTCCAGGCCGATCCGCTCCAGGATAAACCCGGCGTTCCTGCTGGAAGAGCCCACCGCCAGCAGATAGCCCCTGGCACGCAGCGCCTCCAGCGTCTCCCGGACCTCGGCGGCAGCGTCGGCGGGACTCATCCCCTTCAGCAGCTCCCGGTAAGCCTCGTTCTTTTCGGCGGCGAGGGCCTCCTTTTCCGCCCGGGTATAGCTCCGCCCGGATCCCTCCAGAATGATGTCCAGGCTGGCCATGCGGCTGACGCCCCGCAGGCGGTTGTTGATTTCCTCATCAAAATAGACGCCCAGCCGGCCGGCCAGGCCCTTCCACGCCTGATAGTGGAATTGATCCGTATGGCACAGCACACCGTCCAAATCAAAAATAACCGCTTTTTTCTCTAACTTCATCCCGGCCACCTCCGTTTTTTCTCATCATACCCCCAAGACGGCTGTATTGCAAGAAAAACCGGCGCGTTTCCCAAAGCCGCCAAGCCCTGTGCTCTGCCCGGCCGGTTTTGGGAATATGCCAAATCAAGACGGAAAATTTCCCGCCCGTCTTGACAAAACCGCCAATTCTCCGGTATGATAGAGACAAGACAACGAGGTGGAAAAAGGAGGCAATTCCAATGGAGGAACTGCTGGAAGAGCTGGTGGAGGAGTGCAGGCATTACACCGCCCAGGGCCGGCTGGCCGATTACATCCCGGAGCTGACCAAGGGGAACATCAGCGACCTTGGCATTTACGTGACCCGCAGTGACGGCAAGCACTATCAGACGGGGGACTACAAAAAGAAGTTCAGCATCCAGAGCATCGTCAAGCCCATCCTCCTCCTGCTGGCCCTGATGGACAACGGAGTGGACTACGTCCGCTCCCGGGTGGGGGTGGAGGCCACAGGCAAGCCCTTTGACGCCATCAATGTCACCGACCAAACCCTGCTCAGCGAGCACCTGAACCCCATGGTCAACATGGGGGCCATCGCCATGTGCACCCTGCTGAAGGGGGCGGATTATCAGGAGCGCTTCCTGCGCCTGCTGGAGCTGACCCGTACGCTGGCCGGCAACCCGGAGATAACGCTGGACGAGTCGGTCTATCTCTCGGAGAAGCGCACCGGCAACAAGAACCGGGCGCTGGCCTTTCTGCTGAAAACCTACGGCATGATTGACGACGACGTGGAGGACGTGCTGGACTGCTACTTCCGGGCCTGCTCCATCCAGGTCAACTGTAAGGATCTGGCCAATATCGGCTATGTGCTGGCCAACCGGGGCAAGATGCCCCAGACTGAGGAGCGGCTGTTTCCCAGCCGGTATGCCAACTATGTCAATGCCATTCTGATGACCTGCGGCATGTACGACGGGTCCGGCGAATTCGCGGTGAAGGTGGGCGTCCCCGCCAAAAGCGGCGTGGGAGGCGGCATTATGGCCGTGGTGCCCACCCGCATGGGAATCGGAATCTTTTCCCCGGGGCTGGACGAAAAGGGCAACAGCTTGGCCGGGATCAAGGTGCTGGAGCTGCTGAGCCGCAGAATGTATCTGAGCATTTTCTAAGAGCCTGTTTAACATCTCTCAGCACACCGGACGGCGGGCCTTTTACCGCCATACTTCCCCGATTTTTCTTGAAATACCGCATGGTTCTTAGCGGTTTCACCGTTTAGAACCATGGCATCCCCCTTGCGGGAACATCCGGTATTCCTGCGAAAAATCGGCCCCGTCCGGCAGCAAAATCCTCCGCGCTTGGTCATATTCCCATCTTTCAAGCAAGGCCCAAACAGGCACCGGTCGGCCGGAGCAAAAAAGCCGCTGAAGCGTTTCAGCGGCTTTTTTGCTCCGGTTTGAGACGCGGGGCGCTTGGGAGTCCCTTGTTGGAATTTTCTTGAAGTTAAAATTAAATATTGACTTTAATAAAATTAAATGATATACTCAATATTGTGAAAGCGAGGTGGAAAAATGCCGGTTGAACTGCTCCCTGAGTGGATGTCGGATCTGGAGGAGGAGGACCTGGCCTTCATCAAAAAATTCATTCTGGCCTCCGGGTCCCTGAAGGAGATGGCCGGACAGTACGGCGTGACCTACCCCACGGTGCGCCTTCGGCTGGACCGGCTGATTCAGAAAATCAGGCTGGGGGAAAACACCGCGGCCGACCCCTACATCGCCCTAGTCAAGCGCCTGGCCATGAACGAGCGTTTGGACCTGGGCACGGCAAAGCTGCTTATTGCCGAGTATAAAAAGCAGCAGAAAGGATGAAACAATATGGCAGCTTCTTTTATCTCCGTAGTCATCGCTCTTCCGATCATTCTGACCGCAGTACTGCTCCCCGTTTCCCTGCTGGCCGCGCTCCAGGTGTGGATGTGCCGGAAAGGCAAATGGCTGGGGCTGGTTCTTCCGGCCCTCTCCCTGCTGATTAGCCTGACGCTGTGCCTGAGCATGACGGCCTACGGAACCGCCGGCGGCGGAAACGTCCAGGTGTATGACGGGCACGGGAACCCGGTGGAGGTACGCCCGGCGCCCCAGGAGGAACAGGCGCTTTCGCTGTCCTCCCTGGCGCCGGCGGCCCTGATGTTCCTGGCGGGCAATGTGCCCACGGCGGTGTTCGGCGGCATCTGGCTGTACTTCAAAAACCGCCGGGACCGGCAGGAGGACCTGATGAAAATGCGGATTGAGGATTTGGAATAGGGAAACCGTAAAAAAGGGACGCGCGGCAGCTGCCGCGCGTCCTTTTTTCTTCCCGCGTGTTTCTCCTTAGAGCCTGTTTAATATCCCGAAGTATGCCGGATGCCGGGGAATTCCCCCGCCGGGCAAGGCAGGTTTTTGCAGGAATCCTTGGTGGCTTCCAAGAAAATTTCATGCAGTATGGCGGCAGACGAACCGCCAAGCCGGTGGGGATAAGAGCCGTTGAACAGGCGCTTAGAAGGAGGCCCCGCTGCCCGATTTCAGGCGGAACTTCTTGGTCTCGTCCTCCAGCAGGTGGACCTGGTCGAACAGCTCGGTGCTGACGGCGGCCGACTCCTCGCTGCTGGCGGAGTTGGTCTGGACCACAGAGGAAATCTGGCCCAGGCCCTCGGTGACCTGGTGCAGGCTCTCGGCCTCGTCCTGGACCGCCCCGGCAATGGCGCCGATGGCCTCGTTGGACTGCATCACCAGCTCCAGGGTCTTCTGAAGGGTGACGGAGACCTCGCCCACAATCTGGCTGCCCCGCTCGGTGGCCTGGATGGAGTTTTCAATCAGCTCCTTGGTGGCCTTGGCGGCCTGGTCGGACTTGGCGGCCAGATTGCGCACCTCGTCGGACACCACGGCAAAGCCCTTGCCCGCGGCCCCGGCCCGGGCGGCCTCCACCGCGGCGTTCAGGGCGAGAATATTGGTCTGGAAGGCGATATTCTCAATGGTGGCGATGATTTTCCCAATCTGCTGGGAGGCGTCGGTGATGTCCGCCATGGCGGACACCATGCTCTTCATCTGAGTGCTGCTCAGGGTCACCTGCTCGCCGGTCTGGCGGGCGTTCTCCTGGGCGGTGGCGGCGGCGCTGACGTTCCGGGCCGCGCTCTTGGACAGGTCGTCCAGGGTGGCGTACAGCTCCTGAACGGCGCTGGCCTGCTCCGTGGCCCCCTGGGCCAGGGCCTGCGCGCCGCTGGACAGCTGCTCGGCGTTGCCGGACACCCGGCGCTCCGCCTGGCAGATGCTGTCAAGGGCCTGAGAGACCGTGGAGGTAAACCGGTCCAGCGAGGTCTGGATGGAGTGGAAGTCGCCGATATACTCCGTTGAGGTGGCCACGTCGAAATTCCCCTGGGAGAGCTGGCTCATAATGCGGTTGATGTCCTCCACATAGGTGTGGATCTGAGCCACCGATTTTTTCAGCGTCAGGGCCAAATCGCCCAGCTCGTTGTCCGCGCTGTAGTCCAGCTCCATGTGCAGGCGGCCCTCCTGGAGGGGGCGGCTCTTCTCGGTAATCAGAAGCATGGGCTTGACAATGTGGCGCAGAACGTACTGCACCAGGCTGACCAGGCAAATCAGGGCCAGCGCCAGACAGATGCAGGTGAGCACGTGCATGGCGTAGATGGTGTTGCGCATCTGGGTGGAGTAGGCGGTGCTCAGGCTGGTGCCCCGATCCACCACCTGGTCCAGATAGCCCACCAGGGTGTTCAGATTGGTGAGGATGGTATCCTGATAGTAGTCCTGGGCCTGGGCGGGGCTGGTCTTCATCAGATTCAGCACGTAGCTGGCCGACTCGTGCAGCTCCCGGTGCAGCGGCTCAATCTGCGTGCGCAGGCGGTCCACCTCGTCGTCCTTCAGGTCGATTTCGCTGTAAAGCCATTTGCCCAGGGCGCAGGCGGTATAGTCCATGCTGCCGGTGAACTCCGTACCCGCGTACAGGGCGTTGCTCAGGTTGCTGGACCACTTGTAATGCGCCGTCTCCGCCTTTTGGGCGCTGTCCAGCAGGGCGCTGGCCTGGGCGTTGGCGGACTGGGTTCTCTCAATGTTCAGGATGTTCACCGTGGTCACCACGCTGAACAGCAGAACCGAGCCCAGGGCGGCCGCAATGCGGTAGCCTACCATTTTTTTGATGCTTTTGCGCATAGGGTATTCTCCTCCTCAACTTCAATTTCATCAGGCTTGCGGCTGTCTGCGGGGGTGCGTTGACGCATGGTTCACGTGTGTGCAAACCACCAGCATGACACATCTATCCCGCAGCTCTGTCTCCCGTGTGGTTCATGGAAGGCGCGGGCCTATCCCGCAAAGAAGGCGGAGTCAAGAAGGTCATTTGGCTGTCCATCTCCGATTATATCATATTTTTGCGGTTTTGCAACCAGAACCCGCAGAGAAAAGCCCGCGCTTTTTTGGAAATTTTTATCCCGCCGCCTCCGCCTGGAAGAAACCGGACGTTCCCCCGCTTTTTGGCCCCGCTTCAAGATTGACAGACTGCGGCCAGGATTGTATAATATTTACACTGGCGATAATCGGGCTTCCCTGTTTTCAGGGATTTTCGGTTTCTGTATATGCTTGCTTTGGAGAGGAAATGAGCCATGTACCACTGTCATATTCAGTTTTATCTTTCCGCCTGCCCGCCAGGCGTGACTGAGACGGTCAAGGCGATGGCGCCGCTGCCCCGCTTTACCCACGGCTTTGAGGAGAGCGGCCGGGCGCAGCCTGCTCCGGCCGCCAGGGCGGACGTGATTCTGGCCTGTCTGGACGGGACGGAGGAGAAGACGGAGGTGGAGACGCTGCTGGCCGCAAAGGGGAAGAAGACCCAGCTGATTCTGCTGGCGCGGCCGGATCAGCTGCAGGCGCTGGCCGGCTGTCTGCCTCAGGTGACGGACGTGTGGACCCTGCCCATGCCGGAGGAGGTCCTGCGTTTCCGCCTCCTCCGCTGGCAGGAGGGCTTCCGCACCGGGCGGGAGCTGTGGCAGACCGGCCACTATCTGGACGCGGTGATTGACAACAGCCCCAACCTGATTTGGTTCAAGGACAAGAACGGCCTGCATATCAAGGTCAACGACAGCTTCTGTAAAACGGTGAACAAGACCAAGCAGCAGGTCCAGGGCCGGCGGCACGCCTATATCTGGGATGTGGAGGAGGACGACCCCGCCTGTATCGAGTCCGAGCGCATCGTCATGGAAAGCGAGCAGACCTGCGTCTCCCAGGAGACCATCCAGACCGGCGAGGGCCTCCGGATGCTGACCACCTACAAGTCCCCCCTGTACGACCTGGACGGCAGCGTGATGGGGACGGTGGGCGTGGCCATCGACGTGACCCAGGAGCACGCCTACCGCCAGGAGCTGATTCAGAAGAGCCGCACCCTGGAGGCCATTTTCACTACCATGGACTGCGGCGTCATCTGCCACACGGTGGACGGCTCCCGGCTTTTGAGCATCAACCGCGCCGCCCTGAAGATCCTGGGCTACGCCTCCCAGGAGGAGCTGGAGTCCGACGGCTTTGCCATGGTGGCCGGCTCCGTGCTGGAGGAGGACCGGGCCGCGCTGGAGGAGTCCATCCGGAGCCTCACCAACGTGGGGGACTCCATCAGCGCGGAATACCGCGTCCGGCATTCCGGCGGCGAAATCCTCCACGTCATGGGCAACGTCAAGCTGGTGGAGGAGGACGGCCAGCTGTTCTACCAGCGCTTCCTGCTGGACTGCACCGCCCAGAAGCTCCAGGAGGAGCGGGAGCGCAGGACCAGAGAGCAGCGCCAGCTGGAGCTGATTCAGGCCCTGGGCATCGACTACAGCCTAATCTGTGTGTTTGACCTGGACTCCGGCCAGGGCAGCGCCCTGCGCATCAGCGACTGTCCGATTGACCTGCTGGAGGGCATCTTCTCCGGACCGCTGAACCTGGAGACGTGCATGGAGCAGTACATACAGGCCTGCGTCTACAGCGAGGACCGGGACTCGCTGCGCCGGGCCAGCGCGCCGGCGCACCTGCGGGAGGTGCTGGCAAAGGACCGCATCAGCTATCTGAACTACCGCACCCTCTGCCAGGGGCAGATGCGCTACTTCCAGATGAAGGCGGTGCTCGCCGGCGGACAGGAGACAAACTCCGCCGTGGTGCTGGGCTTCCGCAGCGTGGACGAGGAGACCCGCCGGGAGATGGAGAAAAAGAGCCTGCTGGAAAACGCGCTCTCCCAGGCCAACCGGGCCAGCAAGGCCAAAAGCGTCTTCCTGTCCAACATGTCCCACGACATCCGCACCCCCATGAACGCCATCGTGGGCTTTACCGCCCTGGCCATCACCCACATCGACCGGAAGGAACAGGTGGAGGAGTACCTGAAAAAGATTATGGCCTCGGGCAACCACCTGCTCAGCCTCATCAACGACATTCTGGACATGAGCCGCATTGAAAGCGGCAAAATGAGCCTGGAGGAGAACCTGTGCAGTCTGCCCGACATCCTCCACGGCCTGCGCACCATCATCCAGGCGGACGTCCACGCCAAGCAGCTGGAGCTGTACATGGACGCGGTGGACGTGCTGGACGAGAACATCTACTGCGACAAGCTGCGTCTGAACCAGGTGCTGCTGAACCTGCTGAGCAACGCGGTGAAGTATACCGGCGCGGGCGGCACGGTCAGCGTCCGGGTGATGGAAAAGCCGGGCGCCCCCACCGGCTACGGCAACTACGAATTCCACATCAAGGATACGGGCATCGGCATGAGCCAGGAGTTCGTCTCCCACATCTTTGAGCCCTTCGAGCGGGAGCAGAACTCCACCATCAGCGGAATTCAGGGCACCGGCCTGGGCATGGCCATCACCAAGAATATTGTGGACATGATGAACGGCTCCATCGAGCTGAAGAGCGAGCAGGGCGTGGGCAGCGAGTTCACCCTGCGCCTCACCTTCCGCCTCCACTCCGGCCCCAAAGAGCCCCAGACCATCCCGGCCCTGAAAAACTGCCGCGCCCTGGTGGTGGACGACGACTTCAACACCTGCGACAGCGTGACCTATATGCTCCAGCAGATGGGCCTCCGGGCGGAGTGGACCCTCTCGGGCAAGGAGGCGGTGCTGCGCACCCGCCAGGCCGTCATGCGGGAGGACTACTACTGCGTCTATATCATCGACTGGCTGCTGCCCGACATGAACGGCGTGGAGGTGGCCCGCCGGGTCCGCAAGGAGATGGGCGAGGAGGTGCCCATCATCGTGCTCACCGCCTACGACTGGTCGGAGATTGAGGAGGAGGCCCGGGACGCGGGCGTCACCGCCTTTTGCAGCAAGCCCCTGTTCTTCTCCGAGCTGCGCCGCTGCCTGCGCTCCGTGGCGGACCCGGAGATCAAAGGCCGGTCCGACGAGGAGAAACCCCGGCAGATTCATACCGGACGCATCCTGCTGGCCGAGGACAACGCCCTCAACCAGGAGATTGCCACCGAGCTTCTCACCGAGGCGGGATTTACCGTGGAGGTGGCGGACAACGGCGCGCAGGCGGTGGATATGCTCCAAAAGTCCCAGGCCGGGTACTACAACCTGGTGCTGATGGACGTCCAGATGCCGGTGATGGACGGCTATACCGCCGCCCGCACCATCCGCGCCCTGCCCGACCCGGAGCTGTCCGGCATCCCCATTCTGGCCATGACCGCCAACGCCTTTGAGGAGGACAAACGGGAGGCCCTGCGCAACGGAATGAACGGACATCTGGCCAAGCCTATCGACATCAAGGTCCTCTTTGACACCCTGGACAAGGTGCTGTCCCAAGCAGCACAATAACCATCAGCGGGCCGCAGGCCCGCTGATTTTTCCCCCTGACGGCGGCGGCCTCTGTTCCATGGTATGCCCCGGCGGAAAAAATGCTCCCCCGGGCGGGCCCCGGCGCGGCGCGCGCAAACGAAAAGCCGGCCGGAGCGGCAGACGCCGCTCCGGCCGGCTGTGAACTCACAGGCTATTTTCCGCCCTCCGCCCAGCCGCGGTAGAGCTCCTCCAGGGCCTCGTGCTCCGGGTGGACAATCAGCGCCACATACAGCCCGTCCCGCTGCACCCGGCACTGGGACAGGATGTCATACTGGTCCGGGAGATAGTTCTCCATCTCCGCTTTCCAATTGTCCAGACGGGCCTGCAGCTTCTCCTCCACCGTCCCGGCACTGTCCTCGTCCGCCGCCTTCACCAGCACAATCTCCTGGGCGGAAATGCCGTTGGAGCAGGTCTGGGCGGCAAAATCCGCCATGCTCTCGGCGGGAATGCCGAAATAGTCCAGCATGTCCGCCTCTTCCAGGGTCAGGGGCTCGTCAATGGAGGCCGTTCGGGTCAGCTCGGCCATGGCCTCCTGAACGGAGAAGTCCGCCTGCTCCGGCTGGGCCTTTCCGCCGCAGCCGCACAGCGCCAGCACCAGGGCCAGGGCGCACAGAGGGAGAGCTTTCATCTGTCTTGTCATTTCAAACGTTCCTTTCCTGCGTCATGAATTCTGCGCGCCCGCCAGCAGAAAGCCAAGCCACAGCCGGCAGGCCTTGTCCGTCAGGTGGATGCCCATTCCGTCCGGGTCGCTGCAATACTCCCGGGGCAGAAAGCCCTCCTCGTCCCGCAGCACCGAGGCCACGTCGAGAAAGCGGATGCCCCGGCTCTCGCACATCTCGGCCAGCTTCTCGTTGTAGAGGGCCAGGGTCTCGTTGTTCAAAGCGCCCACCTCAGCGCCCCGGCAGATGGGGGTTGCCGACTGGACGCAGAAGCGGATGCCGGGGACGGCGGCCTGGATGGAGTCCAGCAGGGTCTGGTAATTCTCCACCGACCCCTCCACGCCGTACACCGCCACATCGTTGACCCCCAGCATCAGATAGGCTGTCTTGGCCCCGGTCAGGGGGACGGACTGGTCCAGGGGCATTTTGGTCCCCTGAAACACGGGGTGGACCGACTGGCTGCTGACCTCCCACAGGGCGTTTCCGCTGCCCAGGCTTCCCGAGGTGAGAAACTGGGCCGTACCGAAAAAGCCGGGCTCGGTCTTCCGCTGCTGCACCACAAAATTTTTCAGCTTCAGGGACACCGAGTCGCCAATCATTACCACATCGTCAAAGGCGCTCCAGTCGGCCTCCTCCGCCAGGGCCAGCAGCTGCTCCGGGTCGGAGACGGGCTCCCCGTCCCCGTCGGGGGGATCCGGCTCGGAGTGCTCAGGGGCCGGCTCGGAGGCGGAGGGTTCGGGGCCGTCCGGCTCGGAGGCATCGGGCCCGGGCGCGGAGGAAGAGGCCGCGGGGGCGGAGACAGAGGGGGCGGGGGGCTCCGGCTCGGAGGCGGAGGGGACAATACGGGCGGGGGGCGGATCGTCGGAGGGCATTCCGCCGCAGCCGCTGAGCAGCAAAGCGGCCCCGAGGGCCGCGCAGAGGCAAACGGAAATTTTCATGATAACGGCTCCTGTTTTCGCACGGTGTTTTTGTGTTTTCAGCCCGCCGGCGGAGCACCCGCAGAGCGGGCCTTTTCAGCCCGGTTCACTATACCACGAACGGCCGCGTTTTTCAACGAGAAGCGGAAGATTTTCAAAAAATCCTAAAAATCCGCGCCCATCGCCGGGGGCAGGGCGGCTTTAACCCTCCCCGGGGCCTCCCGGGCTGGCCGGGCAGACCCGCGGAAATTCCCGATATATTTCAGGATTCTTTCCGGAAAGCGCCGGTTTCAGACGTAAAAATACGCGCGGAGGCAGCGGACACAGCCGCCAAGGCTGGGGAAACAGCTCTGCCGGGAGGGCGAAATTCGCGGTGCGGACGGCTTGAATCCCGGCGGGGTTTATGGTACAATCAGTCCCTGTGGGCTCTGCCCGGACGCGTCCGGAGCGGAACCCCCCGGGAAACGAAGCGAAGTCAGAAAGGAACTGTTTTATGAAGATTTTCCAACGCGCAGGGGCTCTGGCCCTGACCCTGGCCCTGCTGGCCGGATGCCTGTCCGGCTGCGCCAAGCCCGAGGAAACCCCTCCGGCCGCCAGCTCTGCCCCCATCCAGGCCCCGGAGATAGAGCTCTCCTCCGTCACCGACCCCTTCCTGGCCACGGCCGGCCTCAGCGCCGATACCGTAGTGGCCTCCGCGGGGGAGGTGGATATCACCGCCGGGCTGCTGCTGTACTGGGTGGCCAGCCGGGCCGACACCCTTATGAGCTACTACGGCGCCTACGGCGGCCTGACCGAGCTGCCCTGGGACACGGAGATTGAAGGCGTAACCCTGGCCCAGAGTATTCTGAGCGACGCGCTGGAGACCTCCCTGCTCTACGCCCTGCTGCCCCGGAAGGCCGCCCAGGAGGGGCTGAGCCTGTCCGCCGACTTCCAGACCAATCTGGACCGGTCCCTGGAGCAGGTGGCGGAGAGCGTAGGGGGCGAGGAGCTGCTGAACCACTACCTTTGGCAGTTTCCCCTGACGCGGCAGATTTACACCGAGATGTGTCAGAGCGAGGACTACAATTCCGTCATGACCGACGCCCGCTTCGGGCAGGGGCAGGCGGGATACCCCGACGACGCGCAGATTTTCACTTTCCTGGAGGAGGAGCAGCAGTGCTACTTCTTCAAGCACATTCTCTTTCTGGTGGAGGAGAACGCCCCGGAGGAGGACTCCTCCGCCGCCGGGAGCTCCTCCGCTCCGGGGGACAACTCCGCCCAGCAGAAGCAGCGGGCCGAGGAGGTGCTGGCCCAGCTGCGGGCCAGCGAGGACCCCATTGCCCTGTTTGACCAGCTGATGAACGAATACAGCGAGGACGGCGGCCTGGCCTCCTATCCCGACGGCTATCTGGGCACCGCCGGCGAAGCCTCCGCCGTGGGCACCAAAATGGTGTCCGTGGTGGAGGAGGCCTGCCTGTCCATGGAGGAGGGCCAAATCAGCGGGGTTCTGGAAAACGAGCAGGGCTACCGGGGCTATCACATCGTCCTGCGTCTGCCTCTGGAGGAGAACGTGGACCCGGAGGAGTACCGCCAGGCCTACATTGCCGACCGGATGAACGCCCTCCAGCAGGAGTGGATTGACGAGCACGAGATTGTCACCAACGAGGAGTACGACAGGATTGACCCCGGCGCGTTCTACACCGCCCTGACCCAGCTGCGCCAGGCGGTGTCCGACGAGATGGCCGCCCTGGAGCAGCCTGACGCCTCCGGCTCCCAGAATTCCTCCTCCGGCTCTCAGAATTCCTCCTCCGCCTCCTCCGGCGCCTCCGGTTCTCAGAAATAGTCAGGACCACCCGTAAAACGGGTGGCCTGCACTCGCCCTATAAGGGCGTGATATTGGCCGCGCCTCAAGGCGCGGTGAAACGGTCTGCCGACCG
>JAAWHL010000005.1 GCA_022795855.1 Lawsonibacter sp.
ATTTTGCCGCCAGGCAAGGCAAATTTCCGCAGGAATCCTTGGCGGCTTCCAAGAAAATTTCACGCAGTATGGCGGCAAAAGGCCCGCCAGCCGGTGTGCTGAGTGATGTTAAACAGGCTCTTACAGCCCCGTCCCCAGCATTGGCAGGATGTTGATGACCGGCTCCTCATAGGGGTGGGCCGCCTTGACCGCGTCCAGGGTCTCCCTCAGCCGGCTTTTCCGGCAGCACACCTCAATTTTGAGCTCCGGCGCCTGGGTCAGCTCCCCCGGCGTGCCGTCAAAGGGGGCGCTGCCCGCCAGGGGCCGCCAGCAGCTGTCCGCCCGGGACCAGGACAGGCAGCGGTCATAGGCTCCGATGTGCCCTGCGTCAACCGCCCAGAGCGCCCGGCGCACCGGCTCAAAATAACTCTCGGGCACGAAAATTTCCAGCTTGCACAGCTCCTCCGTCATAGCTCCTCCTTTCTCCTCCGCCGGGCCCTGGTCTCAATGGGCCGGGGCGTTCCCATCATCCGGCCGGCCAGAATCTCCTCCTGTTCCCGGCGGGTGTGCTTGCCCAGCACCACCGCATAGGCCCGGTCAATCATCTCCCGCAGCACCCCGTCGGGCACCGTGCCGTTGAGCCAGACCGTGTTGAAATAGGGCCGCTGCACCGGCGGGCAGTGATAGCCCGGAATCACCACCCCGGGGTACTGCTGCCGGTAGAAGTCCGCCGCCTCCGGGTCGCAGTTCAGGGTGATTTTATAATCCTTGGGCCGGGGATAGAGCTGGGCGAACAGCCGCCGGCCCACCTTGACGCACTGGGGCACTGCCCCGAAGGGGTAGTCCAGCCACGCCCCGGGCTTGCTCAGGCAGTAATCCAGAATATCCCGGGCCTCCATTTTCCCCCGCCTGATCCGCCTGCGTCTCCCTGTCCCGGCCTTAGTCATGGTCCTCCCCCTCCACATTCTCCCAAAACTGCCGCGCCGTCACATTGGGCAGCCACCGGCGGCAGTCGCCGCCCCGCCCCTCCTCAAAGTGGCAGGCGCTGGCGTAGTCGCAGAAGCGGCAGGCGTTCTTCTCCGGCCCCCGCCAGAAGGGGTCGGCGGCAATGCTCCCCGCCGCCATCTCGCCGCAGATGTCCTCCAGCACCCGCTGGATGTGCCCCCGCAGCCGGCCCAGCCGCTGGGCGGATACCAGCGCGTCCCCGGTGACCTCCCCGCCGCTTCTGCTCACCTTCAAAGGCAGGAAGCGGTATCCAGACGATTCCCGGCGCTCCATGGCCTCCAGCACCGCCGGGTCGTCCAGCACCAGACCCCGGCGCTGAAGCTCCCTGTCCACCGCCCGCCGGCGCTCCTCCTCGCCCATGGCCCGGCTCCCCCGGACCACCGCGTCCCGGGCGGGGAGGTAGAGCACCCCCGCGCCCTCCACCGGCATGTGGTACAGGCTCTGCCCCCTCTGCTCCAGGGTGAACAGGTACAGCAGCATCTGAAGGCCCAGCCCGTTCCACACCTCGGTCAGGTCAAAGGTCTTCCGCCCCGTCTTGTAGTCCACCACCCGCAGATGCAGCCGCCCGTCATGGACCCAGCCGTCCACCCGGTCCACAAATCCGCTGATGCTCAGGGTAACGCCGCCGCTGTTCAGCTCCACCGGAGGCAGGTCCCCCTGGGCGGCAAAGCCCAGCTCAAAGGAGATGGGCCTGAAGTCGGACCGGGCCAGCTCCTGGGCCACATTATCCACAACAGCCTGCACCGAACCGGTCAGCCGGCGGAAGAGATAGCGGAAGCGCTCGGTCTGCTGCTCCAGTCCGCCCAGCTCCTCCCGGACATACCGGTCCACCGCCTGGCGGGTCAGCCGGCGCAGGCGCTTCTCCCGCTCCGGGGTCCAGGCCCACTTCTCCTCCGGCGGCGCCTGTTCCTCCCCAATCTCCCGGAACACGTGCTCCAGCACATAGTGGACAAAGGTGCCGTACTCCGGCGCGGTAAAGCCGGCCGGCTTTCTGGGCTGGGCCTTCAGGCCGTACTGCATGAAGTAGGAGAAATGGCAGGAGCGGTACTTGTCCATCCGGGAGGCGGACATGGGTACGTTCCGGCCGTACAGCCGCTCCACGCTCTCCCGGGACAGCCGCCCCCGCTCCCACTGTCCCGCCTGCTCCAGACGCTCCGCCTGCGCGGCGTACTGCGGCAGGCCGGCCAGCGCCCGGCGCACCCGGGGCCGCCGCCCCGCCTGCTCCAGGGCGGGCAGAGGGGCCGCCAGGCGGAACCTCCCCCCCAGGGCCTCCTCCCGGATTACCCCCAGCGCAGGGAACAGCAGGCGCAGGCGCTCCACTACAAAGCAGGGCCGCCGCTCCTCGCCCCCCGCCCCCAGGGCGGGCCAGGTGAGAAACAGCTTTTTCTGCGGCAGAGAACAGATTTGATACACCGTGGTCATCTCCCGGCGCAGCCGCTCCTCCCCGCTCTGGTTCAGCTCCAGGCCGTACTCGGCCAGCAGCCGCCGGTCGCCGTCGGACAGCAGTCCCGTCTCCCCCCCCGCCTGGGGGATGGAGACGTCGTCCGCCCCCAGCACAAACAGCGCCTTCACCCGGTGGTTTATCTGCCGGGGCATCTCCCCCGCCGTCACCCGGTCCAGGGAGACGGGAATAGCCCCCACGTCATACTGGGACAGCACCAGCCGGAACAGCCCCGCAAACTCCTCCAGCTCCATGGGGAGCTCCCCCAGCAGAGCGGCGCACTGCTCCAGCGCATTGCACAGAATTTCCCACAGCTGCCGGTACTCCTCGGCCAGCGCGCCCTGGTCCTGCCGGCGCAGACGCTCCACCCGCCGGCCCAGCCGGTCCGGCAGTCCGACCTCCTCCAAAAAACCGTACAGCGCCCTGGCCTGCCCCAGGCCGGTGCGCTCCGGATTCTTCCGCAGGCGCTCCAGAGGCTGAGCAGCCCGGCGGCGCAGCGCGTCCAGCCGGTCCAGCAGCTGCCGGTCCTCCTCCTCCAGGGCAAGGCCGTAGCCCCGGGGGTGCATGGTCCAGGGCTTCTCCTGGGTCCAGCGGCTCCCCCGGATGTTCCATTTTATGACATAGTTCTCCAGCAGGTCCCGGTCCTCCTCCTCCAGGTCGGTCAGCCCCGTCTTCAGATAGCGGAACATGTCCTCATAGAGGTATCCCCCCGAGGCCGCCTCCAGCACCGCAGTCACCAGGGTCAGCACCGGCTTGTCCAGAATGTCGTGCATGGCCGAGCAGAACACCGCCACCCCGTAACGGGCAAACACCGACTCCACCAGGTCGCTGTAGCCGGCAAAATCCCGGGCCACCACGCCGATATCCCGGAACCGCAGGCCCTCCCGCCGCACCAGCTCCAGAATCCGGGCCGCCGCCCATTCCACCTCGGAGCGGGGGCTGCGGGCGGCAAACAGCTCCACCGCCCCGCAGTCCGGCGGTGCGGGCCGGTCCTGGCCGTGAGAAAACAGGTGCGCCTCTATGTACTCCAGCGCCGGCTCCCGGACCCCGGGACGCGGCTGCAGCGCCTCCGTCTGCCAGGGAATCCCCAGCTTCTCCGCCAGCGCGGCCAGCCGTCGGGCCGTGCGCCGCGCCGCCGCGAACACGCCGCCCTCATCCCCGTCCTCCTCCAGCCCGCCGCAGGTCAGCGCCACCGTCACCTCATTGGCCTGGGGCAAAAGCCGCTCCAGCACCAGCAGCTGCTGCGGCGTAAAATCCGTAAAGCCGTCCAGCCACAGGTCCTTTCCCCTGCCCCAGGAGCAGGCGGGCAGCTTCTCCGCCGCCCGGGTCAGCCGGTCCCGGGGATCCAGGGCCACCCGGGCCGTCATCGCGTCATAGGCCCCGCAAATCAGCCCCAAATCCCGCAGCTTCTCCCCCGCCGGGCCCTCCAGCTCCTCCCCCGCCCGGCTCAGGTCGGCCGGGAGCACACAGCAGCTCTTCAGCTCGTCCACCGTGGCCAGCAGGCTCCGCAAAAAGGCGGGCCGGCCCGCCGAGCGGCGGCATACCGTCAGCTGCCCGGACACCGCCTTCACCGCCCCGTGCATCAGCAGAATGCGCCCGCCGCCGTCCAGCTCCTGCTCCCCCAGGCCTCCCGCCGCCAGAAAAACCCGGCTGCACAGCCGGCTGAAAGACAGTACCTCCGCATACCGGGATACCCCGCTGCCTCCCACCTGGCACAGAGAGCGCTCTGCCTCGTGCGAGCTCTGCTCCGGAACCAGCAGCACCTGGGGCCGCTCCGGGCCCCTGGCGCACAGCCGCTGCCGCACCAGGGTGGTTTTCCCTGTGCCGCTCCGGCCTAAAATCAGCTTCAGCATAGCGCACGATCTCTCCTTTTTGATGCACGATTTGCATTGAAGAATATTATAGCACAACTTCTCTCCGGAAAAAAGATTTGTTTTTGCGCAGCTTGGCTCCCGCCCTCAGAGCGCGGCGAAAATGGAGGCTTGACGGGACGCCGGGTGCATGGTATGCTGAATCCAACATAAAATCGGAAACGGAGCGATACCATGGGTTACCTCAATCCCAAAGAGCTGACCGTTCAATACGCCGCCGCCGGCGCGGCCAAGACGGCAAAGCCGGCCCTGCCCCTGCTTCTGCTGGCCGTCCTGGCCGGGGCCCTGATTGCCCTGGGCTGCGCCGCCACCAACACGGCGGTCCACGCCATGGACAACGTGGGTCTGGCCCGCACCGTGTGCGGCCTGCTGTTCCCTTTCGGGCTGTGCATGGTCATTGTCAGCGGAGCGGAGCTGTTCACCGGCAACAGCCTGATTGTCGTCACCCTGCTGGAGCGCCGGTGCACCCTGGGGGCCATGGTGCGCAATTGGGTGCTGGTTTACCTCGGCAATTTCGCCGGGGCCCTTCTGGTGGCCGCGGGCTGCGCCGCCTTCGGCCAGCTGAACTACTCCGGCGGCCTGCTGGCGGTCTATACCATCCGGACGGCGGCGGCCAAGTGCGCCCTCGCCCCCCTGAACGGCTTCGGTCTGGGCATCTTCTGCAATATTCTGGTCTGTTTGGGGGTGCTGATGGCCATGTCCTCCAAGGACGCAGCGGGACGGCTGATGGGGGCCTTCATCCCGGTGGCCTACTTCGTCCTGTGCGGCTTTGAGCACTGCGTGGCCAATATGTACTACATCCCCGCCGGCCTGCTGGCCCTTCAGAATCCCGATTACGCCCGGCTGGCCCAGTCCGCGGGGGTGAACCTGGCCCCGCTGACCTGGGGAAACTTCTTCCTGCGCAATCTGATGCCCGTCACCCTGGGCAACGTCGCCGGCGGGGCCGGCCTGGGCGCCCTGATGTGGGCGGCCCACCTGAGGAAAGCGGATTAACATGTGAGGGCGGATTCCCGTCTCTTTTAGTTAAAACGTATATTTTTTTCTGGAGAATATTTACTTTATTGGCAAAATCGTGTATAATGAAATTAGAAAGGAGGAAAATATAGACAGTAAACCAGTAAGAAGCAGCTGATAAAGTGACAAGAAGGAGGTGCGGTAATGAAAAAGAAGATTAAGCGGACCACTCAGGTTGTCTTAGTGGTTTGTATGGTCTTAAATCTCTGTGCATTTTCTTCCTTTGCGTTCGAACAGGAGCCTGCGGTTGACCTATCGCAATATGACCGTGAAGCGGTTCAAATGCTGCAGACATTAGGAGTTTACTCGGATGAAGATATCGCTTTGCTTTTAGAATATGATTTGACTCATCCGACTGAAGCCCCCATCGCTAGAGTTACCTATCCTAAAAATCCCAAAGATGGGGATTATTTCTACGAAACCTATGTAATCAGAAGATCACAAGTTGAAATAGTTGCTGATGGTGCGGCTGCCGCAGCAATTTATATGTCGAACATTACAGGACTGCCAGCTATATTATGCGCTGCCGCAGCAGCGCTCTTCATAGATAAATGTCTCCATGATAGTAAGATTAGCGCTATAGAGCTCACCGTTATGTACAGATACGGTCTTACTGATGATCTGACAATGGGATGGACGCAGACACTGCAAAACTATGAGTTCATCTATGAATGACGACATGTTCAGCAGGAGAGGAAATCTGATCTGTACGGCAATAGGATGGTTCACCACCGTCCTTTTAATCCTCTGGTGCCTGCGCGCCCTATGCAGCAGCCTCGGCTTACAGACACAGGCCAGTGTCCTGAGACATGTTAACTATGGTCTGCTCCCCATTGCAGTTATTTTGATTGTCCTGCTGCTGTTTACTGACCGGCGGTATTTTTCCAAGTCATATTGGACGCCGGAGGCGCTTCAGGCCGCGCCTGGGTATTTGAGAATCAGCTTCAAAGCCTGTCAAATCTGCTGCACAGCCCTGATAACCGTCTATGCGGTTCTGCTCGTCCTCTCTTTTTTCCAAATTGTACTGCCCCCTGTCTAAGAAGCTGTACCATTAGCCGAAGTGCGCAGATTTGCGAGGCGAAATGGTTGCTGGCAAGGCAAAAAATTGCAGGAATACTGGATGTATTGCAAAATTTTTTCACGCAGTATGGCGGCAAAAGGCCCGCCGGCCGGTGTGCTGAGAGATGTTAAACAGGCTCTCAGGCGGCCGCAGTTCAGAACCGCCAAACCGGGCGGCGCCAGTTCGGCGCCGCCCGGTTTTTGCGGGAAAATCAGTTTTCCGGATCGGTGATGATCCAGCTGCCGCTGTGTTCTCCGTCAGCCTCTCCCTCGCCCGTCTCGGAGTAGTAGGTGATGCCGATTTCCGTGCCGTCCCCCTCCGGGAACGTTATGGGGCCGGAACCCCGGCGGCTGTCGCCGGAGAAGGTAAACGTCGCCCCGTTGTCCCCCGCCTTGCCCAAGGTGACCGTATATTCATAGTCCCCGGGGGCGCCGGTGACCTCCACCTTCAGCTCGCTGGCCTCGCTGCTGTGCTCGTACACATAGCGGCCATCCTGCGCCAGCCCGTCGGTGATGTCAATCTCCTCCGAGCCGGCCACCAGCACCACCCGGTCTCCCCGGGTCTCCACCGCCACCTGGCTGACATCCAGCAGGGAGACCCCGGTGCCGTCCTCCATGGTCACCTCTGTGCGGAAGTCGTCCAAGCGGATGACGGCGGACACCCGGTAGAGAAACTCCTGCACCCCCTCCGGGTTGGCGGCGCTCACCCCCAGGGTCAGCATGGCCACCGCCGCCGCGGCTACGGCGGCCGTGCGCAGGGGCCGGCGGAATTTCTTTTCAGTCTGGTTCTGTGTCATGACAATGACCTCCTCGATTTTGTTCTGAGGAGCGCGCAGCTCCTCCATGGCGTTACAGTACAATTTTCGGTTGAACATACCCTGATTCCTCCTCGTCCTTGTCCGGGGACAGCTCCCGGCGCAGCCGCGCCCGGGCCCGCATCAGCCAGGTCTGCACCGTGGACGGCTTGGCGCGGAGCGCGGCGGCGGTCTCGTTGACGGAACAGCCTTCGTAGTAGTAGAGATACACGCTCAGCCGGTACTTGGCCTCCAGCCCCATTACCGCCCGGAACAGCTCCCGCTTCTCTCCGTCGTCAAAGGCCGGGCCGTCCCACTGCTCGTCCAGCGGCACCGTGCTGCGCCGCCAGAAGGAGCGCAGCTGCCTGCGGCTTTCGTTCACCGCCACCCGCAGCAGCCAGTGCTTCATGTGCTCCTCGCTCTCAAACTCCTTCGGGTGCTCATAGAGCTTCAGCAGCACCGTCTGCATCACGTCCTCCGCGTCCGCCCGGTTCTTCAGCGCATGGAACGCAACCCGGTAGACGGTGTCGCCGTAGGTCCGGGCCGCCCGGCTGAACTGTTCGTCTGTCAATGGAGTTCACCTCCGCTGTGTTTTCCTGAAAGGCCTTTCATAGAGGAATACTCCTGGGGGAGGCCAAAAATCCCAGGCCGGATAAAATTTTTTGAAAAATCGGGGCCCCCGGAGAAGGGGGCCCCTGCCGCTTTGTATAAGCAAGTCGGAACAGTAGGATAATCAAACGCGTTTCAATGCTCCTGCACCGTGAAAACCATTACGCTCCGGGGCCCAATACGGAAGCTCTCCCCCCAGGGGCAGGGGTCTGCCGGCAAATCCTGGCTGGTATCCGCCTCCCGCTGCCAGTGCATGAAGGTGGGCAGGGCGGGCAGGCGCACATCCAGCGGATCCCAATAGGCGTTGGAGGCCACATAGACCATCTGGGCCCGGCCTCCCTCCTCCTTTCCGGCAAACAGCACCCCCACATACCGCTCATGGTCCTGGAAGGGTCCGTCATGCCAGGGGGTGACGCCGTGAAAGCTGACATCCGGAAAACCGCAGGTCCCCCCGCTCAGGTTGGCCCGCAGGATTTTGTTCTCCTTGCGCAGGCGAATCATCCGCTGGAAAAAGCGGAATATGTTTTGGTTGCGCTCCAGCTGGCTCCAGTCCAGCCAGGAGGTCAGGTTATCCTGACAGTATGCGTTGTTGTTGCCAAACTGGGTGTTGCAAAACTCGTCTCCCGCCAGAAACATGGGGATCCCCCGGGAGCACATCAGCAGGGCAAAGGCATTGCGCACCATCCGGTGGCGCAGGGCGTTGATTCCCTCGTCTCCCGTCTCCCCCTCCGCGCCGCAGTTCCAGCTGTTGTTGTCGTCCGACCCGTCGGTGTTGTTCCAGCCGTTTTTCTCGTTGTGCTTCACGCTGTAGGAAAACAGGTCCCAAAGGGTAAACCCGTCGTGGCAGGTGATGAAGTTCACCGAGGCGTTTTTTCGCCCCGCCGCCTCATAGATGTCCCGGGATCCGGCCATGCGCTGCGCCGCGGCCTGGGCCGTCCCCGCGTCTCCCTTCAGATAGCGGCGCATATCGTCCCGATAGCGGCCGTTCCACTCCGCCCACCGGTTCCAGGCAGGGAAGGTGCCCACCTGGTACAGCCCGCCGGCGTCCCAGGCCTCGGCGATGAGCTTCACATCCCCCAGGATGGGGTCAAAGGCCATGGCCTGGAGCAGAGGCGGCTCGTTCATGGGGGTGCCGTCCTCGTTCCGGCCCAGGATGGAGGCCAAATCAAAGCGGAAACCGTCCACCCGGTAAGTGGTCACCCAGTAGCGCAGGCAGTCCATAATCATCTGGTGCACAATGGGGTGGTTGCAGTTCAGGGTGTTGCCGCAGCCGCTGAAATTGTAATACTTCCCCTCCGGCGTGAGGAGATAATAGATGTTGTTGTCAAAGCCCTTGAAGGAGAAAAAGGGGCCGTCCTCGTTGCCCTCGGCGGTGTGGTTGAAGACCACGTCCAGATAGACCTCCAGCCCGTGCTCCTTGAACACCCGAATCAGATTTTTCAGCTCGTTGCCCTCCCGGTTGTACTCGGTGCTGGCGGTGTAGCTGGTGTTGGGCGCGAAAAAGCTGACGGTGTTGTAGCCCCAGTAGTTGTACAGCTTCTCTCCGTTCATCTCCCGGTAGTCCTGGAGCTCGTCAAACTCGAAAATGGGCATCAGCTCCACCGCGTTGACCCCCAGCTCCAGCAGATAGGGCAGCTTCTCCATCAGGCCGGCAAAGGTGCCCGGGTGGGCCACCCCGGAGGACTGGTGCTTGGTAAACCCCCGGACATGGAGCTCATAAATAATCAAATCCTCCATCGGAATCAGCGGCTGCGGCATGTTTCCCCAGTCAAAGTCGTCCCGAACCACCCGGGCCTTGTACCGCTGGCCCCGGGGCGAGCTGGCCCCCCAGCGGCTCTGCCCGGTCACCGCCTTGGCGTAGGGGTCCAGAAGGTAGCGCCCGCGGTCGAAAATCAGGCCGCGCTCCGGCTCGTAGGGGCCGTCCACCTGATAGGCATACTCAAATTCCTCAATATTCAGCCGGAAGACAATCATGGAATACACGTTTCCGATGCGGTAGTGGGGCGGAAAGGGAATGCGGGCATAGGGAACGTCCTCCGTGCGGTGGAACAGCAGCAGGGTGATGGAGGTGGCGCCCCGGGAATGGACGGTGAAGTTCACCCCGCCGGGAATGGCGGTGGCTCCGTTGGTTTCGTAAAAGCCGGGGCGGATGGCAAAGCCGTCTACCTCGTCCATGGGCACCAGATGGATGGCACGGGTCAGGCTTACGCTGACACGCTCCGCCGCTGCAAATAGCTGCTTGTTTTCTTCCAAAATGCGTCTCCTCCTCAGGGCCTGCGGCCCGGTCCTCAAGTCCTGCGCTCCGCAGGTTGTTTGGATACATTATACACACTTCCCCGCCCTTTGTCATTCTTTTTTCACAATCTGCACGCCGAATTGAGAACGGCGCGGGAGAAATCTGCGAAAGTGAAAAGCGCGTTCGCTCTTACCGCCGGGAAATCTTCAGCCGGGAAAACCCGCCGCGCCGGGGAAACGGAAAAGAAGAAGTGCACATCCTGGAAGTATACTTCCTGCTCGGGTAAAATTCCCATATATCGAATATATGGAGGAATTGCTCATGCGTGTATACAAAGAATTGACTCAGAAGTATCTTGCTCCCCAGCTCAAGTCCTGGCGAAAAGCCGGAAGCATGACCCAGGAACAGGCGGCGGAGCTGCTGCGGATGTCAAGCCGGGCGTATGCAGATTTGGAGCGAGGTGAAAGCGGATTTTCCGCAACCACTCTGCTCCTTTTTCTTTCCCAGCTTTCAGACGAGGAGATTGTCCGTCTGGTCAGGACCTTTTTACAGGAGATCCTTAAAAAAGAAAACTGTGAGGCGGCATAACGGAAGCTGCCATGGTTCCCCGGCGTACCGGCCCGGCTTACCGCACGCACCTCTGCCCGTGAAGCGGCCGGAGCGCCCAGCGGACAGCATTTTCCGAAAAGAGGTGAATTTCCGGTTTACTTTCATATGCTAGTCTGCTAAAATACAAGGAGAACAACCGCTCCAGCCCTTCTGGAACGGGCGGAAGGAGACGCGCTATGTCAAAGGTATATGAGAAGACGTCCAGCGACACCCTGTATCAGGCCGTGATTGCCCTGAAGGATGTGGACGAGTGCCGCCGCTTTTTTCAGGACCTGTGCACCGTGTCCGAGCTGAAAGCCATGGAGCAGCGGATGGAGGTGGCCATGCTGCTGGACGAGGGGCTGATTTACAGCGACATTCTTCAGCGCACCGGGGCCTCCAGCGCCACCATCAGCCGGGTAAACCGCTGCCTCCACTACGGCGCGGACGGCTATCAGACCGTAATCCCCCGGCTGAAGGAGCGGGAGCAGTGAACAGCTACGGCTTTCTGGCCGGATGCTACGACCGGCTCACCTACGATGTGGACTACTCCGCCTGGGCGGACTATCTCCAGGGCCATTTCCGCCGCCGGGGGCTGCCGGGAAACACGGTGCTGGATTTGGCCTGCGGCACCGGCTCGCTGACCTGGGAGCTGAAAAAGCGGGGCTACGAGATGATCGGGGTGGACCTCTCCCCGGAGATGCTGGCCCTGGCAGCGGAGAAAAACCGGGAAGGCCCGGGTGTTCCGCCTATTTTCCTGTGCCAGAGCATGGACAGGCTGGACCTGTACGGAACCATCGACGCCTGTGTGTGCTGTCTGGACAGCGTAAACTATGTCACCGACCCCAAAAAGCTGCAAAGGGCGTTCCAGCGGGTCCACCTCTTCCTGATGCCCGGCGGGCTGCTCCTCTTCGACGTGAACACCCCGGAGAAGCTCCAAGGCCTGGACGGCCAGGTGTTTTTGGATGAAACCGAGGAGGACTACTGCGTCTGGCGGGCGGAGTACTCCCGGCGCAGGCGGGTGTGCTCCTACTATATGGATATTTTCCGCCTGGACCGGGCCTCGGGGCAGTGGGAGCGGGGCGAGGAACTCCACGAGGAGCGGGCCTACACCCGGGAGGAGCTGGAACAGATGCTCCGCCGGGCCGGCTTTCAGGACATCCGGGCCTACGGCAGCCTGAAGCTGCGGCCCCCCCGCCCGGGAGAGGAGCGCATCTTTTTTGCGGCGAGAAAGGACCCCGCCGCTCTGAAATCCATGCTGCAGGAGATTGAACGCAATGAGAGATGAAATCGTAAGGGCCATCTCCGCCGACGGCCAGATTAAGGCGGCGGCCATCAGCGGCCGGAACCTGGTGGAGCGGGCCCGGAATATCCATACGCTGTTTCCGGTGGCCACCGCCGCCCTGGGGCGCACCCTGATGGGGGCCTCCATTCTGGGGGATATGCTGAAGGAACAGCAGGGCTCCGTGACCCTCCAAATCAAGGGCGGCGGCCCCCTGGGCACCGTACTGGCCGTGTCCGACTGCCAGGGCAACGTGCGGGGCTATGTGGGCAATCCCCACGTGGAGCTGATGGAAAAAGAGCGGGGCAAGCTGGATGTGGGCGCCGCCGTGGGCACCAGCGGCAATCTGACCGTCATCAAGGATATCGGCCTGAAAAAGCCCTATGTGGGCTCTATCGGCCTGTTTTCCGGGGAGATTGCAGACGATTTGGCCATGTATTTTGTGGAGAGCGAGCAGATTCCCACCGCCTGCGCCCTGGGGGTGCTGGTGGGGCTGGACCAGTCGGTCACCGCGGCGGGGGGATATCTGATTCAGCTGCTGCCCGGCGCGGCGGAAGAGGCCATCAGCCGGATTGAGGCCGGCGTACACCGGCTCGGCCCGGTCAGCCGGGCGCTGGAGGCCGGACTGGACGCCCAGGGGCTGCTTCAGTCGGTGCTTTCCGACTTCCGTCTGGAAATCCTGGAGTCCCATCCGGTGGAATACCGCTGCGGGTGTTCCCGGGAGCGGGTGACCCGCGCACTGATCAGCATGGGGCGGGAGGAGCTGTCCGGCCTCATCCGGGAGCAGGGCCGGGCAGAGCTGACTTGCCAGTTCTGCGATGCGCTTTATGTCTTTGAGCGGGAAGAGCTGGAGCAGATCCTGAAGGAGATGTGAAGGAGCGCCGCGGTGCTGCTGCACTGCGGCGCTCCTTCTGTCAGTCTCCGGTATTGGTCAAGGCCTCCAGCACTTCGTAACGCTCCATCTGAAGGTGCTTGCTCATGGACAGGGCCTCTTCAATCTCAATTTCCACCAGATGCCCCTCGTCAGTGCCGATGATACAGTTGCTCCGCCCCTGGGCCATGGCCATAACGGCGGCGTAGCCCATGCGGCTGGCGGTCTCCCGGTCCCGGCCGGTAGGAGCTCCGCCCCGCTGGATGTGGCCCAGAACCGTCACCCGGGGGTCTACGCCAACCGCCTCGCGGATGCGCTCGCCGATATAGAAGCCCTTGCCGACCCCCTCGGCCAGCACCACCATGTAGTGCGTGTTTCCTGCCAGTCTGGCCCGGCGGATTTTCTCCACCACGTCCTGCTCAAAGTTCAGCTCCCGCTCGGGAATCAGCACCGCAGTGGCGCCCACGGAAATGCCTACGTACAGGGCCAGGAAGCCGGCCCGGCGGCCCATCACCTCCACCACGGAGCAGCGCTCGTGGGACTGCATGGTGTCGCGCAGCTTGTCGATGCACTCAATGCAGGTGTTGCACGCGGTATCAAATCCGATGGTATATTTGGTACAGCCCACGTCATTGTCAATGGTGGCGGGGATGCCCACCACCGGGATGCCCAGCCGGGACAGCTCCAGCGCGCCGCGGAAGGTGCCGTCCCCCCCGATGGCCACAATCCCGTCCAGCCCCAGCAGCTTGCAGGTGCCCACCGCCCGCTGGCGCCCCTCAGGCGTCATAAACTCCTCGCTGCGGGCGGTGTAGAGAATGGTGCCCCCTTTATTGATGATGTGGCTGACGCTGCTGGAGTCCAGCCGGACAAAGTCGCTGTTAATCAGCCCGTTCCAGCCCCGCCGAATCCCCACGCAATGAATCCCCTGCCCGATGGCCGTGCGCACCACCGCCCGAACCGCCGCGTTCATCCCCGGCGCGTCGCCTCCGCTGGTCAGGATGCCGATCCGTTTTACCGCATTGCTCATAGCTTATGTTCCTCCTTGCTTTAATCAGCATAACGCCCTGTGTATTATTATGTCACCGCGCCGTCCCGCTGTCAAGAATTCCGAAAAAATCGGTTTTTGTGGAAAGGGGAGAGATTGTCAAAAATCGGATGGGAAAATTCTGTGAAAAAAATGCGCCGAGCCTGTTGACATTTGAAGGCGCGTTTAGTATAATGAACGAGCCGCTGAAAAAGCGGGCAAACCGGGGAGCATAGCTCAGCTGGTAGAGCACATGCCTTACAAGCATGGGGTCACAGGTTCGAGCCCTGTTGTTCCCACCATCCCCCCAAGTATCCCCGGACTACCTGGCGCGGTAGTTCAGTTGGTTAGAACGCCGGCCTGTCACGCCGGAGGTCGAGGGTTCAAGTCCCTTCCGCGTCGCCATTTGCCTCTGTAGCTCAGTTGGTAGAGCAGAGGACTGAAAATCCTCGTGTCGTTGGTTCGATTCCGACCGGAGGCACCAAAGCCCCCAGCGGACATTTTCCGCTGGGGCACCCTTTCTGCGAGTGTAGCTCATCTGGTAGAGCGCCACCTTGCCAAGGTGGAGGTAGCGAGTTCGAGCCTCGTCACTCGCTCCATTTTTTCTGGAGCATCTTTTCCCTCTCCGCCGCATATCCTGTCGTGACGGTGCCATAGCCAAGTGGTAAGGCAGAGCTCTGCAAAAGCTCCACCCCCAGTTCAAATCTGGGTGGCACCTCCAACCTGTGCAGCCGAAATAGACGCAGGCGAAAAACACCGCATGGAAATGCGGTGTTTTTCATTTTTTCTCATAGAAGTCTTCCGCCCGGTTAGCCAAGCCCCCTTGTCAAAATTGGGAAAAAGAGTTATAATACCGGAGAAAGATTAAGAATCTGTACCAATCGGCGGGGTATAACAGCATCGCAAGACGAACCGCTGCCGCAGAGGCTGTTGAGGTACAGCATCCAATTGGAGGGACACACTATGCCGCTCGACAGGAAATATTTCCAGGAGATGGAGGACAAGATTCCCAAGGGAAAAATACGCACCCGCTTTGCCCCCTCGCCCACCGGCTACATGCACGTAGGCAATCTGCGCACTGCGCTGTATACCTGGCTGATTGCCCGTCACGGCGGGGGGACCTTCATTCTGCGCATTGAGGATACCGACCAGACCCGCCAGGTGGAGGGGGCTGCCGAGGTGATTTACCGCACCCTGGCCGAGTGCGGCCTGAACCACGACGAGGGCCCCGACGTGGGCGGTCCTGTCGCCCCATACATTCAGACCCAGCGTCGGGACACCTACGGCAGGTATGCCCGCCTGCTGGTGGAGCTGGGACATGCCTACTGCTGCTTCTGCGAGAAGACAGAGTCGGAAGAGGATTCCGGGGACTTTGACCGTGCGGACGACCCCTGCCGGGCGCTGACGCCGGAGCAGGCCCAGGCCCGGGTGGACGCGGGGGAGCCCTATGTCATCCGGCAAAGGATTCCTCACACCGGGAGCACCACCTTCCATGACGCCATTTTCGGGGATATCACTGTGGACAACGACACACTGGACGACCAGGTGCTCATCAAGCGGGACGGCCTGCCCACCTACAATTTCGCCAATGTCATCGACGACCATTTGATGGGAATTACCCACGTGGTCCGGGGCAGTGAGTATTTGTCCTCCGCACCCAAATACGACCTGCTCTACCAGGCCTTCGGCTGGGAGGTTCCCACCTATGTCCACTGTTCGCCTGTGATGCGGGATGCCCAGAACAAGATGTCCAAGCGCCATGGGGACCCCTCCTACGAGGACCTGCGGGAGCAGGGCTATCTGACCCAGGCCATTTTGAACTATGTGGCCCTGCTTGGCTGGTCCCCCAGGGGAGAGCGGAGCGAGCAGGAGGTTTTCTCTCTGGACGAGCTGGTAGAGGCCTTCGATTTGAACGGCGTGTCCCGCTCCCCCGCTATCTTTGATATGGAAAAGCTGACTCACTTCAATGCCCTGTACCTGCGGGCCATGACGCCGGAGGAGTTTGCCCGGGAAGCGGAGCCCTATATCCGCCGGGCTGTGAAAAACCCCGGGCTGGACACCGCCCGGATTGCCGCCCTGCTCCAGGCGCGGTGCGAAAGGCTGACCGATATCCCGGAGAAGGTGGATTTCTTCGACGCCCTGCCCGACTACGATCCGGAGCTGTTCACCAACAAGAAATCCAAGACCAACCGGGAGGTATCCCAAATGATGCTCCAGGCGGCCATTCCTCTGCTGGAGGCCCTGCCGGCCTGGACGGAGGCGGAAATCCACGACGGCCTGATTGGCCTGGCGGAAAAGCTGGGCGTGAAGAACGCCGTCCTGATGTGGCCGGTGCGCATCGCCGCCGCCGGAAAGGCGGTCACCCCCGGCGGCGCGGTAGAAATCTGCCATATTCTGGGCAGGGAGGAGACTCTGCGCCGTCTGCGCCTGGGTCTGGAGAAGCTGAGCTGAGAACCGGCCGAAATTGTCAGGAAGGAGAGCCAAGCCATGAAATGTCCCTACTGCGCGCATTTGGAGAGTAAGGTAGTGGACTCCCGCCCGGCAGAGGAGGGGGCCAGCATCCGCCGGCGCAGAGAGTGCCTGTCCTGCCACAAGCGATTTACCACCTACGAGACAGTGGAAAGCCTGCCCCTGATGGTAGTCAAGAAGGACGGAAGCCGGCAGAGCTTTGACCGCAGCAAGGTGCTGGGCGGGTTAATTCGGGCCTGTGAAAAGCGCCCGGTGCCGTATGGCGCCTTGGAGGATATGGTAAACGAAATCGAGCAGGCGCTGCAAAGCGAGCTGGAGCGGGAGGTCAGCTCTGCGGAGATTGGAGAACTGGTGATGGACCGGCTGAAAAAGCTGGACGAGGTGGCGTATGTGCGCTTTGCCTCGGTGTACCGCCAGTTCAAGGATATCAACACCTTCATGCGGGAGCTGAACAAGCTGCTGGAGGAGCAGTGAGGGCAGGACGATTGCCCCAATTGCGGAGCAGCTGTAGATTTTGAACGGTTCCGGTAAAAAAGTGCCCCCATTTCGCCCTTTTTGGAGCGGAATGGGGGCACAGTTTATTTTGGGGGCATCAGGCCAGCCACCGCTGCGGCAGCGGGAAACAGGGGCAGCGCAGCCGTTATTACTGCCGCCGCCCTCCTAACTGCGGCCGCAGTAGAGCACACCGTTGTGATAGTGGCGGCCGGAAACGCCGCAGTCCTCGTAGAAGCAGGCAGTGACAGTACAGGATCCGTCGCAGATCCCGCTCTCGTGGGCATAGCCGCAGTAGCGTACACCGCTGTGGTAGTGGCGGCCGAAAGCACTGCAGTCCTCATAGGGACAGACGGCGGCAATGCAGGAGCCGTCGCAGATCCCGCTCTCGTGGGCATAGCCGCAGTACTGCACGCCGTCGTGGAAGTGGCGGCCGGAGGCAGCGCAGTCCTCATAGGGACAGACAGTGGCAATGCAGGAGCCGTCGCAGGTCCCGCTCTCGTGGGCGTAGCCGCAGTACTGCACACCGTCGTGGAAGTGGCGGCCGGAGGCAGCGCAGTCCTCATAGGGACAGACGGCGGCAATGCAGGAGCCGTCGCAGGTCCCGCTCTCGTGGGCGTAGCCGCAGTACTGCACGCCGTTGTGATCGTGGCGGCCGGAGACAGCGCAGTCCTCATAGGGACAGACGGCGGCAATGCAGGAGCCGTCGCAGGTCCCGCTCCCGTGGGCGTAGCCGCAGTAATGCACGCCGTTGTGATCGTGGCGGCCGGAGACGGCGCAGTCCTCATAGGGGCAGACTGTGATTGCGGTCTGAACATTCCTGGTATATCCGCCGTGGTGTCCGCGCCCCCTCCCGCAGTGGGCAGAGGCGGGGACTATCAATGTGGCCGCCAAAGCGGCGCAAAGCAGGCCGGAAGCCAGATAACTCTTTCCTCTCATGACACAAGACACTCCCTTTGGAAATCAGCAGGATGATATGGCATATTGTACCATACGTCCCAGAGAAACGCAAGAGCGGAATATTGATGCGGAGAGCCCCATAAGGACCTCCTGTCTTGTCCGCAGGCGGGCCCTCCTGCCGGCTGCACACGCGGCCCGTCGGACAAATGGCCGGGCTTTGCGCTGCTATGACGGAAATTCAGCGGCTGTAGAGATACTCGTAGATTTCCCGGCGGCATCTGGAGATACTGCGCTCGTCGTAGCGCTCCGGAAGCTCAGCCCAGAGCGTATCCCGAATCAGCATGTCAACAGCGGCCCTGGTCTCCGGCTTGTCCTTCCAGTGGTCAAGCTCCTCGATTTTAGCCGCGGCCTTCTGCAAAAGCCCGGCGGCCACCTGTTTGATTGCCTCCGCGTCCTGCTGAAGCTGGATCCCTGCGGACAGGATGTCGTAAACCGCGAGCTCCCCGTCGCTGGCGAACCCCTCCCGCACATAGCGCCCCTCCTCCTGCTCCATTCCCTGGACCAGCCGCATCAGCGCGTCAAAGGTCTCGCTGATCCGGCCGCCATCCTGACGGCGGTTGTAATCCTCAATAATGGCCTGATACCGTTCATGAAACGGAATACGGTCGGGGTTGCGGCGCAGCATGGCGTCCAGACGGCCGCGAATCAGGTCCTGCAGGTCCTGCATCACCAGGTTCTTTTTTCTGACGCCGTCAAACTCCTGCCGCAGCAGGTCAAAATCAATTCCGCTGATGTCAAGCCGCGCGGATGGGGCATATCCCTCCTCCGCCTGCTCGAACCGGACGTATTCGCCAATTATGCTGTTGACCTCCGCCGTCAGCGCCGCATGGCTGTCTGACCTGCGCTTCTTTCTCAGCGCGCCGTCAATGGCCTCCACCGCCCGCCACCGCCGGCGGATCCCCGGTCCGGCCTCGCTGCGGCTGGTATACTTCATCAGAAGGGCCAGCTCGGCGGCATACCCCTGAAACGCCTCCTTCTCCCCCGGAGAGGCGGAGACTGCATCGGCCGCCGTCTGGAGCATCGCCAGCTTCTCAAACCCCTCGGCCTCCACCAGCCCGCGCAGGGAGAAGCCGCGCTCCTCCAGGAAGGCCTCCGCCCCGGCAAGGAGCTCCGAAATCCGGGCAATCAGCTCCTCCTTGTCCACAGTGGGGTCCGCGCCTCCCCTGCCCTCCCGGCCGGCGGTGTAGTCGGCCAGCGCCCTGCGCAGCTCCTTCACAATCCCGATATAGTCAATAATCAGGCCGTTGCTCTTCCCCTCCGCCACTCGGTTGGCCCGGGCGATGGTCTGCATCAGGGTATGGGCCTTCAGCGGCTTATCCAGATACAGGCAGGACAGGCACTTCACGTCAAATCCGGTCAGCCACATGGCGCACACAAATACGACGCGGAGGGGATTGGCCGGGTCCTTGAACTCCTTGTCCAGCTCCCGCTTCTCCATTTTGGCCCGGTGGGGGCGGATATCCAGCCCCCATTCCCGGAAGGTCTGAAGCTCGTTCTGGCTCTGGCTGACCACCACGGCCATCTCCGTCTCCCGCATCCACCGCAGCCTGCGCTCCAGCTCCTGCGCCTCCTGCTGGGCCGCGCCCTTGATGCGCTTCTCCAGCGCCTCCATTTCCTCGGCCCAGTACCGCTGCACCAGATTGTACATCCGGACGCAGGTCACCTTGTTCAGGCAGACGAACATGGCCTTCCCGCTGGTCCACAGGTCGGAGTAGTGCGCCGCAAAGTCGCGGGCAATCTTCTCCAGTCTGGGCGCCGCGGTGAGCACATGGATTTCCTTCCTGAACTCCCGCTCCAGCCGCTCCTCATCCTGGCTGTCCAGGTCGGCCCGCTCAATGGCGTCCAGGATTCGCTCCGTCAGCTGCGGATTGTCGATTTTCAAAACCTTCTCGCCCCGGTTCTCGTAGTAGAGCGGCACCGTGGCGCCGTCCTCCACGGCGCGTTTGAAGTCGTACACGGAGATGTAGCCGCCGAAGGTGCGCTTGGTAATCCGCCGGACAGCAGCGGCGTTCCGGTAAAGCCGATGCGGGAAGCGGTGGGAAGCACGCGCATCATATTGCCTGCAAAGACGCCGTACTGGCTGCGGTGGGCCTCGTCCGACATGATGAGAATGTCGTGGCCGGGGATAATCGGTTCCGCGTCCTCCCGGTTGAACTTCTGAATCAGCGTGAAGATAAAGCCGGGGTTGCCCCGCAGCTTGTCCAGCAGATCCGGGCCGTCGGAGGCGATGAACTGGCCGGCCTTGGCCTTCCCCAGGACACCGCAGTTTTCAAAGGTTTCGCTGATTTGGGTGTTCAGCTCCTCCCGGTCGGTCAGGATGAGGATGGTGGGGGAACCGGAGAATCTGCGCCGGATTTTCTGTGCCAGAAACAGCATGGAATAGCTCTTTCCGCTGCCCTGGGTGTGCCAGAAGACGCCCAGCTTTCCGTTGTTCAGCCTGCGGGCCTCATAGGCCTTCACCGCCTCGTTGACGCCCAGGAACTGGTGGTTCCTGGCCAGGATTTTTGCCGTGCGGCCGCCGGAGTGGTCAAAGAGAATGAAGTTCTCCAGCAGGTCCAGAAAATTGTCTTTTCTGCAGATGCCCCGCAGCATGGTCTCCAGAGCCACGCTGCCCTGCTCCTCCTCCGACAGGCGTTTCCACTCGTGGAAAAACTCATATTTGCTGCCCAGCGTCCCTACTTTGGCCTGAACCCCGTTGGAGAGAATCAGAAAGGCGTTGTAGTAGAACAGGCGGGGAACGGTCTCCAGGTAGTCGGTGTAGTTGTTGGCATAGGCGTCCCGCACGTCCACGGTATTTCTCTTCAGCTCAATGAACAGCAGGGGAATTCCGTTGACAAAGCCCACGATGTCCGGGCGGCGGCGGTAAAAATCGCCGTCAAGCTCCAGCTCTTTCACCGCGAGGAAGTGATTTTTGGCGGGCTCCCGGAAATTGATGACGGCGGCATACCGGATCTCCGTTCCGCCGCCGGGCTTTTTCACGGTGACAGGAATCCCGTCCCGAATCAGAAAATACTTCTCCTCGTTGATTTGGAGCAGAGAGGCGGTGGACAGGCGGCGCTCCATCACCCGCCGGGCCTCGTCCGCCTGAGCGGGGGTGAGCCAGGGGTTCAGCTCCAGCAGGGCTTTTCGGAAATACCGGGCCAGCAGAACCTCCCGGCGGCTCCCGCGGCCTAAGGTGCCGTCCTCTCCCAGCCGCTCCCGCTCAAAGGCCAGGACCACCTCCCAGCCCAGCTCCCGCTCCAGCAGGCGGCCGGCACTCCCCTGAATCAGCCTGTTTTCAGAGTACTCCCTGTCCATGGGTCACACCTCAATTTCTCCGCTCATCAGCTTTGGAAGCAGCCGGTCCCGCGCCTCTCTCAGGCGGGCGCTGAGCCCCTGCCGGGCCCTGACGCTGTCAAAGATTGGACGGGCCCGGTCGGAAAACGCTTCCAGCAGGGGCAGGGGCGGCAGGATAAAGGGCATGGCCTGGATGACCTTTGAGTTTACGGCCCGGGATATGCCCGACGTGCTCCCCAGCGTATCGTATGGAAATTCCCTTAAATAACAGTATGTATACTCCCGCAGACAGGCCAGCTCCGTCCTGAAATGGGCGATGGCCTCGTTGGTACACATGTCCGCGGTGGTGATGGACACCTGCCCCATGGTCAGCTTGAAGCTGAGAATCACAGTGTCCGCGGGGACGACCTTTACATGGAAGCGCTCCACCGCCTCCTCTGTCAGCCCCTCCGACGTCTCAAAAATGAACGTGTCCGTGTTTCCCATATCCGCAATGGAAACCCACGGGACGCCGCCGTACATATCGGAAAACCATTGGCTGCCGGCACGGGGCGGCGTCTTTCCGATGGTGATTTCAAAAAAGCTGTCCGCCCGGCTCCTCCGCCACCCCTCCGGCAGGCCGCCGGCTGGCGGAACTGCCTCATGGCCGGGAAAGCGCAGGCTTGTGAACCACTCCCGATACAGCCGCAGCGCCGCCTCCTCCAGCAGCGCAATCTGCTTCCGGTTGTTTTCAATCAGATCGTCATAGGCGGACAGAATTTCTCCAACCCTTTTCTGGGCCCCCAGCTCCGGCGGCTGAAGCTCAATGCTCCGAAATACGCCGGTGTTGATGCGCTGCCGGCCGCTGGCCCCGGTCATGGAGCGTATCATAGTCTCGCGCAGGCTGTTGGTCTGGAGCAGGTAATAGAGGTATTTGGGGTCCATCCGCTCATCCCTCGGCCGGAACACGAGAAACTCGGTGGATCCAAAGCCGGCGCCGATGCCATGGCAGAAAAACTTCTTGCCGTTTTGCAGGCAGGGCTCAATCCGGGCGATGACAGAGTCGCCGTCCTCAAATCTGACGCCGGAGACGAACGCCTTCCGCGCAATCCGGAGCGGCTCCCGGCTGTCCGTCCCCACGCTCGCCATTTCAATGAACGGGTACTCCTCCCCCTTTTTCAGGGGGATGGACGGGTTGAGCCGGATGAGGTCCAGAAATCTCATAGCCCAATCTCCTTCATATTTTGGGAGATGCGCTCCATCAGCTCGTTGGATTCCGCCTGAAGGGTCAGCAGCTCCCGGTAGATTTCCCCCATCCGCTGCGCAAAATCCACCCCGTCATCCTCCACGGGCGCCACTCCCACATAGGCCCCGGGGGTCAGGGAGTAGTTCTTCTCCCGGATTTCCTCCAGTCCGGCCGCCCTGCACAGACCGAGGACGTCCCGATACTCCCCCTCGCCGAATTTCTCGCAGAGCCACACGGCCTCCCGGGCGGTAACGAACGCCTCCTCCAGCTCGGCCATCCGCCGGTCGTACTCGGCCCGGACCTTCTTTTTCTCCCGCCTGGCAGCCTTTTCCACCGCCTCCTTCGCCTCGCTCCGCAGATCCGCCATCTCCAGGGCAAGCTGGTCCATCCGCCGGGCAAAGGCGGGCGTGCCCAGCGCAAGCTCGTACTCTCTCAAAAGCGCCCGGTACTTCTCCTGCTCCCCCCGGTACAGCCAGACAATGGCGGTCAGATTCTTCAGCTGCCACTCGCTCCACTCGTTCAGCGTGCGGTCCACTACGGTGTAATAATTCCGGGCGTCCAGAAACAGCACCGTGTTCCTCAGCTCCGGGCGCTTCCCCTTGTCAAAAAACCACAGGGAACAGGGCAGGGATTTCGCGTAGAAAAAGTTGCTGCCTACGCTGATCATCACGTCCACATGGCCGGTCTCCACCAATGCCGCACGAATCTCCCTATCCCTCCGGGCGCTGTCTGTCGTGGAGGAGGACATCACAAAGCCCGCCCGGCCGTGATCATTCAAATAGGCATAAAAATAGGAAATCCAGAGGTAATTCGCGTTGTTAATCTCCCTGGCCTTGTTGATTGCGGGCGTCCCAAAGGGCAGACGCCCCTCGCTGATTGCCGCATCGGCGTTCACCTTGTCCACGTTGAAGGGCGGATTTGCCATCACGTAATCGCATTTGCCCTTCAGACCGTGGGCGTCGTGGTAGAAGGTGTTGGCCTCGTCGCCGGACTTGATGAGGCCGTTGAGCCCATGGACCGCCATGTTCATCAGACACAGCTTGGCGTTGTACTCCACCTTCTCCTGTCCGTAGAGCGTCATGGCCGAGTTTGCCTCCCTGCCGGCGGCGCTGACAAAGTCGCCGGTCTGGACAAACATGCCGCCGCTGCCGCAGGCAGGGTCCAGCAGTATCCCGCTTGTGGGCTCCAGCACGTTGACAATCATCTTCACCAGAGGCTTCGGGGTGAAAAATACCCCGTCGTCCTGCGCGATGTTTTTGGCGAACTTGTTGAGGAAATATTCATAAATGCGGCCGATTACGTCGCCCTTCACATCGTCCAGGGCGCTGTTGTTGAAAATACGCAGCAAATCAGCCAGCAGCTCGTCGGTGAAGATGGTGTACTCCTTGGGCAGAACGCCCGCCAGCTGCTCGGATTGGGCCTCCACCAGCTCCATGGCGTTGTTGACCGCCTCGCCCAGGCTGTTCATCGCATGGCCGGCCCGGTTCACCAGCCCCGACGACGCGACGTTGGATGGGAGGTTGACCAAATATTCGTACTGCGCCTCTCTGGGCAGAAATATGGCGCTTTTGGAAGCGAAATCACTGGCCTCCACCGGCATAACACGGCCGCCCCGTTCGGGACGGCTGCTCTTCAGAATCTCCTGCTCGGTCCGCTTGAAACGGCTGAAGGCATAGCGCAGGAAGATCAGGCCCATCACGGGCATACAGTATTGATTGGAGGTCAGCTTGGAACCCGCACGCAGCAGGTCGGCGGACTCCCACAGCTCATTTTCCAGCTTTTTGATGTTGACCGTTGTCCTCACTCCTTTGACGGCGTATCGGGCCCCGGACAGGGACGGCCCGCTTCGCGGCGCACAGACCCCTCGCACAGTCTGCCGCACGGCATTTTCAAAAATTATACCATAGCCGCGCCCTCCGCGCAATGCCGGAGTTTGAAGCGTGCCCCAGGATTCGGACGTCCCGTAATGTTTGCCCCCGCGCAGTTTGCCTTTCCGCCTCATTTGTGCTATTTTTATATATACCACAAAATTCCCCGGATGCACTGGTGATATATGCTCTCAGCGACTTGTTCATCCACTGATTTTTCGATGGTAGGCGAGGACAGCTTAGCGCATATTTTCCTTCAGGGAGGTCTGTGCTATGGCAAAAGCCAAGATTGCGCTGCTGTACAAGAGCTTGAGCCGCGATGATGATATGGCAGCGACCGCCTGCACGACTTTCAAGGAAGCCCGGAACGCGGCCAACAGCGGAGGGCGGTCCGCTTGCCCTTGCCGGAGGGGGCGGGGCCGCCGTCCATGCCGGGGATCCCCGCCTGTTCCGTCTGCTCCGGCGCGGGAGGGCCGCCCGGCGCTTCCGGCGCGGCGTCGGTCTTGGTTCCGTCTGCCATGCTTGCCAATACCTCCTTATCACGATTGGGGCCGCATACCCGGGCGGCCCAGGGTTCAGGGATTTTTCCACCGCATACAAAAACACCGCCTATTGTCCCGTTCGGCGGTGTTTTGTGCAAGGCTGGCAGCACTTTTTTGCCTCTTTCCCTTGTATGCCCTTGTCAAGTGATATTTCAGCTTGTATTTGACGGATCCGAAGCCGCTCCGGAGTGCGCGCCGCATGGCAATACCCCCTATGCAGTTTTATTTTCCTGCATAGGGGGCCCTTTGCCGATTGTCCGTGTTTACCGGCGCGGTTCAGAATGGGCCGGCCGGGCCGGCCTCAGCAGCACTGGAAGCGCTGCTTGACCGTATTCACCTTGGCCTGCTCCACCTGCTCGGTGGGATACCAGCCCTTGGCGGTCATCTTGTCATAGATGGCGTCCTGCATACACAGTGCCTCGTTCAGCGCGGTGCTGAAGGTCTGATGCACGTTTTCCGTGCCGGACTCAATGGCGCCGTGCATGAACAGGCCGCACACACCCTTCTCCAGCAGGAGGATGTTCTCCATCAAATTTTTGTCGTCCATATCCCTTGTCCTCCTTACAGCAGGTTGTAGAAGCTCTGGAACAGCTGCTGGTGCTTCTGTCCCATCTGCTCCACATAGGCCTTCAGCTGGGGGTCCTGGAGCTGGCCGGCCGTCTCCCGGCACTTGGTCTGGAAATACTGCTCGTGTCCCAGGGCGTCTTCCACGTAAAGTAATTCTTTGGAAGTCATATTTCATCACCTCGGAAGTAGTTTGTGAGAACGGGGCCGTTCTATACCCGTGTCTTCTGCAATATTTCCCCGGATTTTAGCGCCTGTCTGCCGGAGTACGGTTGCCGGAACGGAAAAAAACTGCTATAATGGCACGGAAAAAGCAGCTCCGGGAGGAACCGGAGCAGAGGGAGGGACTGCCTATGGACGCCGGCGCGCTGGTCTCCGGAGTAGTGGAGGGACTGAATCTGAGTACGCTGGAGGTGGGCGGCGTGGTCCAGGCGGCGCTCACCGTTCTGGTGGGAACCGGAGTGATTCGGGTGCTGACCAGGATGGCGGACCGGGCCCTGGCTCGCTCCAAGTCTCTGGGCGCGCTGCGGGGGCACATCCGCACAGGAATCAGGGCCGGGCTGTGGTTTCTGCTGGTTATGCTGGCTGCGGAGGCCCTGGGCATCAAGATGACCTCTCTGATTGCGCTGGTCAGCGTAGCCGGCGTGGCGGTCTCTCTGGCGCTCCAGAGCACCCTGGCCAATCTGGCCGGCGGGCTTATGCTGCTGGCCTCCAAGCCCTTCGAGGTGGGGGACTATGTGGAGGCCGACGGGGTGAGCGGCACGGTCAGCGCCATCGGCCTGGCTTACAGCACCCTGGACACCCCGGACAACAAGGAAATTTTTATCCCCAACAGCCAGATTGCCGCGGCCCGAATCATCAACTATAACCGGCTTGGGACGCGGCGGCTGGATCTGACCTTCACGGCCGGGTACGCCGCCTCCGCCGAGGAGGTGCGGGCGGCCGTTCAGGAGGCGATGGAGCAGTTCCCGCAGCTGCTGTCCGACCCGGCCCCGGCGGTGTACGTATCCGAGTACGGGCCCGGCGGCGTGGAATATGTGGTGCGGGCCTGGACTTCCTATCAGGACTACTGGGACGTGTATTACGGCCTGAACGAGGCGGTGCGCCCCGTCTTTGCCCGCCGCGGGATTGAGATGACCTGCAATCATGTAAATGTCCACACCACGGCAAAATAAAAAAACGCGGCGGAATCCGAACCTGTTCGGATTCCGCCGCTCAGCGTTTCCCCAAGACCCCTGCACAAGCCCGCGCCTGTCCCCGCGTCCGGAGCCGCCGCATTGCTCCCCGCTGAGAAGCGGGGGCGTTCCGGGCCCCTTGCTTCAACAGGCGGTCCGGGCGGGGCCTTGGGCCGGGCCCGTCTCCCCCTGCGCTCTCCGGGCGTTACGGCATGGCCAGCCCGTGGAGAAAGCCGTCCGGCTGGGGGGAGAGGACCTCGCCGCCGATGACCGTGTTTTTATAAATCAGCAGGTTGACCAGCACGCCCTGCTCTCCGGTGGGATAGTTGGTGATTTCATAGGTGTAGCGCTTAACCCGCTTCCCGGCGTATCTTGCCAGGTCGAACCCCTGACTGCTCTGGAGGGCCAGATAGTCCTGGTAGCTCTCGTCCATCTCCTCCGGAATCAGCAGCTCCTCGGAGGCGGAGGGTTCCTCCCGCACCTGCCAGCCGTAGCCGGACAGGTAGGCCACCCGGTCCGCGTTGCTTTTGACTCCCTTTGGGCTGGGGGCGGCGGAGGCCGCAGCCGGCCGGGCGGCGGGGGGGCCAAGCACCAGGGCCAGAGCGGCGCAGAACACCAGGGCGGCGGCCGCCACGCTCACCGCCAGCTTGCGCCGCGGGAGCTTTGCCGTTACGATCAACATTGCCCATTCTCCTTCCATATCGGCTTGTTCTCCCTTTACCATATGAGGGAGGGGACAGGGTTATGCCGCCGGAAGAAGAAATACCGCCGGTTTTGCGGTTACAGCAGGGTGCGGATATAGTCCAGACCGGCCCGGGCGGCCCCGGCGGGGGGCTGGGCGCGGAACTCAAAGACGAGATAGTCGCGGTAGCCGATTTCCTTCAGCGCCTGAATCAGCAGCGGGAAATCGAAGTGGGCGCCGTCCGGGGCCATGCGGTCCACGTCGGAGATGTCCACCTGGCCCACCAGGCCCTTCAGGGCCAGGATTTTGGGATAGAAGTCCAGCTCCCCGTTGGTGTGCAGGTGGATGGAATCCAGCTGGAGCCGGAGGGCGGAGGAGCGGAAGGAGCGGACGTACTCCGCCGTTTCGGCGATGGTGCAGTAGGCGTCGGAGTCGATGGAACTGATGGCCTCCAGCACCACCTCGACGCCAAGAGCCTCGGCCCGGGCCACGATGGCCTCCATGCTCCGGCGGAACTGCCTGACGTAGGCCTCCCGGCCGCCGGCGTCCCGGGTCCAGCCCCGGATGGTGCCGACAATCAGCTTGGCGCCGTCCAGCCGGGCGCAGAGCTCGGCATAGGAGAGCATCCGCTGCACGGCGGCCAGGCGGTTTTCCTCGTCCCCCGCGCCCAAGCACAGGCCGTCCACAGTGTAGATGCGCCCTGTAGCCAGGCCGGACACCGCGATATGGTGCTCCCGGCAGGCGCGCTGAAGCGCGGACATGTCCACCTCCCCCGGGCGGCACACCGTAACGGAGACAGCGTCGTAGCCCGCCTCGGCGGCCTGGCGGACGGCCTCGGGAATGGGGCCCAGGATAGGCGCTGTATTGGTGGGGAAGGTGCCGTCGGCGATGACGGCGCTGGTCTTCATGCCCATATCACAGTCCCTCCATCATGTGGATCCGGACAAAGCCCGCCTCCACGTTGGTTTCGGCGATGAACTGGGGGACGGCGGGAATCATCAGCTCCCGCTCACCGCCCCGGACCACGTACACGTTGCCTGCGGGCAGGGTGAGCACATCGGCGATTTTGCCCAAAACCGTCCCGGCAGAGGCGTCCCGGACCTCCAGGCCCATCAAATCCGCCAGGAAAAAGCTGCCCTGAGGCAGACTGACGTCCGCCCGGTCGATGTATAAAACGGCGTTGCGCAGGGACAGGGCGCTGGGCACGTCGGTGGGGCCCTCGAATTTGATGATGACCATATTCTTGTGGACCCGGGCCCGCTCCACCTTCATGGGGAAGTGGGCCTCATCCACATACAGAGTCTTGAATTGGCACAGGAAATCCGGCGAGTCCGCCCAGGGCTGGACCCGTACCTCGCCCATCAGGCCGTGGACCGCGGTGACCTTGCCGACCTCTAAATACTGCTGCTGCATAACTGCCTCCTGTTGTTCTTTCGTTTTTCTTCCAGGGCCTGTTTGAAACTTGTCCATACGTCCAAGCGGCGGGCTTTTTGCCGCCGGGAGAACCTATTATACTGAATTATAGCACATGCCAGGGCCTTTTGCACAGCCTTTTCCTTCGCGCCTGCCTAACATCCCCCATCCCGCCGGCCGGCCTTTTTCCGCCATACGGCGCGGAATTTCTCCGTGGTATCCGCCAAGGATTCCAAGCAAACCTGCCTTGTCCGGCAGAAAACCCCTGCCATCCGGCATACTTCGAGATGTTAAACAGGCTCTAAAAAATCGCTCCGCCGCCCCGGCAAAACAGCAGGCGCAGCCCGGAAACAGGTGCTGCCGTGTTCGTCGAACAGGCGGCGGGGCTCTCCGGTGGGGTCCCTTCTGTCCCTGTTCACCGCTCGGAGATATCGTCTCGCTGCCCCTCCAGCTCCTTCAGGGCTCCGGCCAGCGCGGCAAACTCCGGGATTCCCAGCCGCTCCCCCCGCACGTCCTCCCGCAGGCCGCACCGGGCAACGGCTCCGGACAGCGCCTCCCGGCTCAGCCGGGGGGAAAAGGCGGCGCTCAGGCAGTTGAGCAGGGTTTTGCGCCGCTGGGCGAAGGCGGCGCGCACCACCCGGAAAAAGTATTCCGGGTCCTCCACCTCCTCCGGGGCCGCCCGGGGCGTCATGCGCAGCACGGCGGAGGTCACCTTGGGCGCAGGGAGAAAGCAGGAGGGCGGCACCTCAAACAGCAATTCCGGCCTGGTGTGGTACTGGCAGTATACCGAGAAGGCCCCATAGTCCCTGCTCCCGGGAGCGGCACAGATGCGCCGGGCCACCTCCCGCTGAACCATCACCGTAACGGCGGAAAAGCAGCCCGCCTCAATCAGGGCGGTAATGGCGGGGGTGGTGATATTATAGGGCAGATTGGCACAGGCCAGGACCTTCATCCCGGGGAATTTCTCCTCCGCCAGCTCTGCCAGGCCAATTTTCAGAATATCCCCCGGGATAATCTCCACATTGCCGCAGCCGGCCAGCGTCTCCTCCAAAATAGGCAGAAGCGTCCGGTCCAGCTCCACCGACACCACCTTATCCGCCAGGGCGGAGAGCCGGCAGGTCAAAACGCCAATCCCCGGCCCCACCTCCAGCACACCGCAGCCGCAGCCGGCCCCTGAGGCCCGGGCAATTTCCCGGGGCACCCAGTCCTCAATCAAAAAGTTCTGCCCCATTGACCGGGAGAAATGAAAACCGCGGCGGGCCAAAAGCGCCTTCACCTGTCCGGCGTCACACAGATTCATATCGGGCCTCCTTGTTCCGTTCTCTCTTGCGCGTCATCGCACATTAAAATTTTAATGGAAGTCTGCTGGACATTTCCCGCCGCAAACTTCACGGGCAGGACACGGCCCGCTCCGAAAACTGTCAGCCGGGTTCCCAGCGCTTTGACTATACTATAAAAGGAAACCGGCCCCGCGTCAAGAGCGCCGTCCTTGACGCGGAAGGAAAAACCGGATAAAATGAAGCAAAGGAGTGAGGGCGAATGCAGCTTTGGGAGCAGGCCCGTCTGGGCCCCATGACTCTGCGGAACCGAACCGTGCGTTCCGCCACCAACGAGCATCTGTCTCAGCGGGACGGGCAGTTTACCGCCGCCTGGGCCGGCGCCCTGGAGGAGCTGGCCCGCGGAGAGGCAGGGCTTATCATCACCGGCCACGCGGCGGTAGAGCCGCATCAGCGGACAGACGAGGGCCAGCCCGTTCTGGACCGCCGGGCCGACCGGGCCGTCCTGGCCCAGGCCGCACAAGGCGTCCACCGGTGGGGCGGAAAGGCGGTCATACAGCTGAGCCACTCCGGCCTGAAGGCCTCGGCGCAGGTCAACGGCCTCCCTCCCAAGGGGCCGGAGGACTTCACTCCGGAGGAGCTGGACCGGCTGACGGAGCAGTTCCGCGAAGCCGCCCTGCTGGCCCGGGAGGCCGGCTTTGACGGCGTACAGATTCACTGCGCCCACGGCTATCTCCTGTCCAGCTTTCTGAATCCTGACCTCAACCGCCGTCAGGACGGATACGGCGGCCCCTTGGGCAACCGGTTCCGCCTGATTGCGCGTATCATCCGGGCGGTGCGGGAGAGCTGCGGGCCGGAATTCGCCCTCCTGGCCAAGGCCGACTGCAACAGCACCGAAGATTTCCCGGCCCTGGCCGTCCTGTTTCAGAGGGCGGGACTGGACGCTCTGGAGGTCAGCGGCCTGGACTTCTCCGCCCGGCTGGGCAGCAGGGCCCCCTTTTATCTGGAGGAAGCCGCAGCCGCTCAGCAGGCCGTCTCCATCCCTCTGATTCTGGTGGGAGGCATCTACTCCCGGGCAGCGGCGGAGCAAGTCCTCCGGGCCGGCATCCCCTTTGCCGCCTTCAGCCGGGCGCTGATCTGCCAGCCGGACTTTATCGCCCGAATGCGCGCCGGCCAAGAGGAGAGCCCCTGCCTCCTCTGCAACCGCTGCTTCCAAATCTACCGCACCCGTCCGGTGCGGTGTGTCCAGCATCGGACCCCGATTCCTCAGCTGGTCCGGGTTTTCGGCGCCGGAAACCCGGACTATGAAACCCGATTGGAAAAGTGAGGACCCGCACCATGACAGAACACAAAAAGAACAGCGTACATGTCCTGACCATTGAGGGCTATACCGCCGAGGGAGCGGGAGTGGCCCGGCTGGACGGCCGGGTGGTCTTTGTCCCCGGCACCATCGCGGGTGAGCGCTGGGAGGTCCGGCTGCTGAAGGTAACCAAAAACGCGGCCTGGGGCAAAGCCCTGCGGCCGCTGGAATCCTCGCCGGAGCGGGTCGGGCCCGACTGCCCCTGCTCCCCGAGGTGCGGCGGCTGTCAGTTCCGCCATATGAGCTACCAGGAGGAGCTGCGGGCCAAGCACTGCCGGGTCTCCGACGCCCTGCGCCGCCTGGGCGGGGTGGAGCTGGACATTCCCCCGGTGCTGGGGGCCGAAACTCCGCTGCGCTACCGGAACAAGGTGCAGTTCCCTGTCTCCCCCGGGCCTAACGGCCCTGCCATCGGCTTTTACCGCGCCCGCAGCCACGACGTGGTTGATGCGGAAGACTGCCTGCTCCAGCCCAAGGCCGCCTCCGCCCTGCGCCGGAGCGTGAAGACATGGATGGCGCAGTATCACATCCCCCCCTATGACGAGAGAACCGGAAAGGGCCTTCTGCGCCACCTCTATGTCCGCACCAACCAGGCCGGAGAAGCCCTGTGCTGTCTGGTTATCAACGGAAAGAAGCTGCCCCGCGGGCGGGCTCTGATCGACCTGCTGCAACAGGCGGTCCCCGGCCTGACGGGAGTGGTGGTCAACGTAAACACCAGGAACACCAATGTGATTTTGGGCGAGGAAACTTTCACCCTGTGGGGCCGGGATTTTTTGGAGGAAACCCTGTGCGGCCGGACCTTCCGGCTGTCCGTCCCCTCCTTCTTCCAAATCAACCGGGCCCAGACGGAGCGCCTGTACGCCGCGGCAGTGGATTTCGCCGGGCTGACCGGCCGGGAGACCGTGCTGGACCTGTACTGCGGCATCGGCACCATCTCCCTGTGCATGGCGGCTGGGGCCGGGCGGGTTATCGGGGCGGAAGTCGTCCCCCAGGCCGTGGAGGACGCCAGAGAAAACGCCAGACGGAACGGAATCAATCACGCCGAATTCTTCTGCGGCGATGCGGGCCAGATAGCCTGGAAGCTGTCCGGCGAGGGCGTCCGTCCCCAGGTGGTGTGCGTAGACCCGCCCCGCAAGGGGCTGTCCCCGGACGTACCGCCCATTATCGCCGGCATGGGCCCGGAACGGATTGTCTATGTCTCCTGTGACCCCGCTACCTTGGGCAGAGACGTAGCGCGGTTCGCCGCGCTGGGCTACAGAACGGTCAGGGTTCAGCCAGTCGATTTATTCCCGCGAACGGCACATGTGGAGACGGTTGTGCTGCTGCAAAGAGAAACCGCGTAGAGCTCCTGTGTTTCCAGCACTTTGCCCGTCATGTGGTGTTCGGCGCCGAGGGCGATAAACTCCGCAATAAGCGCATGGAGGACGATATCACCGTTTCGGTCGTTATTGACATGGCGTGCGGGAACACAAAAACCGAATAGAGCGAGGACAGACAAGCGCCGCAGATTTTGAAAAAGTCTGCGGCGTTTTCCGCTTCCGGACACCGAAAAGAGCGGAGTACCCTATAAGGGAAAGCAAGGCAGACGGCCAGCGCCATCGGCGGGCGGACCTCCGCTACAGCACATTGGGGTTCAGGCAGCGCCAGACCTGGAAGCACGGGAGCAGGAATACATGGGCCTGCTTGCCAGGCCGCATAAAAGCGCAAGAAAAGAACAGCGCAGCCGGAGCTGCGCCGTCCCAATCCGTAACCAGCCATTCTCGCCCCGCCGCCGGGGCAGCTCCCTTACGGAAACCGCCCCAGGGCCGGTGGAACTGTTTCGCGCTGTTATCTGCGGCCGCCGAAGCCTCCGCCCCGGGAGCCTCCGCCAAAGCCGCCCCCTCGGGAACCTCCAAACCCGCCGCCGCGGGATCCGCCGAAGGATCCGCCTCCGAAACCGCCGCCCCGGGAACCTCCGCCGAAGGACCCGCCAAAGGATCCTCCGAATCCGCCGGGGCGGCCGCCGCCTGAGGGACGGCCGCCGAAGGTGCCGCCCCCCCTGGGGCCACGGTTCCCCGCGCCGCCGAAGCCGCCGGAGTTTCCTCCGCCGGGGCGGGGTCCGGATCCGCCAAAGCCTCCTCCGCCCAAGCCGCCCGGGCCGCCGGGCCCTCTGGGTCCCCCGGGAGGGGGAGGGGGAGGCGGCGGCGGCTGACGCCAGTGCCGGCGGTACCAGCTGGAATGGGGGCCGTGCCAGAAGAAGATGGGCCGGAAGACGACGGGGGGATTGACCACGCCGTAGTACCGGGCTCGGTAGGTGTTGTAGCGCGTCCGGTCGATAGCGGACAGCACCGCGACAATCAGCACCGCGATCACCAGAAGGGTAATCAAAGCGGTGCCGGAGTCGCCGTAGCCCTCCTGTTCTATGGGGCGGGCGGTCTCCCCGTTTCCAAAGCCAAAGTTGTCATAGTAGACCTGATTCAGTGCGCCGTAGAAGGACAAAACGGTCTGTTCATTCATCTGGCCGGACAGGATGTCCTCCAAATCAGAGACCACCCGGTTGGTCAGAATGGAGGCAAAATCGTTTCCGGGGGCCACAAAATAGGTCTCGTCCCGGGCGGAGATCAGCAAAATCGCGTCCCCCTCCCCCAGTCCCATGTCGGCCCCCTGGTCCCAGGCGTACTCCTTGATGTCCTCCCCGTCCAAACTGCCCACCGTTACCAGGGCCACCACGCTGTTGTAGCGGGCGTCCCAGTTGGCGTTGTAGAGGCAGAGCTGCTCCTCGGCCTGGGCGGAGAGCAGGTTCGCGCCGTCCCAGAGCCATTTTTTATAGTCCCGGGTGTCCAGGCTGGCCAGCGCGCCGGGCGCGGCGGGCTGCCCCGGATCAATGGTCTCCGGCACATTGGGCGTACCGGCCCGCATCCAGCCTATCCCTACGGCTATGGCAATCATGGCGGCGGTCAGCAGTACTGCCGCCCAGGTTTTCTGCAAAAATTTCATGGTGTTCTCCTATTCGGCGCCCGGCTGGGGCGCTCCTTCCGCGGGCCGTCCGGCGGGACGGCCCCTCTGCCGCCGGGGGCGGGGCCGGAAATCAGCCCCGCAGCTCCAGCAGCTTCTGCTTCAGCTCGCCCTCAATGCGTCCCAGCTCCGCCTCGGCCTCCTTGCGCTTCTGGGCGCCCTCGGTCTGAATCTTCATCACCTCGTCCAGGGTAGAAATCAGCTGGCTGTTGGTATGCTGGAGGGTCTCGATGGACACCACGCTGCGCTCAGCCTCCCGGGCGGTCTCGACGGTGCCCATTTTCAGCATGTCCGCGTTCTTCTGAAGCAGCTGGTTGGTCATATTGGTGACGGCGGTCTGGGCCGCCGTGGCCTGACGGCTGTGCTCCAGCCCCAGGGAGAGCACCATCTGGCTCTTCCACAGGGGAATGGTATTCACCAGGGAGGACTGGATTTTTTCCAGCATCAGCGTATCGTTGTTCTGGAGCAGACGGGTCTGAGGTCCCATCTGGATGGAAATCATCCGGGTCAGCTCCAGGTCGTGGAGCTTCTTCTCAAACCGGCTGCACAGGTTGGCAAAGTCGTTGTAGGCCTGGGCGTCCTCCTGGGCTCCGGAGGCCTGGGCCTTCTGCCGCAGCTGCTCCAGGTCGTTGGCCCGCAGGTACTCCAGGCGCTTTTTCCCCGCCAGGATGTACATGGTCAGCTCCTTATAGTATTTGGTGTTCAGATCGTACATCTGGTCCAGCATGGCGATATCCTTCATCAGAATCACCTGATGGTTCTCCAGCATCCCCACAATCTTGTCCACGTTGGCCTCCGCCTTGGTGTAGCTGGCCTTCATAGCCTCCAGCTCGTTGCGCTTTTTCTGGAAAAACCCGCCGATGCCCTTTTTCTCCGGCTGGCCGAAGGTCTTCAGCTCCACTACCAGGGAGGCCAGGGCCTCCCCCACCTCGCCCAGGTCCTTGGTCTTCACGCTGTTCAGGGCGTTCTCCGAGAAGGTGGCGATATTCTTCTGGGCGGCCGCGCCGTACTGCAGCACCACCGTGGAGTCGGTGATGTCAATCTTCTGGGCAAACTCGTTCACCATCTTCCGCTCCGCCTCGCTGAGCATGGACTCGTCCAGCTTTACCGCGTTGGCGTCCCGGTCCTTCTCGGTGGTCAGGGCCTGGTCCTGGGCGGCGGGAGCACCCAGGTCGGGCTCCAGGGTCAGGGCGGGGGCCGCAGGCGCGGCCGGCGCGGCGGCGGTCTGGGTCTCCGGCGTCAGGGTCAGCTGGGGGGTCATGTCAAGATTATCGCTCATGGTTGTCTTCCTCCTGTTTTATCCTGTTATAAATCTTCCATCCGTTTACGGCGTTGAAAGCGCTCAGCGCAAAGGTGACAAGGGTCGGCCAGAAAGCCAAACCGGCCGGCTGCATAAGCCTGGGCGCCGCCGAGACGCCGAACCCCCGCGGCGACAATGGTCCAGCAGGCGGCGGACCGGGCTTTTCGGACGGTCAGTTTTTCTATGGGGGCTCCTTTCTCCATCCGGCGGGGCCGTTACAGCTCCAGCGTAATCCCGTCGGTTCCGGCGCCTCCGCCGCCCAGTCCCTCCTGCTGGAGCATCTGCTCCATAACGGTGATGTCAGTGGAGATGTCCAGCGCCTCCTCGCCGTACAGCGCGTCCAGCTGCCGGTCGAAGGCGGCGGAGATGGTGTCCATCATCCCCTCGATTTTCCCCTTGGTGGCGGTAATGTTCGCCCCGTCAATGCCGGCCGAGCCCATGCGGTCATAGGCGTTGAGCAGCTTCAGGGTGGTGGGCAGGTAATAGTTCATGAACTTGCGGATTTGGGGCAGCTTTTTGGGGTCCTCCGCCACCAAATCCATAATTTTCCTGGTGACCGCCTCCAGATGGTCAATCTGGGCGGAAATCTTCGGATCCTCGATGGCGTCGTTCAGCCGGCGCATCTCGGAAACCGCCCGGTCCCGCTCCCTGCGCAGGGCGTCGGCCTCCGGGCTGCTTTTGGCCTCCTGCTTCTTCTCCTGCCGGGCGGGCTCCTTCTTCTCTTCGGGCAGCTCGTAGCTCCTGTCCGGAAAAACCGCCCGGCCCAGCACGTAGGCCCCCAGGGACAGCCCGGCGCACAGCAGATAGTCGCTGACGCGGTGCAGGGACAGGAACAGCCCGAACACCAGCCAGACTGCTCCTACCAGATAGATGGGAATGACCGAACGCTTTACATGTTTTGCCATTGCTTTACTCCTCCGCCGGCTTGCCGTTTGATTCCAGCCTCATTTTACCTCCCGGGCTGGAGCGTGTCAAGGGATTTCGGGCTCCGGCAGGAAAAGCCCGCTCAAGCCCTTGCATCTTGTCCCAAGATTCTATATAATAGAGGGGAAAATTTTTCTTGCGTTTCCAATCGAAATTCCGCGCCGCATCCTTGGGAGGGACGCCGGCACGGCAGAGACAGGAGGAAGAGACAATATGCTGAAAAAGCCCAAAATCCTGGTGGTCGGCAGCTTCATGATGGACCTGATTGCCTCCACCACCCGCGCGCCCAGCTCCGGCGAGACGGTCATCGGCCTGAAGTTCCAGACGGCCCCCGGCGGCAAGGGCGCCAATCAGGCCGTCCAGTGCGCCCGCCTGGGCGCCCATGTCACCATGGTGGGACAGGTGGGGGACGACGCCTTCGGCAAAATCATGACCGACACCGCCGCCGCCGCGGGGGTGGACGTCTCCCACGTCTCCGTGGACCCGGACGAATCCTCCGGCGTGGGCCACATCGTCCTGGAGGTCACCGAGCACGGGGCCCAGAACCGCATCACCGTCTGTCCCGGCGCCAACTTCACCCTGACGGTGGACGACGTGGCCTGGCTGAAGGACGAAATCGGCAGCTACGACCTGGTGATGATGCAGTTTGAGCTGCCCATGCCGGTGGTGGAGGCGGTGGCCCAGTGGGCCCATGACGCGGGGACCGTCGTTATGATTAACCCCGCCCCCGCCGCGCCCCTGTCCGACGCGCTGCTCTCCTGCGCCACCTACCTCTCCCCCAACGAGCACGAGGCGGCCATCCTGGCCGGCCGCTCCATCCGGGTGGACAACGGCATCAACTTTGAGGATGTGGAGGCGGTCTCCCAGGCCTTCCAGGCCCGGGGCGTGGAGAATCTGATTATCACCATGGGGGAGAACGGCTCCATCGTGGCCGGAAAGTCGGGCATCCATCACACCCACTGCGTCAAAATGCCCCATGTGGCCGACCCCACCGCCGCCGGCGACTCCTTCGTGGCCGCCTTCTGCACCGGTCTGACCGCCGGCCTGCCCCAGGGCGAGGCCCTGGCCTTTGCCAGCCATACCGCCGCCATCACCGTCTCCCGCATGGGGGCCATGCCCAGCCTGCCCACCGTGGAGGAGGTCCAAAACCTGCTGCGGGAGCGGGGCTACCGCGGCTTTGACCCGGCCGAGCTGGACGCACTGAAGTAACTTATAACATACAGGAGTGATTTTTATGCTGAAACCTGAGAGCAAACAGGCGGTGGAGGCCTTCTTCACCAGCGTGGACACCGAATTCAACGCCTTTCTGAAGGCCCGCTCCGCCCAGGAGTACGAGGCCGCCGCCCAGCTGATCCTGGATTCCCAGGCCAAGGGCGGCCGGATGCACATTACCGGCATAGGCAAGCCCGGCCACGTGTCGGCCTACATGGCCTCTCTCTTCTCCTCCACCGGCAACCCCTGCTATTTCCTCCACGGCACCGAGGCGGTTCACGGCTCCTGCGGACAGCTGGCCGCGGGGGATGTGGTCATCTGCATCTCCAACTCCGGCGAGACCGGCGAGCTGAAGGCCACCGTCCTGGCCATCAAGAATAACGGATGCAAGGTCATCGGCGTGTCCGGCAATCCGGACAGCTGGCTGGCCAAGGAGAGCGACGCCTTCCTGCTGGCCGGCGTCAAGGCCGAGGGCGGCCCCCTGAACCGGGCCCCCCGCAACTCCATTCTGGCCGAAATTCTTACCCTCCAGGCCCTGTCCGTAGCCCTCCAGGTGGAGCAGGACTGGGACCCCGTCAAGTATGTCCGCTGCCACCCCGGCGGAAAGCTGGGCCAGCTGCGGGAAAACGAAAAGTAAAGGAGGCTGCCGCTATGCTGAAGGGAAAGCTGATTCATCCGGATATTATGGCCGCCCTGGCCCTGTGCGGGCACGGGGACAAGGTGCTCATCGCCGACGGCAACTACCCCCTGGACTCCAAAAGCGGACAGGCCGAGACCGTCTACCTGGGCCTGACCCCCGGCCTGCCTTCCGTCACCGACGTGCTCGCCGCCATTCAGAGCGCTGTGGAAATTGAGAAGGCGGAGGTCATGGACCCCGCCGACGGCACCACGCCCGAAATTTTCGGGGAGTTCCAGTCCATGCTGGGCGGCATGGAGCTGTCCAAGCTGGGCCGGTACGAGTTCTATGACGCCTGCTGCCAGGAGGGCGTCCGCCTGGCCATTTCTACCGGCGAAAAGCGCACCTTTGCCAATATCCTCATTACCGTCGGCGTGGCCTGAAGCGTTTGACGGCCGCCGCCTCCTTTTCCGCCTCGGCCCGGGCCGCCTGCCGCTTTTCGCCCATCCGCTCATTGATCTTGTCAAAGGACACCGCCACACCGCCGTGAGCTGGCTGGGTATGTCCGCGAGGGCTTATAAAGAATAGCAGGCAAAATTATGTTAAGATTGAAATGAGAGGAAAACCATTGTATATGATTGACAGATACAGCTGTCATAGATAATTTTCTGTGCCAAAACAAAATTGGGGGAAACAAACGGGGGAGATACATGGGAATACCATATTTTGCCCACAATGCTCACGACGGCAGAAAACAGTCCGTTCTGGAACACCTCAATGGGACGGCAGAGCGATGCGCCCGCTTTTCTTCCGCCTTTGGGGCAGAAGAACAGGGGCGGCTGGCTGGGCTGGCCCACGATATCGGAAAGTACTCTGGCGCCTTTCAGAAGCGGCTGAGCGGTGCTGACATCCATGTCGATCATTCCACCGCAGGGGCGTGGGAGTGCCTAAAGCTGGGCCAGCTGTCCGCAGCCTTTGCTGTGGCAGGGCACCACAGCGGCCTTCCAGACGGCGGCAGCGAGACGGACAACGCCGATCAGGGCACTTTTTCCGGCCGCATGAACCGGGCCAGGGCCGGAAAGCTGGAGCCTTATGACGCCTGGAAACAGGAGATTTGCCTCCCCTCTGCTTCCTTTCCAAAGGGGATTGCCAGCTTTTCCGAGGGGATGTTCTTCACCCGTATGATTTACTCCAGCCTTGTGGATGCCGACTTTCTGGACACCGAAGCCTTTATGGCCGGGGAACTCAGGGAGCGCGGCGGCAGCATCTCCATGGAGGCACTGGAGCGGAAGCTTCAGGTACATATCAGCGGCTGGTTCCCGCCCCAAAATGCACTCAATGAGCGGCGCTGCGCTCTGCTGGAGCGCTGCATTGAGCAGGGGGCGGCGCAGGCGCCTGGGCTGTTTACCCTTACAATCCCCACGGGCGGGGGCAAAACAGCAGCATCGCTGGCCTTTGCCCTGCGCCATGCCAAGACGTACGGACTGCGGCGGGTAGTCTACGTGGTCCCGTATGTCTCTATTATCGAGCAGAATGCCCAAGTTTTCCGGGATATTCTGGGAGAGGAAAACATATTGGAGCACCACGCGGGGGCACTGTACGATCTGACCGAAAACCCTGACCCAAAGGCGGTTCGGATGGCCCTGGCGTCGGAGAATTGGGATGTTCCGGTGGTGGTGACCACGGCAGTTCAGTTTTTTGAGTCGCTGTTTGCCGCTCGCTCATCCAAATGCCGAAAGCTGCACAACCTGGCAGGAAGCGTTGTCATTTTTGACGAGGCACAGATGCTGCCCGTATCCTGTCTGCGTCCTTGTGTCTTTGCTATCGCGCAATTAGTCAAGCACTACCGGGCCTCTGCCGTACTGTGTACCGCTACACAGCCCTCCCTGGGAGCGCTTTTTAAGGAGTTTTTGCCTGAGATGCCCCCTGTGGAGCTGTGTCCCGCAGACATTTGCAGGGATGCTGTGTTCCAGCGGGTCACATTCCGGAAGGAGGGCATTTTAAGCTCCGCGGCTTTGGCCGGGCGGCTCAATGCCATACCCCAGGCCTTGTGCGTGGTCAACCGGCGTAAAACCGCCCAGGAGCTCTACCGGTTGCTGCACCGGGAGGGGGCGTTTCACCTGTCTACCCTCATGTGCCCCACCCATCGGAAAGCGGTTTTGGAGGAGATACGCCGGCGGCTGGATGATGGCCTCCCCTGCCGGGTGGTATCTACCTCCCTCATTGAGGCCGGGGTGGATGTGGACTTCCCGGCAGTGTTCCGGGAAGAAGCCGGCCTGGATTCCATCCTTCAGGCGGCGGGCCGTTGCAATCGGGAAGGCAGGCGCGCCCCAGAGGACAGCATCGTCACTGTCTTTCAGGGGGAGGGGAAGCCTAACCCGCTCTTCCGGCAGAATATCGACGCGGCGCGGCAGGTATTGTCGCGCCGCATCCGCCTGGACAGCCCGGAGGCCATTACCAGCTATTTTGAGGAGCTGTTGGATCTGAAAGGAATGGAGTCCCAGGATATACACGGTATCCTTTCCCTGATGGAAGGGACGAAAAATAAGCTCCCATTCAAGACAGTATCCGAAAAGTTTTGTCTCATTGAAAAGAACACGCAGACGATCTATATTCCCTGGAACGAAGGGGCTGAGCTGGTATCCCGTCTCCGCGCCGGTGAGCGCTCCCGGGACCTGTTCCGAAAGCTGGGGCAGTACGGGGTGAACGTCTACGAGGATCATTTTGAGGCGCTGGACCGGGCAGGTGCACTGGAAATCCCGGAAAAGGGGATTGCGCTTTTGGCTGATTTATCGCTCTATCGCAAGGATACCGGGCTGGCAATGGAGCCGGACAGCGGAAAAGCGATCATCATATAAAGATAAGGGAAAACGTTTCTGCATCGGACATTTATTGTGATAAAACAGGCTCGTATCAATGAAAGGAGTGAACGCCATGCCGATTTCACTGGAGGTCTGGGGGGACTACGCCTGCTTCTCCCGCCCGGAAATGAAGGTGGAGCGAGTGAGCTACGATGTGATGACCCCATCGGCAGCCCGGGGGCTGCTGGAGGCGATCTACTGGCATCCCGGCCTGCGGTACGTCATTGACCGCATCCACGTTTGCGCCCCCGTCCGCACCATGAACCTGCGGCGTAATGAGGTCAAGTCCACTATCAGCTTCCGCTCGGCCCGGACCGTCATGGAGCAGGGAAAAGGCGAGCTGTACCTGGCTGCTCCCAACAGCATTCAACAGCGGGCCGCCCTGCTGCTGCGGGATGTGCATTATGTCATCCAGGCACACTTTTGCATGACTGACCAGGCCACAGCCGGGGACAACCCCGGAAAGTTCCAGGACATCCTCAAACGCCGCATTTGCCGGGGACAGTTTTTTCATCAGCCCTGCTTCGGCTGCCGGGAGTTCCCGGCCCAGTTCAGGCTGTGTGAGACAATTCCCCCCTGCCCAGATGAGCTGCGCGGGGAGCGGGACTTGGGCTATATGCTCTGGGATATGGATTACTCCGACCCTGAGGATATCACTCCCCTGTTTTTCCGGGCCAAGCTGGTGGACGGAGTGCTCAGCGTCCCCACGCGGGACAGCGGGGAGGTGAGGGGTTGATTCTCCAGGTTCTGACGGAATATTATGAGACGCTGGCCGCTCTGGGGAAGCTCGATCCGCCCGGCTGGAGCAAAAGCGGCATCTCCTTTGCCCTGCACATCAACGACGCCGGGGAGTTGGAGCAGGTATCCTCGGTCAAAACGGAGCAGATACGTAGCAGCAAGACCGTGGCCGTGCCCCAGGATATTTCCCTGCCGGCGCCGGTCAAACGCACGGTGGGGATTGCCCCCAACTTTCTCTGGGACCATTCCGGCTACATTTTGGGAAGGGATGCCAAGGGCAAACCCCAGCGGAGCCTGGAATGCTTCAACGCGTGCAAGCTCCTCCACCACAAACTGCTGGACGGAGTGGATAGCCCCGCAGCCCAGGCTCTGTTGGCCTTCTTTGACCATTGGGATCCTCTCCAGGCCCAAAACCACCCTGCCCTCCAGGAGGATTGGGAGGAGCTGACCGCCGGGGCCAACCTGGTTTTCAAGTACAATGGGGCCTATATTCACACCATCCCCCTCGTCAAGCAGGTGTGGCAAAGCTACTATGATTCCGGTGATGAAGGACCGGAGATGGTTTGTTTGGTCACCGGCCGGAAAGGGCCGGTGGAAGCGGTTCACCCCCCTATCAAGGGTGTGGCCGGAGGACAGTCCAGCGGCACGGCACTGGTCTCTTATAATGCCCCCGCTTTCTGCTCCTATGGCCGTGAGCAGAGCTTGAACGCTCCGGTAAGCAAGTACGCCGCCTTCGCCTACACCGCCGCTCTCAATAATCTCATCGCCGATCGGGATCACAGGTTCCGTATGGGAGACGCCACTGTCCTCTTCTGGGCCAGAAGCGGACAGGCCGCTTTCCAGTCTTTATTTTCCGCCGCAGCCTTCGGCGGAAAATCCCCCTATGATGCCGGCACCCTGGCCGGGATGCTGGAGAACTTGTCGAAAGGGATCCCGGTCCAATACGAAGAGACACGGCTGGATCCGGACATGGATTTTTACATTCTGGGGCTCTCCCCCAATGCCGCCCGCCTCTCGGTGCGGTTCTTTCTGCAAAATTCCTTCGGCGGCTTTCTCAAAAACGTGCAGGCCCATTACCGGCGGCTGGAGATTGTTCACAACGAACGATTTGATGCCATCTCTGTGTGGAAACTGCTGGATGCTACTGTGAACCAGAGCTCCAAGGACAAGTCTCCTTCCCCTGTGATGGCCGGGGAAGTGCTGCGGGCTGTCCTCGCCGATATTCGCTACCCGGCATCCCTGCTCAATGGCGTGACGCTCCGCATCCGGGCTGACCACAAGGTAGACTATGTCCGTGCCGCCATTCTCAAGGCGTATTACCTGAAAAACCCGCACCCTGATATTTCAAAGGAGGTTTTAACCGTGTCCCTGAATCCCGCCTGCGATGACCCCGCCTATGTCCTGGGTCGGTTGTTCTCGGTCTACGAAACCATTCAGTCCGCCACCAATCCGGGCATCAACACCACCATTAAGGACAAGTACTTTAACTCCGCCGCTTCCACCCCGGCCACCATCTTTTCCATCCTGGGGAACCTGGCCCAGAAGCACCTAAAGAAGCTGAAGGGATCCAATATGGGCCTGTGTGTCTTCTACGAAAAGCAGATCACCGAGATCACAGCCCTGTTGGGTACCAGCTTCCCTGCCCGTATGTCTCTCCCACAGCAAGGTGCGTTCCAGCTGGGCTACTACCACCAGACCCAGGTCCGCTATCAGAAAAAGGAGGAAAATCAAAATGTCTGAGCCTATCAAAAACCGCTACGAGTTCATTATCCTGTTTGACGTGGAGAACGGCAACCCCAACGGGGACCCCGACGCGGGCAATATGCCCCGGGTGGACCCGGAGACCGGCCTGGGCCTGGTCACTGACGTGTGTCTCAAACGAAAAATCCGCAGTTATGTGGAGACAGTAAAAGGGGATGCCATCGGTTACCGTATCTACGTGAAGGACGGCGTACCCCTGAACCGCAGCGATGCAGAAGCCTACGCTGCGCTTGGGATTACCGAGAAAACAGTCAAGGACAAGAAAAAATCCGATCCCGGTCTGGATGCCAAGATCCGGGACTGGATGTGTACCAACTTCTTTGACATCCGAACTTTCGGCGCCGTGATGACAACCTTTGTGAAGGCCGCCCTCAACTGCGGTCAGGTTCGGGGGCCCGTCCAGCTGGGCTTTGCCCGGAGCGTGGAGCCCATCGTCCCCCAGGAAATCACCATCACCCGGGTAGCCATCACCACCGAGGCCGATGCGGAAAAGAAGGGCACCGAGATGGGGCGTAAGTATATCGTACCCTACGGACTTTACCGCTGCGAGGGGTATATCTCCGCTAATCTGGCCCGCAAGACCACCGGATTTTCCGAGGAGGATCTGGAGCTGCTGTGGCAGGCTATCCTCAACATGTTTGAGAATGACCGCTCCGCCGCCCGGGGTAAGATGGCGGTGAGGGAGCTAATCGTATTTAAGCACGATTCCGAGCTGGGCTGCGCTCCGGCCTGGAAGCTCTTTGAAACGGTGAAGGTGGCACGCAGGAACCCCGGCGACACCGCCCCCGCCCGCGCCTACGGCGATTATCAGGTCACGGTGGACGAGGAGGCCCTGCCCGCCGGAGTCATCTGCCGACGGCTGGGATGATATACACCGAGGAAGACTTTCTCCCCCTTTCCGGTCTCCAGCACTTTGCTTTCTGCCGCCGCCAGTGGGCGCTCATTCAAATAGAATCCCAGTGGGCGGAAAACCTGCGCACCGTAGAGGGCGACCTGTTTCACGCCCGCGCCCACGATGAACAGCAGCGGGAGCACCGGGGCGGTGTGCTAATTCTGCGGGGGCTGCCGGTATTCTCCCCAACCCTGGGCATATCGGGGAAGTGCGATGTGGTCGAATTTCATCCAGATCCCAAGGGAGTTCCCCTATGTGGGGAGAAGGGAACATGGATGCCTTTTCCTGTGGAGTACAAGCGGGGCACCCCCAAGGCACACCAGGCAGATGAGCTTCAGCTGTGTGCCCAGGCTATGTGCTTGGAGGAGATGCTTTGCTGTGAGATCGCGGAAGGTGCGCTTTTCTACGGGGAGACGCGGCGCCGGACTGCCGTCCCCTTTGCGCAAGAGCTCCGGCAAACCGTCCGCACCTACTTGAAGGAGATGCACCAGCTATACCGGAGGGGGCATACGCCTAAAGCAAAACCGGCAAAAGGGTGTGCGGCCTGCTCACTGAAGGAGCTGTGCCTGCCCAGGCTTGCGAAAGGACGCGGTGTGGGGGAGTATCTGCGCCGGATGATGGAGGATACGCCATGAGACATCTGCTCAATACGCTGTTCGTTACGTCCGAGAATATATACCTGTCGTTGGAGGGGGAGAACGTAGTGGCGAACCGGGAGAGTCAGGCGGTGGCCCGGTATCCACTGCACACCCTGTCCGGAATCATCTCCTTCTCCTATGCTGGGGCCTCTCCGGCACTAATGGGCAAGTGTGCACAGATGGGGATTGCTCTCTCCTTCTGCACGCCACATGGCCGGTTTCTTGCCCGGGTATGCGGCGAGAGCAGCGGAAACGTGCTGCTCCGGCGGGCACAGTACCGTATGGCGGACGACTCCGGTCGGAGCTGCCGGATTGCCCGCAATATGATCTTCGGCAAGGTCTATAACGCCCGATGGAGCGTCGAACGCACCCGGCGCGACCATGGCATCCGGCTGAACGGGGAAAAACTGGGCGCAGCATCTCAAACCTTGAAGGAGCTGCTTCCGGCGATCCGGGACGAGACAGATCTGGACAGCCTACGGGGGATGGAGGGGGCTGGGGCCACCGCCTATTTCCGAGTGCTGGATGATATGATTCTCAACAGCAAGGAGTCGTTTTTCTTTCGGGGACGGACTCGCCGTCCACCCCTGGACGCTTTTAACGCGCTCCTCTCTTTTGCATATAGCTTGCTGGCCCACAACTGCGCCGCCGCCTTGGAAAGCGTGGGGCTGGACTCCTATGTGGGGTTCCTTCACCGGGACCGGCCAGGACGTACCTCTCTTGCGCTGGATCTGATGGAGGAACTGCGCCCCTGTCTGGCCGACCGCTTTGTGCTGACACTTGTCAACAACAGGGTAGTAAAACCATCAGACTTTCAGCAGCGGGAGAGCGGGGCTGTCCTTCTCACCGATGATGCCCGCCGCTCCTTTCTCAAGGCGTGGCAGACACGGAAACAGGAGTCCATCACACACCCCTACTTGGAAGAGAAACTTCCCTGGGGGTTGGTGCCCTATATCCAGGCGCTCCTGCTGGCCCGGTATATCCGCGGCGATCTGGACGCCTACCCACCTTTTCTTTGGAAGTGAGAAAATGTTGGTGCTGATCACCTACGATGTGAATACCGAAGATGCCGCGGGCCGCAGGCGGTTGCGGCAAATCGCCAAGCAGTGCGTCAACTATGGCCAGCGGGTCCAATGCTCTGTTTTTGAGTGCCTTTTGGACCCGGCTCAATGCAGGCAGCTCCAGGCAAAGCTTTGTTCGATCATGGATCCGGAAAGGGACAGTTTGCGGTTTTATCACTTGGGCAACTGCTATGAGAACAAGATCGAGCACTTTGGTGCAAAGACCACATATCTGCCTGAAGGTCCCCTAATTATCTAAGGTGCGAAAGGGAAGCTCCCATAGTACGCCCGGTAGGTTCGCACAGAGTTTGTTTTGAAAAAGCGCTCTGCTGATGCAATCATTTCTTTCATAAACCGGAACTGGAAGGCGATATTCGTCAAATCGTCTGATCCTTGCGCAAAAACGCTTGGATTATCTAGCACTTTTGCTGTCGCCCCCCTCGCAGGGGGCGTGGATTGAAATGCATCGTTTATGGACAGCACGCCCACTTCTTCCGTCGCCCCCCTCGCAGGGGGCGTGGATTGAAATCGGTCTGGGACTGCGGAGGATTGGGTGATTGGGAGGTCGCCCCCCTCGCAGGGGGCGTGGATTGAAATAGAGAGCCAATCATGGTACTGTGCAAGATAGCTCGTCGCCCCCCTCGCAGGGGGCGTGGATTGAAATCTTAAAGAAAGCTATATCAATACAGATGTCTACGTCGCCCCCCTCGCAGGGGGCGTGGATTGAAATACGTATGGGACACTGGATAAATGCCCGAACACTTGTCGCCCCCCTCGCAGGGGGCGTGGATTGAAATTGCTTGGCGAGCTGCTTCAGCTCGGCCATATTCATCGTCGCCCCCCTCGCAGGGGGCGTGGATTGAAATTCATTAGGCGCGGCACCCGCTCAATGGGGATGTAGTCGCCCCCCTCGCAGGGGGCGTGGATTGAAATGGTTTCCAGGAGCGTTGTGCGCACACTGGACAATAGTCGCCCCCCTCGCAGGGGGCGTGGATTGAAATCGTCTGCCCTCTCTGATTTATGGGAAACTGTCCGCGTCGCCCCCCTCGCAGGGGGCGTGGATTGAAATATAGGGGCTATCAGCCCGGTGGCCGGGGCAATCGTCGCCCCCCTCGCAGGGGGCGTGGATTGAAATTGGCCCGGGCTGATGTGAAGGAATTTTTGGAGCGTCGCCCCCCTCGCAGGGGGCGTGGATTGAAATAAGGGCTTTTGGGCAGCCTATCCGCGTGACGAGAGTCGCCCCCCTCGCAGGGGGCGTGGATTGAAATTCCTCCCCGTCCGGCGCGAGCCGGAACTGATAGGTCGCCCCCCTCGCAGGGGGCGTGGATTGAAATAGCGTTATTTAATCATATCCGTACACGGATGTCAGTCGCCCCCCTCGCAGGGGGCGTGGATTGAAATCCGGTATGGGCGGGTCCGCCGGCGGGGCGGCGCAGTCGCCCCCCTCGCAGGGGGCGTGGATTGAAATTCCGTAGGCCGCGCCGCCGCCGCCGGAGTAGCCGGGTCGCCCCCCTCGCAGGGGGCGTGGATTGAAATCAGCAGACCCCAGGCGCCGCCGAAAATATCGGTAAGTCGCCCCCCTCGCAGGGGGCGTGGATTGAAATCGCTCTGGCCAGGGCCAGGAGCTTTTCCGCCGCGTCGCCCCCCTCGCAGGGGGCGTGGATTGAAATCGTCAAGGTCATCACATAACAGGTTCATTTTTACGTCGCCCCCCTCGCAGGGGGCGTGGATTGAAATAGGTGGGTCTTGACAATCACCGGCACCGTGCCGCAGTCGCCCCCCTCGCAGGGGGCGTGGATTGAAATTTTACGGGGAACTGTCCGCCTTAGCGCAGGCCGAGTCGCCCCCCTCGCAGGGGGCGTGGATTGAAATATCTCCTGGAGGACGGACACCAGAAGATGAACGGTCGCCCCCCTCGCAGGGGGCGTGGATTGAAATTGAAGGGCACCGGCATCCCCTTTGCCTGCCACCAGTCGCCCCCCTCGCAGGGGGCGTGGATTGAAATCGGACAGGGAGAGCTCCGCGCTCTCCAGGCAGGGTCGCCCCCCTCGCAGGGGGCGTGGATTGAAATCGTTTTTCCATTCCGATTCACCGGATTCCGGAAGGTCGCCCCCCTCGCAGGGGGCGTGGATTGAAATTATGCACACAGGGAGAACATAGACGCCGGGAAGCGGTCGCCCCCCTCGCAGGGGGCGTGGATTGAAATAACGCCTGCCTGGAGAGCGCGGAGCTCTCCCTGGTCGCCCCCCTCGCAGGGGGCGTGGATTGAAATAGGTAACGGAACAGGGGGGCCAGCTCCCCGGAGGTCGCCCCCCTCGCAGGGGGCGTGGATTGAAATCCGAGTAATGGCCACGCCGGTGTTGACGATGGTGTCGCCCCCCTCGCAGGGGGCGTGGATTGAAATAGAGCCTCCGTCAATGGGGGACACAGCTTCACCGACGGTCGCCCCCCTCGCAGGGGGCGTGGATTGAAATCTGTACGACGCCTTCCGGGTGCTCAAATCCGGGGTCGCCCCCCTCGCAGGGGGCGTGGATTGAAATAGGTCGAGCCATACGCCGGTGGCGTGAGAGACAAGTCGCCCCCCTCGCAGGGGGCGTGGATTGAAATAGCTCACCCAGGCGCTGCGCTGCCGTGTCCCTGAGTCGCCCCCCTCGCAGGGGGCGTGGATTGAAATTCCTCGATCCAGGACGCGGTCTTGGTGAGCACCGTCGCCCCCCTCGCAGGGGGCGTGGATTGAAATGGGAAACCCGGAAAAAAGCGTTGCTGTACAAGAGGTCGCCCCCCTCGCAGGGGGCGTGGATTGAAATTCTGTCAGGCGCTCACCGGAACAGCATCCAGAAGTCGCCCCCCTCGCAGGGGGCGTGGATTGAAATCTGGATGGTATAACAGACCTGGAGTTGGGCGCGGTCGCCCCCCTCGCAGGGGGCGTGGATTGAAATACAAGGGCGTCCAGAGAGTGGAGGGGCAGGATGTGTCGCCCCCCTCGCAGGGGGCGTGGATTGAAATTTTGGCCCGGATTACCTCCAGCGTAATATGCCCCCGGTCGCCCCCCTCGCAGGGGGCGTGGATTGAAATAAATTTACCCGTTCCCAGTATGAACGCAAGGCAAAGTCGCCCCCCTCGCAGGGGGCGTGGATTGAAATCACATCGTCTTTCATGACTCCGTTGATGTTTCCGCGTCGCCCCCCTCGCAGGGGGCGTGGATTGAAATCTCCCTGTTTCATCGCCTCTTTGCTCGCCCCCAGTCGCCCCCTCGCAGGGGGCGTGGATTGAAATCAGGGCCGAGGTCCGGCGTTCCGCGCTGCGCCCGTCGCCCCCCTCGCAGGGGGCGTGGATTGAAATTGGATGCGCTCCTCCTTGGCCGCTTCCCCCGCAGTCGCCCCCCTCGCAGGGGGCGTGGATTGAAATTCTTGAGCTACCTCAAAATCAGCATGAAGGACAACGTCGCCCCCCTCGCAGGGGGCGTGGATTGAAATGACCTGTACCTGCTGGCCCAGCGGGCCGGGGCACAGTCGCCCCCCTCGCAGGGGGCGTGGATTGAAATCTCGTAGACGAATCCGGGAGTGTGGAAAAGGTCGTCGCCCCCCTCGCAGGGGGCGTGGATTGAAATACATCTCCAACGAAGCCGTACCGCTCCCCGAAATGTCGCCCCCCTCGCAGGGGGCGTGGATTGAAATCCGAACTTCCGCACAGACACGCCGGGGCGCAAGAAAGTCGCCCCCCTCGCAGGGGGCGTGGATTGAAATCAACCATGGGAATTTGGTGACCCATGGACAAAAGTCGCCCCCCTCGCAGGGGGCGTGGATTGAAATACCATGATAACCGGGGCCACGTTGTACAGCGTGAAGTCGCCCCCCTCGCAGGGGGCGTGGATTGAAATCGGGTATAGGCTGTAGTCCGGGTATATGTGTTCAGTCGCCCCCCTCGCAGGGGGCGTGGATTGAAATCCAGCTGGGCGTATCCGTATACGCGGGGGCAACAGTCGCCCCCCTCGCAGGGGGCGTGGATTGAAATCGCTCTGACTGGGCACCCCCACGGACGCCCGCCCAAGTCGCCCCCCTCGCAGGGGGCGTGGATTGAAATGTTGAAACATTTTTGTTGACAGTGGCGTGATGCGTCGCCCCCCTCGCAGGGGGCGTGGATTGAAATCTTGTCTACTAACATTTTAATATTTCGGAGGGAAGTAACAGCTTGGTGTAACAGCACCATACTGTTACTTCTTTTACCTGCGAAATTCCGGGGAAAAATCAACCTCCCCAATAAAGTTATAGTGTACGTCAATCCGCTGGATACGGTGACCGCTGGACTTGTCGGCTTAGAACAGCGGTTTGCCGCCGAGGAGGCCAAGGGAAATGAGGCCGAGATGGAACAGGACAAAGACAGGGAACTCCGCGATATGTTCAAAGGCGTACCGCCAAAAAATGCGATTATCGCCGTTGGCGATCTGCCGCCCAAAACGCTGGAACAGCACATTAAGGAACGGAAAGAGCAAAAAACTAAGAAACACGGCAAATCCCGCTGACTATTTACGTCATATCGGAAATGCGTCTCACAGTAGCAATGCCATTAAGTTAACCCATAAACTCCAATTCAAAATTAAGAAAAGTCCTTGGTAAGAGCCAAAAAAAGTGCGGCAAGGCCCTGAAGACGAGATTGATTATCAGGGAGGGGCACACATGAAATGCACAGCCAGGTCGCTGAAAGAAACACTGCTGTCCATATCCCAGGAAATGGGGGAACACCCCGAAGAATACGCAAAGGATCCGCGCAAGGACTTTACCCGGCGGCGGGCGCTGACCCTGCCAGCGTTGATGGTACTCATCCTGACGATGGACGAAAAAAGTGCGTGGAAGGGGCTGTTGGGATATTTTCAGAACAAAATTGATACTCCATTAGCGTCCGCTTTCGTCCAGCAGCGGAAAAAGCTGCTGCCAAGCGCGTTTTCGGAACTGTTTCACCGCTTCACCGGCACTCTGGCTGCCAGGAAAACCTACCGGGGCCATCGGCTGCTGTCCGTAGACGGCACTTCCCTGAAATCCTCGTCGTATCCCGCAGACGCAGACGCCTTCCGGCCCGGCACGGAGCGGCAGCCTGGCCGGAACCTGTACCATATCAATGCGCTATTCGACCTGGAGAACGGGATCTATACCGATATCCTTGTGCAGAAAGAACACACAAAAAGCGAAGACGCGGCCTTATGCGAAATGGCGGAGTGTTCCACAAACTCAGAACCCGTGATCCTGCCGGCGGGCCGGGGCTATGAGGCATACAACAATTTTGAGCATCTGGAGCGGAAGGGCTGGAAATATCTGATTCGCCTCAAGGACCGAAACAGGACATACGCTTACGGGATTACTTTGCCCAACCATTCGGAATCCGACCTGCCGGTGCGCATCACCCTGGGGTGGCTAACCCGGCGGCAGATGGAACAGCGCGGCATCCCTGTTCCGGAGCCATACTACCGTCTGCAAAACCATATCCCATTTGACCTCCTGGAACCTGGCAGCGCCGGTTTTTACCTGTTTTCCGCCAGAATTGTCCGCCCAAAGCTGAAAGACGGAAGTACCGGACCCTCATCACGAACCTGGACCAGGCTCAATTCCCTCCTGCGGCATTGCGAAGCCTTTATGCCAGACGCTGGGATATTGAAACCTCTTTCCGGCAGTTGAAATACACTGTGGGCATGGTTCACCTCTATTCCAAGAGGCCGGAATTAATCCTCCAGGATATATTTTCCGCTTTCATTATCTTCAATTTTGCCCAGGCCGCCGCCTGGGATGGGGATACCGCCCGCGGCGCTTCCCAGTATAAGCGCCGCGTCAATTTCTCTGACGCGGTCTATCTTTGCCGCCAAACCTCACGGGGCTGGTTTCTTGATGTGCTGCCCTTCCTGAGCCGAAAGCTCCAGCCTTTCCGCCATCCCGCCGCTATCCACGCCCCCTCATTGCCGGTAACCGCATCTCTCCCTGCTATGTCCCTGCTCGATGATCCCACACCTCTCTTTGCCCTCCTGTTTGGTAATTTGTGGTTAACTTAATGGCATTGCATAATCCGGCCCAGGTTTCCGGCCGGCCGATGCCGGCGGGCACCGCAGCAGCGCGTCTCATCCCCGCGATACCATAAAGTTTCCGGCCGCCGCCTAAACCCTGCGGCGGAGTTGGGCAGGCCCGGCGGATTTTGGAAAAATCCGCCGGGCCTGTTTCTGTCCTCGGGTTTATAATACTCCATGTATTTCAGGGCTGAATGATTTTCAGGGGAGGGCCGTCCAGAGACAGCACCCGCCCGGCCAGCGCCAGTATCTCCGGCTCGTGGGTGGACAGAAGGATCGAAACCGGCAGAGCGGACAGCGTTTCCATCATCCGCCGGGCCCGGGGCAGATCCACCCCCGCGAAAGGCTCGTCCAGCAGGTACAGGTCCGCCTCCAGCGCCAGGCACCGGACCAGGGCCAGCCGCCGGCCCATGCCGCCCGACAGCTGTCCCGGGTACGCCCTCCCCTCCTCCTCCAGCTCCGCCAGTGCCAGAAGCTCCCGGGCCCGCGCCTCCTGCCCGGCTGGCAGCACATCCGTCAGATGCTCCCACACTGTGCGCCAGGGCAGCAGGCGGTTTTCCTGGAACAAAATTGCCGTCCGTTCCGGCCGCACCCCCGAGACAGCCCCTCCCCGGGGCCTCTCCAAGCCGGCAATGCACCGCAGCAGAGTGGTTTTGCCGCAGCCGGAGGGCCCGGTCAGGGCGGTGATTCCCCTTTCTGGGAGAGCCAGGGAAAACCGGTCCAGAACCCTCTTCTCTCCAAAGGAGAGGGACAATTCCAGAATCCGAATCACGCCGCTCCCCCCCTGCTCCTCCGCTTCAGCCCCCGTGCCAGCAGGCCCTCCAGCAGCAGACTCAGCGCCACTACGGCCAGCGTCCAAGCGAACAGCTCCGGCACCTCCAGATTGTACTTTGTGTAGTAGATTCGCGTACCGATGGACGTCCGGGGCAGGCACAGCACCTCGGCGGCCACACCGGATTTCCAGGCCAGCCCCATTGCCGTGGTCACCGAGGAGAGGAGATACGGCCGCACCGAGGGCAGATAAATCAGCCGCACGGTTTTCCACCGGGAGAAGCGATAGGCCCGGGCCAGCTCCAGCAGCTGCCCGTCCGTCTCCCGAATGCCCTGGGACACCCCTCCCCACACCACGGGCAGCACCATCAGCGCAGAAATCACAGCCGGCACCTCCGAGCGGCGGGCCCAAAGCTGCACCAGCAGAATGAAGGAGGCCACCGGAGCAGCCCGGACCACCCGCACGGCAGGAGAGAACAGACAGTCGGCCAGCGGACTGACGCAGGTCAGCGCCGCCAGGGCCAGCCCAAGCCCCGTCCCCAGAGCCAGCCCCGCCAGCACCCGCCGCAGGGAGGCCAGCACGCTCATCCAAAACTCCCCCGTGCCGGCCAGCGCCAGCAGTACCCGGAACACGCTGGAGGGATAGGGAAGCATCAGCTCGTTTCCTCTCCCCTCCATCCAGACGTCCGCCGCCGCGGCCCCCAGCTGCCACACCCCCAGCCAAAAGGCCAGGGCCAGCAGTGCGCGGGTCAGCCCTTTAGGGGATATAGTAAAAGTCGTCATAGGGCAGGGAACCGCCGATGGAGACGGGATCAGCCGCCATCAGGACCGTATAGTAGTTTTGGATGGTATCCCGCATCTCCTCACCGGTAATAAACGTCAGATTGCACTGGGGAATGGCGGCCCCGGCAATGGCGGCGCTGGCGGTGATTTCATACCGGGCCGCCAGCTGAGCGGCCTCTTCCAGGTTTTCCGGGTCCCGCATATAGTCGATGGAGGCCCGGTACTGCTCCAGAAAGCGTTCCGCCGCTTCCGGGTGCTCCCGCAGAAAATCGGTTCGGGCTACAAGGCACCCCATGGCCAAGGGCGTTCCGGATACGCTGTCCCACTCCTCAGACAGGTCCAGCGCCTGGCGCACCCCTTCATCCTTCAGTAAAAGGGCGGTAGCCGCCGGCACCGGAAGCATACATACCCCCGACTCTCCCGAAACCATAGCGGTCGTAATCTCCTGAGGCGTCCTCCACTCTATCTCCACCTCGCCGGGATCCACGCCGTTTTGGAGCAGCAGATGGCTGAGGATGAACTCCGGATTGGCTCCCCTGGCGTTGGAAGGGGCGTAAAGCGTCCGCCCCCGCAGGTCGGCCATCCGCTGCACACTGTCCCCCTTTTCCAGAATATACAGCACTCCCAGGGTATTCACGGCCAGCATAGTGATTTTGCCGTCGGTCTTGTTGTACAGATTGGCGGCCATGTTGGTGGCCACGGCGGCAATATCCGCCTCGCCGCTGTTTAGGGCGGCGGTCACCTCGTCATTGGCGGCCGCGATGGTCACGCTGCCCAGACAGGGGCTGTCCGCCTCCTCGCTGTCCGCCATCAGCTTGGCCGCCCCTACGCCGGTGGGGCCGGAGAGAAACATGACATTGGGCAGGTACTGGTCTTCCGCGCCGCCGGGCCGGGTGCTGCTGTCCTCCGCTCCGGGCTGGGAGGCAGACGGCTGAGAGCCGGTATCCGGCGGCGTCTGGGTTCTCCGGCAGCCGGAAAACAGAGAAATCAGCAGGGCCGCGCTCAGCAGGGCCGCAGAAATACGAAAACGTTTCATAACAATCCTTCCTTCTTCCGAGCGGCTGTTTCACATCTCTCATCCCGCCGGCGGGCCTTTTGCCGCCATACGGCATATTTCGAGAGATTTAACAAGCTCTTAGATATTTCCTTATTTTGAGGGGTATCGGATGACGCGGCATTTTGCGCCGCCGCTACAGCGCACAGCCCAGCGCGGCGGGATCCGGGACCGTGATGGTTTTCCCCTGCCGGAGAATCAGTCCCGCCTCCTCCAGCTGGCCCATGGCCCGGTAAAGAGAGGCCCGGCTGACCCCCAAGCGGCGGACCAATTCCGTCACCGGACACACCAGTTTCCCGTCCGTCAGATTCTCCTGCAAATAGCGGCTCAGCCGCTCCGCCGCCCCGCCGGCGGCCAGAGCCTGGAGTCTGGCATTCAAAAAACGGATGCGCCCGGACAGATAGCCCAGATAGTTTTGACGCAGAAGCGCCTCCTCCCCCAAGAGCTGGTCCAAAAGCTCCTGCGACAGCAGCAGCACAGTGCAGGGGGACAGGGCCGTCAGCGCCGCCGCATACCGGGGCATGTCGTTATACAGAGCCGCCGCCCCAAACAGAGCGCCTGGCTGAAGTACGCTGACGGTCAGAGGATCCTTGGTCACCCGCACCTGACCGGTCAGCAGAATCCCCAGGCTGCGCAGGAAATCTTCCGGGCGGTAAATGACCGCGCCGGGAGGATACCGGCGCAGCATACAGCCCTCCCGGCACAGAATCTCCTCAATTCTATCCTGAGCTGCCCCGGAAAACAAGGCGCACCCGGACAGCGTCCGGAACTGCTCCGGCGGCAATGACACGGACATAGTCCCGCCCCCCAAACTGTCTCACTTGATACATATTTATTGTACTGCCCCTCGGTACGCTTGTCAAGGCTTCAGCATAGAATGGGCCAGAAATCCATGGGGCCGCCTCGTCCGGCGCCCATCTGTCAGGAGGCAGCACAATGCTTAACCGCCAGCCGCAGGGAAAAAAACGCACCCGTACGCAGACCGTGCAAAGCCACGCTCCAGCCCCCAACCTGGATTTTGCCCAGGAAGAGGATATGCCCATACACCGCTATGTCAACCCCATCCCCGGGCGTCAGCGGGATGATTGGATCCAGGAGCTGAAGGAACTCAACCTGATTTTGGACTACCAGAACAAAATCCTGGTGGAGATTCTGGCCGCCCTGACCAATCAGGACAGCCGTACATAGACGCAGCCTTGACGATGAACCGGAGGCCCCCGCTGATTCCGCCGAAACCCCGGACAGCAAAGAGAAGTCGGACACCGTTTCCGGTGTCCGACTTCTTTTTGGTGTGGTGGAGATAAGCGGGATCGAACCGCTGACCTCTTGAATGCCATTCAAGCGCTCTCCCAGCTGAGCTATACCCCCATCTTCTTAAAACCCTTGGTATTGGTTTCTGTATGATTCAGTTTTGCGCTGTGCAGATAGGTTTGCTACAACCTGTGCCCTCCGCCAATCTGCATCTCCTACAGCTTTTCGTCCAAAAAACTCTTAAAATAGATTTCCTCGACTCAACGATACTGATTTTAGCACAGAAGATGAAACATGTCAAGTGGAAATTTAAAAAACTTTTGCCAGGCCTTGTAGGAGTACAATAGATATTGGACAGTAGAAGAAAAAAGTAGAAGGATGCGGCCAAATCGGTTAAAGTTGAGTTGCTACACACCAACCAGACCGAAAGGAGCCACATCCTTCATGAGCAAGAGTATAACACAGGACATGACCTACCGGCAATCCCTA